>CAVGYO010000055.1:0-9447 GCA_963633255.1 Erysipelotrichaceae bacterium
TCGTGGCCCCCTTTCCCGTTTCCCCCGAAGGGGGAACGCCACGCATCCAACAAGTCTATGCTCTATGTTCTCAAAAAAAACACTGCTCACTTCTCACTACTAACTTCTCACTTTCTTGCTACTTGCTACTAAATTTTCACCTTTTCAATTGCTTCTGGCGCGTTTTATCACGATGTTGTAGAGTATTTTCCAAAAATAGCGATTGTCGGTAACGAAGCAGCCGTACTGTTCGCAGAGGGTCAGATATTTCATTTCGGAGGCCTGTATTTCGTCGAGTGTTTTGGGCATATCGGCGTAGAAAGGCGGCAGCAATCCTGGTTTGAACTTGGTGCGTTTTTCTTGCAACTCTTTGGAATAGAGGTTGAAATACTGCTCGCTGAGCGGTCGCACGCCCACCAATTTCATCTCGCCACGAAATAGGTTGATGAACATTGGCAGTTCGTCGAGCCAAAACCGCCGCATGATGTGCCCCATGGTCGAAATGCGAATGTCGTCGGCTATTTTTCCGCCTTCGCGCAGGTGGTGATGGTCGTACATATATTGCTGCAAGTATTCGGCGTAAGGGTGCATGGTGCGCAGTTTGTACACATAGAAATAGCGTCCGTCTTTGCCTATACGCCGCAGTTTGATGAGCGGTCCGTAGCGTTTGCGCATCTGCCCGTGTGGCTGCTGCGTGCGTTGCGCCACCACCAGTGTCAAACCGTCGATTACTGTCTGGTCGATTACCGCAAATCCGCAATAGTAGAGGCGTCCCAGCACTTCGGTTTTGCTCAACACACGGTTGCGACCCTGCGTAATGTCGTAGTAGAGGCGATTGGTCATGAAAAGTTTCGGCACAATGCGTTTCAGCACAAAATCGAACGCATAGAAAATCCTGCCAAGCCCCATCGGCCACTTGTCGAGCAGCCGTTGTTTGCGTGTCGAGCGCGATTCGAATAGGAACACTACCCTACCATCGTCGGGCAGTTTGGCGTTGGCGGTTGCAAACATTTTGTTGATGCCACGAATGTTGTTCAGCCGTTCCAAATTGACAATCACATCGTAGCGATAGGCGGGCAATGCGGTGTAATTGAACAGATTTGTCGTGGAGAGAAAGAGCGTGTTCGAACTCGCCACATCGACCCTACTGCAAATGTAGGCCTGCACATCGGGCGAGGTGATGGTGGCGATATTGTGTATCTTCTCGGCCACCTCTGCAGCATCGATTTGTTGGGGCGGTGCAAGCACCTGCGCAGGTTCGCGCTGCGCCTCCACATGCGGTTGTTCGTCGATATAAGCCGCATAGTAGAAGATATGCACCAAACCGACAATCAGCAAATTTTGCAAAAACACCGTGCCGAGCAACGACACAGTCTGCAATACCGAAAATTCGAGCCAACCAAGATAGACCAACCCCAGTGCCACCACAAGCGTGCAAAGCGCAGTCAGCACCAACCGCAGCACCGAGCGGCGGTAGCGACTCTGTGCCAACGAGCGATATTTTCCGAAAAGATAGCCAAAAACACCCCACACGCAGCCGACAATCAGAAAAATGTCGCCGTAGCGCGCCAGAAAAAAGCGTTTAGAGTAGTCCTTCAGCAGATAAAAGGCAAATGTTGCCACCAAAAAGTAGCAAATATCGACCAGCAGCAGGCTCCATTTCGGCTTGTATAACTGTATTTTTCTCTTCATTCTTTCGATTTACAAACGACGATTAAGCGTTTCACGCAATTTTTGGTGCGTTGCAGACACAACTCTTTGAGCCACGCTGCGCGCGAATTGGTCCATCGCTGTGGGTGCGTTGTCATCATGATGTGCGGCGGCAGTGTGCCTCGCTCGGCAGCGGCAACAATGTCGGCTGTTGTGCGATAGACAAGCCCGCGGTGCAACCATTCGTCCTGATAGTGCGGAATTTTGTCGCGCAGACTCACTTTGTAGCCGTCCCACCGCCGCCCAGTGTCGGTCAGGTAGAACACATCGGCAAAATCGACATCGAAATAGGGTTCGCCCACAATGCCGAAAGTGCGGTAGTCGCAAGTTTGCCAGAGCGTCCGCCCGTCGAACTTGCTGCGTGGCGCGCCGTGCATACAGATGGTGCGCACGGGGTAAAATTGGCGAAAATAGTGCAGCCACTCGGCAAAATGCTTTTGGGCTTGCGTCACATCGCCGCGACAGAGTGCCATATCCTCGTAGTGATAGCCAATTTCGTGACCAAGAGCCGCTATCTGCCGAATAATATCGGGCTGATTGCTGGCTGGCACAATGCGAAAATAGTAACTCGCACGCACGCCCAAAGTGGCCTCTATCTGCGCCACACGCAGCGCATTGACGGCCTTTGCGTCCACATCGTGTCGCAAAATTACGAATTTTTCGTGAGAAAAGTCCGCCTTGCTGTCGCAATAATCGGCAAAAGTTACGAACGCATAACCCGATTTTTTTAGCGTCAGCAACAATTGACGATATTTTTTTAGGGTAAAGTCCATCATCTGAAACGGAATTGGTAGTCGGGATTGGTGCGCATTGTGCGTTCGCTCTCGGGATAATTTTCGATAAACCAACACAAAAAGGCGGTCGGGTCGATTTTTGTATCCATCCAACGTTCCCACTTATTTTTCCAAGCAGACACATCGAATGCAGAAGAAACAACTTCAATCGCTTTTGCAATGGCATCATCCTGTTGGTCGGGACGAAACATATACAACAACCCTTCCCTATCCTCTTCGTCCGTGTAGCCGCGCCCAACTTCATCTATATAAATAGCCGGTGTCCCCAAAACCACACTTTCCGAAGCCATTGTTGCGCTTTCGCCGATAAACAGAGAGGCAGAGCAAAGCACATCGTGCATACGCTCTATCGGAATATGAATCCTATACGCTTCTAATTCTTGCGGCAATTCCGCTTCCGATGAAATAAATACATGAACACGTTTTGAGAGTTGCCTTACAAGTTCTACCTTGGCCTTATCTGTAAAGCCGCCCATTAAATTTACATCGTGGTAAGCGTTCCATTTAACAAAACGAACGACTGCATAAGGCGTATTTTTCTCGATTTCCAACAAGTTCCATGGTTCCGCCCATTGGTATCGTTTAGGATGGCAATAAAAAAGTTCTATATTTCCCGCAAACTTTATCTGCTGCGGTGTAATCGTAAAATAAAAGCACTGCGGAACTATCGCTGTGTTCGCCCAATGTGCAAAAAACTGGATTTTAGCCGCCCCATGTTCCGTATCATCCAAAATAATGTGTTTTTTATGTAATAAACCAGCAGCAATACATGTGTATGGACAAGTACGCGACACACACACGTCAATTTTATTTTTTCGCAACCAGCGTATTTCAAAACACACATTCGTCACCAATGCCTTTATTTTGCCGAGCAAACCTTTTCGAGGCTTGCGTAACAACCGGTAAGGAATGCCATACACTTCAAGTAGGTTAATGGCAATATCCTTGTCCGTTGTCAGCCAAAACACATGATGGCCATGCCGAATCAGCATTTCGCGTACCAAACGAAAATTATGAACTTGGGCGGGATGCCCCGACACGAACAGAACATTCATACAATATAATAAGTTGGGAATGTAATTACATGGTTCACTATCGTTTCCGACACTGGGCAGCTGCCATCCAAATATCCATATTTGCGCGCCCAAACAATTGCATTTGTGAAATGCGCAGCCACTTCAACACCCTTATGGGCATATTCTTCAATAACAGACGCTGGACTTTCGCACCATATTGGCAACATAAAGCAATTCCAACCCTCATCACCAACAATAGGCGACACATTGGCCTTTAACTTTTCCAACAAAACCCTACAATTAGCCTGACGGCTCTGAATGAGACACTGCGTCTCTTTTTGCTTGGATGAAAGCAATTTGGAAATTCCATCCGCCATTTGCAAAGGCACAAAACCGCCCAACTTTACTTTCTGCGGTTTGAATGAATGCCACAAACTATATATGGTCGGCAAAAGCAAAAAAGCGCTCGCCTGCAAACGCGCCAGCAAAGTAAATTCTTTCATTACAGAGTATTTCGGCAACTTCGCCACATATTCCGACACCGACTGCAGGTATTTCAAATCGTTTACTTGCAAAATGCCGCCATCACCTATCGAGGGTAATTTCGCCTGCCCAACCGAAAATACCGAGAAATCTCCATTTGCGCCACATGCCCGTCCATTCAGTTCGCTGCCCCAAGCATGAGCGCAATCTTCAATGACAGTCAAGTGTGGATATAACATTTTGATGGCATCTACATCATTAACGATTCCATACAGATGGGTAACAACCAATACGGACACGCCCTCTATTTTACGAGCCAAATCCTCCAAATTCAGCCGCAAGTCTTTTGTAACGTCAACAAAAACAATATTGCACCTTGCCTTAACAACCGCCGCCATAACCGAATTGCAATTATACGCCATGACAGCGACTTTAGCGCCCTGTGGAAGATTTAAGGACTTCAAAGCCACATAAATACCCGTCCTCGCATGATTCAACAAAAATTGATTTGGATTAGGAGTATACGGTTTGCCAAACAAAAAACGCAAGGTATCCCTAACTGAAAAAGATATTTGTAATCGAGGCTTCATCGCTTTGTCAATCCAGTCCGCTTTTACTTATTTTTCTAATTTCCCGTGCCGGAACACCGGCCACAATAGTATATGGAGGCACATCTTTAGTAACAACGGCCCCAGCCCCGACAACACTACATGTTCCAATGGTTATTCCCGGCAAAAGCACACAATTTGCGCCCAACCATGCGTCATCTTCTATCACTATTTTACGGGGCGGAAACTGCAAAACATTTTTCAAACGGCTATTATTGGGATGTGAAGCAAGTATCAACGTTACATTAGGTCCGAAACTAACCCTATCGCCAATGTTCAAAGTCATATTCTTATCGGAAACCCCCACAGACAATGTCAAATTAGGCCCTATATAGACATCCTGACCAACATGAAATCCCAGTTGCCGCAATGCAGCCACGCGTATCCGACGACCAGGGCAATGTGTCAATGAATACAACAATTTCCGCCACAAATACTCAAACTTCATTACCTAAAACTTTAATAATTTCACACCTAAAACGCCAATTTTATACAACAGCGTGTTCGAAACATGGATAAAGCGTCCATGCTCGACCAAATTACCGCCAAATTCGGCTTTGAAATCGCGCACGCCATATTTTTTATTGGGAATACCGGCTCCCATCAAATCGAATAACGGGTAGCCATGCTGTGCCGCATATTGTATGCCAAACCATGTGGCAACAGAAGATGGACGAATGCCTTTGTGATAATTATCGTCGCCACAGACAAACCATTCGTATAAGGCCTTATTTTCCAAGGACATGCACACCGTTCCGCCAACTATTTTTCCGTCAAAATCAACTAACAAAAATTTCGCAGACTTTAGAGCATACAACTTTTCGAAAAACTGAAATGGGAACAAAGGGGTTTTGACTTTGGTCACATACAATTCCTTGAGTATTTGATAGTACTCGAATACTTGTTGCAGCGTTGGGGCGGAAACCAATTTGGCACCATCGCGCAAAGATAGCCTGATATATTTCCAACGATGTTTGCCAATTTTCTTTTGCGCCATTTCCTCCGAACTTGTGTCGATGTGAAAATTCAGATGCGGCTGGTAGGCAAAACCGCACTTCTCGAACACGCTCCGCCAGCGGCTGTAGTCGTTGAAATTGCGTGTTTCGATGTAAATGGCACGACGCCTCAAACTTTTTGTTACTGCTGTGAGTAGTTGTTCGAGTGCCTCGTTGCTAATGTCGGCAGCAAGTAACGGACCGCCGATGATAATGGCGCGTCGTGTAAAAAATTGCTTGAGTTTGTTCGGCTCATGCGTGATGTAGCCAACAATCGCCCCTGTGAGTTTCGAGTTTTCTACAACAGCAAAGACAAAAGGCGTCATCAGCGACAGCAGCGAGGCATAAAAATCGTATGCTTCGCGCGTCTGAAACCAAGTGGCTGTGGGCGATTCGGCCACAAGTGTGCGCCACTGCTCTACCTCGATATGCGATATGTCGGAAATGATGTCGATCATCTCAATCGCCTATCTCGTTGTTAAATTCATCGACCGCCTCACGCAGGGTGCAAATCCAGCCATCGCCGTACTTGATGTCTGGCTCTACATAGTTACCTTCGCCCCATTCGTTCCACGACTTAAGGAAAACCAGCGGTCTCTTTTTGTGGCGCAGATAGGCGAACACTTCGCGGCAATGTGCGAGAAACTGCTGTGGCGAAGCGTTGTGCAGTACCGTAGCCCCCATACCACGCCTTGGTGTGTTGTCAAAATTCGGCAACAGGGTGGGTACAATCCACGACTCTGCAAAAAATGGCGACAACAGTTTATGCCGAATAGATGGATAATTGCATTTAGTGAGTGGGTGATGCAGCACCTGCGACATCAACATGCGCAGGAAACGGCTACTTTTGCGTATTATCAGCGAACCACTTATCGATTCCAAATTCGATTTGCAGCAGACAATGGTCTGTTCGCACAGCCTGTGCAGCGGATTGCCGAGCCGCGCTACATCATCGACATAACTCATGAAATAAAATGCTGGCAAGGCGTGCTGCGCCGCAAGTTCTTGCCAGCGCGCCATCATCTTTTCTACTTGTGGAATGTTTTCGATGCGATAAAAAACAAAAACGAGGCGCCCGTCGATGCGGTAGTAGCGTTTGTCGCTGAATATGGGCAGCAGTGCGGCAAAATGTGCGTCCCAATCTTCCTGACCGCCATATTCCACACGCAAAAGTACACGCTTGTTTAGCACGCTGCTTTCCGAATCCCATGTTTTTTTGTACCAAGTATGATTTGCCCAGCAGACACAAAACGGCAAATCGGGTTGCCCTGTGCGCACCACCTCGTTCAGCGGCAGTTCGAGCATCTGCTTGCCATGTCCAAACCAATAGTGGTAGTAGCAAAAAGCCGAGACGCCCGCTTTTTGTGCCAATTCGGCTTGCCGCAGGCGAACTGCAGGATCGCGCAGGTCGTAATAACCCAAATCGGTTGGAAGTTGCGGTTGGTAGTGCCCTTTGAATAGTGGTTTGCTTTTCTCTACATTTGTCCACTCTGTAAAATTCTTACCAAACCAAGCATCGTTTTCTTTGGTTGGATAGTACTGCGGCAAATAGAAAGCCACCACATCTAATTTGTGTCGGTCGCTTTTCACGGGCATCTGCCCGAGTACAGTATCGTATATGTCAAGCAATCGTTCTGCCACTGCGCTGTTGTCCAAATTGAGTCGTTCGATGCGCTGGCGGCCATCGCTGCGCCCACCGTCGGCCAGCACCGCTGCAATGCGGTCGGCTATCTCCTGCGCATCGAAACTCGTAACATACGAATTGCGCACACCGCTCAACAGATATGCAATATCTGCCACATCGGTGGCGACCACAGGGCAGTTGCACGCCATCGCCTCTTTGACCACTTGTGGCGAACCTTCGCTTTTGGTTGGCAATAGCATCAAGTCGCAGGCGCACAAAAGCAGGTTCACCTGTTCGCGATTCCAGCCCTTCATTTCGATAAGATTGACTGGTTGCCCGAGTTTGTCTACCGCCTCACGCGCCAAAGCCACATTTTTGCGTAAATTGGAAAATGCGCCGCCGAACAAAATGTTTGGCCTATCGGTTGGCAAGCCCATGCGCGCTATGGCTTCGGCTTTTGGCACCAATGGCTGCTTGTCGAGCCAAATGCCGCACGGCAAAAATGTGTAGTGTTTCGGTTTGGGAGCAAGTAGTTCGTAGATGTGGCGCGCCACAAAAATGTTGTATGCGCTGAACCACAACGCCAATTTAGAAACCAGACGACCATACCATGTCAAGGTTTCGCCATTGTGGTAAGTGGTAACCACTGGAACCAACCGTTGCATCACAGCCAATGCACCCGACATACCATAGTGTGCATGTACCAAATCGGGCTGCTCTGCCCTGATTGTGCGTTTCAAACGATGTAAATTCGACAGATAGCCGAACAAACCCTTGCCTTTGACCACAAAATAGGAGACATCGACACCTGCCTGCAGTAGAGCATCGCCCTGCTCGTGTACAAACACATAAGAAGCACCGCCGTCGTGGTGATTGCCGCTATGTACCAACAATACTTTCATAATCTAAATCAATCCGCGCCCTTTCAGTTTGAACCAATTCCAGAAAATGATGGTTGCAAACTCAATCAGCAAGAACATATTGAAATACTTGAAATGTTTTCTCTTGAAATGCATCACTCCATACGCCGCCAGCATCATATCGAACGGCAAAATGGGATAGTGGAAACGCCCCGCATGGATATACGAACTAAGTGCCAAAGCCGCCATGTATCCTAGCAAATATGCCAACACAATGATGTGCTGTTTCCACTCGCCTGTGCGCCACAAAGCCAGCAAGGCGTACAGCAGGAAAAACGACATGACATTCTTCACATACCAACCGCCGTTGAGCATGGCCTGCGTTGGTTGGTAGTACAGGTCTATCATGGTCGGGAACGGAATGGTGAACACCAACGGTGCCATAGCGCCAGCACTCAAATACTTTGCAAACGAATTACCACCTTCGCGGTTCGCGCGAAATTCCAAATTTCCTTTGGCTTGCTCTCGGTTTACAAGCAATTCGCCCACCAGTTGATTGGCTTCTTTAGAGAAAACAAAGAGCATACACAAGCCCAAAAACAGGCCAAGGGCAATTTTACGCCCCGTACTGATCACTTTTTTGTCGGTAATGACAATGGCAACCGCAAATGTCAGAATAGCAACAGCGAATAGTGCTGTGCGAAACCACATCAGGAACGACGCGAACAAGATGATTTCGGCGTAATCCTTCACCAGCAGTTTCGGCTTGCGGAACACAAAGTCGAGGCGCTCCAAGTACCAAACAGTGAACATCGTCATGACGGCCTCTTTCATGGTGGTCGCTGTCCAAAATATCAACGGTGGCAGCAAAAATGTAAAGATAGCCGACAGGCGCGCCACCTTGTCGCCAAAATTGCGCTTGGCCAAACGATAGAGCAACACTATCATCCACGCAGCAAAAAAAGCGTTGGCTATGCGCGTAAAGATGATGCTGTCCCACGATATCAAATCGAGTATGGCAAGCACTATCGGATAACCCAAATCGGACACACCCGCATCGCCTGTAAATGCCCAGTTGAACCAAGGTGTAAGATCACCGTTGCGGATACAATCGGCCAACCATTTGCCAGTGTCGAAATAACCGCTTGAATCGATGCTGCACCAAGGTGGCTGTTCCCAAGGCGTATCCCACATAGCCATCGTGAAGCCATAGTACAAGAAAGTCCACAGCACGTAAACCACCACAACATCCCAAAATAGGCGTTTTTCGAAATGTTTTTCGGAATAAAAATCGTATTTTGTAGGCAAACTGCGCCCCAAACGAAAAAACACCAACACCTCGATACAGCCCATAATCCACGAATACCAAGGCATGACA
>CAVGYO010000056.1:0-9321 GCA_963633255.1 Erysipelotrichaceae bacterium
TCTACTCGGTAGAAAAACAGACATGGCTGAAAGGTTGAGGCGTTAATTTCTGGTTGATTGTTGAAGCGTTGAATTGAAAAAGAAATTTTCAAATCTTCAACGGATGGGCTACGAGAATAATTAACAATTAATAATGAACAATTAAGAATTATTCGGTAACCACAGCCAACTGCAAATAACCAAATCTGCAAGTTGTAGGACGATGGTTTGCCGCTACCGCACCAGTGTGCCGATTTTTTCGCCAGAGACAACTTTGGACAGATTGCCGTATGTGTCCATGTCGAAAACGACGATGGGCAGGCGGTTTTCTTTGCACATGGTGGTGGCGGTCAAGTCCATCACTTTCAGACCGCGGTTGTAGATTTCGTCGAAGGTGATTTCGTCGAAACGGGTGGCTGTCGGGTCTTTTTCGGGGTCGGCGGTGTAGATGCCATCCACGCGCGTGCCTTTGAGCATCACATCGGCTTCGATTTCGATGGCGCGCAACGATGCGCCCGTGTCGGTGGTGAAGTAAGGATTGCCCGTGCCTGCCGAAAAAATGGCCACTTCGCCACGCTCCAACGCCTCGACGGCTTTCGGTTTGCTATAAAACTCGCCAATCGGCTCCATGCGCACCGCCGTGAGCACACGCGCACGAACGCCTTTTTTCTCGAGAGCCGAACTGAGTGCCAAACTGTTGATAACGGTGGCTAACATACCCATTTGGTCGCCTTTCACACGGTCGAAACCCTGCGCTGCGCCGCTCAAACCGCGAAAAATGTTGCCGCCGCCAATCACAATGCCTACCTGCACGCCACTGCGCACAATGTCGGCTATCTGCGTGGCATATTCGTCCAACCGCTGTTCGTCGATGCCGTGGCGTTTTGCGCCCATGAGCGATTCTCCGCTCAATTTCAAAAGAATTCGTTTGTATTTCATAAGAGTTGAAAGTTTGTAAAGTTTTGTTGAATCGTTGAATCGTTGAATTGTTGAATCGTTGAATTGTTGAATTGTTGAATCGTTGAATCGTTTAATTGAAAAATCAATCTTCAAATAATTGTCAATTGTCAATTAAAAAGTCTATGCTCTATGTTCTCAAAAAAAACACTGCTAACTGCTAACTACTAACTACTAACTATTTTTCTGCAGTAGTGCAGCAAGGTCGTCGGGGGTGTCGATGGAGATGTTTTCGGCGTTGGTGATGGCCACGCGAATATGCAACCCGTTTTCGAGCCAGCGCAACTGTTCGAGCGACTCGGCTTTTTCGAGCGGCGTTTGCGCCATTTTGGTGATTTGCGCCAAAATATCGGTGCGGTAGGCGTAGATGCCAATGTGTTTGTAGTAGGTGTGCCGCTGCGCCCATTCGTCGGGAGTTACGCCACGCAAATATGGCACTACCGAACGGCTGAAATAGATGGCTTCATCGTGCTGATTTACAACGACTTTCGGGGCATTCGGATTCTGCAATTCCTGATAGGTAGCATCGGGCGCAAACGGTTTTACAAGGGTAGCCAACTGCGTGCCGTTCGTATCGAAACAGTGTTTCAACGCCTCTATCTGTTCGGTGGCAATGTAGGGTTCGTCGCCCTGAATGTTGATGACTACATCGTAGCGGTCGGACAGTTTTGTCAGTGCCTCGTAGCAACGGTCGGTGCCTGTTTTGTGATTTTCCGAAGTCATCACTACCCTGCCGCCAAACGCCTCGACTGCATCGAAAATGCGCTTATCATCTGTTGCAACAACCACATTTTCAAGCACTTGCGAAGCACGCTCGTAAACATGCTGTATCATCGGTTTGCCAAAAATGTCGGCCAGCGGCTTGCCCGGAAAACGCGTGGAGGCGTAGCGCGCGGGAATGATTCCTACAAATTTCATATCGGTCATGTGTGTCAATAGATTGGTTGCATTTTGCGTTTGATGTTGAACAAAAAGCCAAAGCAGAGCGAAATGTTTTGGTTCGACGAGCGGCTATAGGTGTCGCTGGTCGAGTTTTTGAAAAGGTCGCCCAGTCCAAACGAATAGCGTGCTTCGAGTTGGTAAATGCCCGCCTTTTGCGTCTGAAATTCAAAGCCTGTACCGACAACAATGCCATAGTCGAACGCGGTTTTGAACTCGTCGGTGTGGCGTGGCGATTTTTCGTCTTCGGCAATGTTCGTTTTGGCGCCATTGTCGTGCACACGGAAACTGATTTCTGGACCTAAATTGAAGAACCAGCGGAAGTATTTTTTGCCAAAATAGATGTGCGACAACAGGGGAATTTCGATGTAATCGAGTCTTCGCTCGTAGGCGAATGCGTCGTTTTTCTCTTTCCAACCACGCTGCGTGAAATTTGTTTCGACCTGAATGCCAAAATGGCGGTCGGTGATGTAGCGAAACGCCACGCCAGCCTGCGCTCCGTAGAGCATTTGCCAATCGGAAATGGCAGGGACAAACGACACAAACGAGGCGGTTGCGCCAGCCCGCACGCCGAGCGCATATTCTGGTTCGTAGAAATAGCGTTGTGCAGCCAGCGGCACAGCAAAAAGCAGCAGCGTCAGTGCAAAAACGGCTTTTATTTTGGCATTTTGCATTCTATCTCGTTCAATTTGTGGTTGTAGTAGCCAAAGAGGTGCCAACTGGTGTTAATCCACTGTCCATCAGTGCCTTTCTCGAATTTGAAATCCGTTTGCAGACAGTTGCACGCCACTTTTCCAAAGGCGGCCGTTGGGTTGTGTCGGTTGGCATCGAGCGCAGCGGCCATGTAGTTCGCCACATCGTAGCCTATCAAGTCGTAGTGCGGCTCGGTTTCTACCGTATGTTCGCCATACCACGCGGCGTAGTTCTGCTCGTAAGCATCGGTATTGCGGCGATAAAAGAGCGAATGGTAGTAAGTGCCATCGATGTAGGTGGTCCACTGTTTCCAATCTTCGAAGCCCCAAATTTGGATAAACGGCAATGCTAACTCCTTGATTTTCGGCAAGATAGGCGCAACCACTTCGGCGTGCGGCGTGGCAATGAGCAACAGCGTGCGGTTGCGACCAACCACGGTTTGCAGCGTATCGACATTGTTGACCGAAAGGTGAATCTCTTTGTACGGTTTGCGCATTTTGTGCAGCGTTTTTGTCAGTTCGTCGGCCAAAAGGTTGGCTTTGTCGCGCTTGTCTGAAACGCGCGCTATCACGATGTTTTGCGACGAAAAACGCTTGGCGATGGTGTGCGCCACAAAGGGCAAAATTTTCTCTTGCGATGGGTTGAACTGCAAGATGTATTCGTTGGTATTTTCTATTTTCGAAGTGAATGGAATCAGCGTGAAAAGTTGATTTTGTTTGGCAAAATCGGCAACCAACGCCACCTGATTGGCGTATGCAGGCCCGATGAGCAGATCCATTTGGGCCAATTCGGGACAATGCAGCACCGAATCGAGCGTTTCGAGCGATTTTTCGATGTCGTAAACATGCAGTTCGACCGAAATGCCGAGGCGTTTCACATTTTCGAGACCGAGCAATACACCGCGGTAAAACTCCCAAAAATAGTTCACCGACGAGTCGATGTAGGGCGTTTTGAGCATGAACGGCATCAACACCGCCACTTTCAGCGCGTTGGAAGGCAGCACAACAGCCGCTTTTTCTGCCACAGTGGGCGTTTCGTCGCTCGGCGCAACGCGGTCGGCTTGTGCAGTGGTGTCGATCAGCGTATTTGACTGTGCCACAATCGTTTGCGGTGCTTTTGGCTTGACTTGCGGTGCCGAAATCAGAAGCGTGTCGCCCACTTTGATGGTGCTGATAATGCCGTTAAGTTCGACCAACTCTTCGACCGAAGTGCCGTAAAGGCGACTGATGCTGTAGAGCGTCTCTTTCGATTGCACAATATGTTTGTGCGGTTCGGCGGCTGGCGTTTCGGCAGTTTTCTCCTGATTTTCAGCGACTTGCACCGTTTTTTCGCTGCCAATAACCAAGCGCGGAATGCGCAGCCGCTGCCCAACTTTCAAGCCGTCGGCCAACTCGGGATTTTGCTGCACAATTTTTTCGATTGGCACATTGTATTTGCGCGACAGTGCGTAGAGCGTCTCCTTGGGCTGCACCTCGTGCAAAATCATATCGTTTTGAGTGGCGGCATTTTCGGTTACAGGCACCAAAATTTGTTGTCCGATTTTCAGCCCTTCGGTCAAATGCGGATTGCAGGCGTGCAAATCGGCTTGCGTAACACCAAACTTGCGCGCAATGCCAAACAGCCCATCTTTCGGCTCGACCGTGTAGGAATAATACTCCTTGCCACCGACCTTAACTATCGGATAATCAAGCGTTTGCGCACAAAGTGCCGAAACACTGACAATCCAAATAACCGCAATAAAAAGTCGTTTCATAAGCGTATGTCGTTTTTTATCTGTTCAAAAAAAATGGTTCAATCGCAGAGTGCGTACAGGTCGCCGCGCGGATTGATGAGCAGCACGGGCTGCGTCGTTTTTTCGAGAATTTTGCGTTCTTTGCTACCAAAAATCAAATCGTCTAAGCCATATTCGCGCGATGCCGAAACGATGGTCAAATCGGCATGCTGTTGCGCCCATACAGCCGCCTCACGCTCCACGCCGTCGCTGTCTTTGCGTGCATTAACCTCCTCATACTCAAGCGAAAACGAATCGAAAAGCGTTTTCATCGCTTCGATATTGCGTACAGCGCGTGTGCCGTAATCTTTTGGGCGAAAAATCACCAATTTGGCGTGCAAAAATCGTCCGAAAGCCGCTGCAAACGGTCCTTTTTCTTTCTCTTCGGGCAGAAATGTTACGGGCAATGCCACCGTGTCGAATTTGGGTTCGTTCCCCGAGCGGACAAAAAGGTACGGCACGCGCAAGTTGCGGCAGGCGTTCAGATAAGGCTGAATGTCGCGTCGCTGCGCAATTTCGGCCACCACCATCGACGCATCGATGCGCTCCAACTCGTCGGCCAAATCGGCAGTGCGCACCGTGTCGGCGGTCGTTGCGTCGCCCAAACGCAAACAGCGCGCCTCGTGCTGCAAAGCGGCAGCCACCGCCTCGGCAAAACGCATCGCCGTGGGGGCGGATTCGGTCGTTGTCAGTGCCACTACTACCCTACTCATCGGCCTACCTGTTTTTGGAGTGTGTTTGTGCCGCCACCAATGGCAGGAATCGACATCTGCGGCGTTTCGGTCGATTCGCTGTTTGTGGGCGTTTGCGACTGTTTTTTCTGATTTTTCTGCTTGTCGGTGGCTGCGGTTTCGCTCTCTTCGGGTTCGACGCGTCCCGAGCGACGGCGTTTCGCTGTGGCATCGATTTTGGGGCGTTCGGGCCGTGCAAACACATCTTGCCAGCAACGCGGCCTTATCACCTCTTGCCACGAAAAACCGGGCAAACGCAACATCTCTTCGGTGGTCTGCGCCATCGGTGTAAGCACGCCTTCGGGCGACGGATAAAGCAGAATGCGCTCTATTTTCTGATTTTGCAGATAGACCGTCAGGTAACTGCTCGTGGTCTGATTCAGCCCAATCATCAGGCTGTCGTCGTCGAGCGGAAAATATATCGATTCGGCATTGCCACGCACCTCGACCATACGCAATTCGTTGTCGGCAATGTGCGCAATGAGTTCTTTTCCAGAGATTTGGTTGTAATAATTGGAATCTTGCTGCTCGCAAACAAACGCTGCGCCCACCACATGCAGGCGTTCTGGCGCACCATTGAGCGAATAGATGTGCATGGTGTCGCCCGTGATTTGTCGCTCGCCCGACCACGCCACAGGCAACTGCATGAGGTGAATGACCGAGTCGCGCGTTTCGAAACTGGCCGAATCGCACACCGCCTGCACATCGACACGGAATATGCGCACATGGTGAAACGCACGCACCACTTTGTCGGTAGAATCGACGGCGTAGGCATAGAGCGTGTCGGCATTGAGATAGATGGTGTCGGGCGACGAATACTCCACCATCAACGCCGAATCGTAGGCCAACGCCACATCGCCCTCCTCTTTGTAATAGACAAAATTGCCGTAGAGTGAAATCTGATTTGCCGAATCGTTCAGATGCACATTGGAATAGGCGCGCCCCTCGCCAGTTTTTTTGTCGTAGAAAATTGTGTCGCCCACAAGTGTCTGACCATCAGCGTGTTTCACCTGCGAATTGCGATAGAGGTGCGACTGTTCGGAGCGTGTTTCGTACTGTCCCAATTCGGAGTAAATGGTGGTTTCGTTTTCGTAGAGAATGGTTGTTGGACCCACCATTTCGGCGATGGCCGTCGGCGTGTAGTATTTCAGCGTGTCGGCGTGCATGGTAAAACGCGGATTGGTGAGTAGCACTTCGGCACGGAAGAGCGCCATCTCGTCGCTCGGATAGTAGTAGCCAAAAATCGAAGTCAGCACATTTTCGGTGTCGAACAGTTTGCCGCCCGTGTAGTAGTAGCCCACATTGGCCACGCGGTCGTAGTTGAGGCTGTCGGTTACGAGCGTAACGGTGCGGTCGGTCATGCGTACATTGTGCCGCAGGCGCGCCATTTTGGTGTCGCCGTCGTAGTAAAGCACATCGCCATATATAAATAGGGTGTCGCCCTGCACTATTTTGACATGGCCGTAGGCGTTGAACGAATTTTTTTTGTCGAAAAAATAGGCACTGTCGCAATAGAGAAACACATCGTCGTGGCGGAAACGCACATTGCCTTTGAGCAGTTGCGCTTCGGCGTTCACATCTTCGTCGAAACTGAATGTCTCGGCATTTTCGAGATAGACCATCGTGCGCGGCTGCGACGATTTTTGGTGCGTTTTGTGCTTTGCGCCGTTGTCCGATGCGTGCGACGACTGCACAACTTTCGGTGCAGTGCGCAGTGCCGCTGGTTTCATGGCGTTTTGCGCCGCCAACGAACCGACCAGCGCCATCAGAGCGACGACCAGCGCAATGATATGTTGCCTGTTAGAAGCCACTTTTTGCCTTTTCGTTTTTAATCCAGCCCTCATGTTCAAACTCGCAGTTGCGCCAGTCTGGATCGATGTAGATGTAGGTCTCTTTTATTTTCTGCTCAATCCATTTCGACAGAATTTCTTGCTGTTTTGCCGCTTCGCAATGCTGTTTCAGCAGTTGATAGTCGTCGGTGAGATTGGCTTTGTGGTTGGGTGTTTTCGATTTCAGTTTGGCAATGGCATAGACCTCGCGCCCGAGCGATTGATCCATCATGGCAAACGGCTGCGAAATTTCGCCAACGCCCATGTTGTAAACGATTTTCGCCACTTCGGACGGCAAATCCTGATATTCAAATTTCGATGCGCCCGTGTTTGCGTTGGTCATCACGCCGCCATTCATGCGTGTGTTTTTGTCGCCCGAAAAGTTGAGTGCCGCATCGTCGAAAGTTATTTTTCCTGTGCGAATATCGGTTGCCAAACTGTCGAGTCGCGCAAAAGTTTTCTCTTTGATAACAGCCGACACGCGTGGGCGCAACAAGATGTGGCGGCAGTTGATGCGGTCGCCGCGCTTCTCGATGAGTTGCACAATGTGGTAGCCAAATTCGGTCTGAAAAACGCGCGACACCTGCCCCGGCTCGGTGAGCGCAAAGGCGGCGTTGGTAAACTCCTGCACCATCGTGCCACGCCCGAAAAATCCCAGTTCGCCACCTTTCGAGGCGGTGCCAGGGTCGTCGGAATAGAGGCGCGCCAACATCGAAAAGTCGGCAGAGCCGTTGTTCACACGCTCGGCATATTCGCGCAAACGACTTTTGGTTGCCTCCAAATCCTCCTGTGGAATGGGCGGTTCGAGCGTGATTATCTGCACTTCGACTGCGGCGGGCACCATCGGCACACTATCGGCTGGCAACGACTCACAAAATTCGCGCACCTCGGCTGGCGTCAGTTTTATGTCGCCCGTAATTTTCTGCTGCTCCATCTGAATGGTCATCTGGTCGGCAATGGTTTGGCGCATCTCCTCTTTGATTTCGGAAGTGGTCTTTTTGAAATACTCTTCCAACTTCTCTTTCGAGCCGATTTCGCGCAAAAAGTGGTCCATACGCATGTTCACCTGCATCTCGACCTGCGATTCGCTGGCTTCGACGCTATCGATTTTGGCTTGGTGCAGAAACAGTTTTTGCAGCGCAATGCGTTCTGGAATCACGCAGTAGGGGTCGCCTTGCAGCCGCTGCCCTTCGTATTGTAGGCGCATACGCTGCTCTTCCACATCGCTGCGCATGATGGCGTTGTCGCCCACAACCCACACCACGCCGTCGATCATATTGCTCTGTGCCGCAGCCGCCAACGAACAGGCCAACATAGCGCACAAGGCCGCTATTTTACTCTTTTGCTTCATCTTCAAAGGTCGATTCTAAATTTTTGTTTTCAAAAACAGGTGGATAAAAGGTGATTTTTCCGCTGTTCGCAGCGTCGTCGTAGAGCGACAGTTCGAACTGTTTGATGTACTCCATTTTGCGCTGATTGTTGAGCATTGTGCGAATGCGTTCGTTCACCACTTCGAGCGGTGCGGTCGTCCCTTTCAGTTTGTAATCGGCAATGTCGAGCATGTAGGTGTAGGTCGAATCCGATGTTTCGTAAAACTGATAGTTGGTGAGCAACGCTTTTTGGTCGATACTGTTGAGCGGCATGCGCTGCGCCAAATCGTTGAGAAGAATCCAAGTATCGACAAAATAGTCGTAACTGGCGGCGTGCTGCACGCTGTATTCTTCCAATTTCTGAATGTTTTCGTCGTCGTCGAGTTTTTTGAACGCACGGCGCACCTTGTCGATATTTGGCGCATTGTTCGGCACTTTCAGAAATACGCCGCGCAACAGATTGTCGTGCAGCGGAAACTGCGTGGCGTGCGCCTCGTAGAAGGCCGCCACCTCGTCGTCACTCACATCGCCAAGACGCTGTGCCACAAGCCGTTGCTGATAGTAGTGAATCGTCAGCGACTTGCGATACTCTTCGACCATCTGCTCTATTTCGGCCTCGTTGGCCACATTGCGTTTGGCGTTTTCGTAGAGCAGCACATTGGTTGCCCAATTTCGTATGAACGCATCGGCCAAAGCCGCACTGTCGGCCGTAGAAATGCCCTGCGGAATCACGGCATTCAGTTCGTCCTGATAGAGAAAACGACCTTCGACCTCGATGAGCGGCTGGCGCAACGCATCGGCCTCGGGCTTCTTCTTTTGGCACGACACACACAACACACCACAAATGGCGATGATAAGACAAGGTTTCATGCTACATTATTTCAAATTGTTAGTCGCAAGAGAGTGTGAAAGTTTTCTGTTGAAGCGATTATTATTTCTAGATTTCTAGATTTCTAATTTCTGGTTTTCGGTAGCCGAAGTGCCGCAATTATTATTCATTATTCATTGTTCATTATTTATTGTCTTGCTCGTAGCCCCCTTTCCCGTTTCCC
>CAVGYO010000057.1:0-9263 GCA_963633255.1 Erysipelotrichaceae bacterium
TTAAACGAAGGCTTTTCCCCCTTCGGGGGAAACGGGAAAGGGGGCCACGAACCAAATTAACAATTAAGAATGAATAATGAATAATTATTGTGGCGTTGTTGATACCGACAACCAGAAATTAGAAATTAGAAATTAAGAATAAAATATGGAACTGAACGAACAAGAAATAGGCCGTCGGCAGAGTCTTGAGGCTTTGCGTAGCATGGGCATTGAGCCTTATCCAGCGGCAGAATATCCAGTCGATGCGCACTCCGACGACATCAAAGCGCAGTTTGCCGACGACGCTCCAGCGCGCCAAGTCTGCATTGCAGGCCGCATTATGAGTCGCCGCATTATGGGCAAGGCGTCGTTTATCGAACTGCAAGACGCCAAAGGTCGCATTCAAGTATATGTGTCGCGCGACGAGATAAGCACCGAAGCGCAGCCCGAAATGTACAACACCGTGTTCAAAAAACTGCTCGACATTGGCGATTTTGTCGGTATTCGCGGCTTTGTATTTCGCACACAGACGGGCGAAATCAGCGTACACGCACAAGAACTGACCGTGCTGGCCAAGAGCCTGCGCCCACTGCCGATTGTGAAATACAAAGATGGTGTGGCCTACGACAAGTTCGACGACCCCGAACTGCGTGCGCGGCAGCGTTATGTCGATTTAATCGTGAACGACGGCGTAAAAGACACCTTTTTGAAACGCGCAAAAATCATCAGCACCATGCGCCGCATATTCGACGAGGCAGGATTCACCGAAGTAGAAACGCCTATCCTTCAGCAGATTGCAGGCGGAGCATCGGCGCGTCCGTTTATCACGCACCACAACACGCTCGATGTGGATATGTATCTGCGCATCGCCACCGAACTCTATCTGAAACGCTTGATAGTAGGCGGTTTCGAGGGCGTTTACGAAATCGGCAAAAACTTCCGCAACGAGGGCATGGATCGCAGCCACAATCCCGAATTTACCTGCATGGAACTCTATGTGCAGTACAAGGATTACAACTGGATGATGTCGTTTGCCGAGCGGCTGCTCGAACAGATTGCGCTGGCGGTTAATGGCACTACCAAAGTACAAATTGGCGACCACGAAGTCGATTTCAAAGCCCCTTACCGCCGTCTGCCAATTCTCGAAGCCATTGCCGAAAAGACGGGCTACAACCTCGAAGGCAAGTCGGAAGACGAAATTCGCGCCATCTGTCGGGAACTGAAGATGGAAATCGACGACACGATGGGCAAAGGCAAACTGATTGACGAAATTTTCGGCGAATTTTGCGAAGGCACATTCATACAGCCCACATTCATCACCGATTATCCCGTCGAAATGTCGCCGCTGACCAAGATGCACCGCTCAAAACCTGGGCTCACCGAGCGTTTCGAACTGATGGTGAATGGCAAAGAGTTGGCCAACGCCTACAGCGAATTGAACGACCCGATAGACCAATACAACCGCTTTGTAGAACAGATGAAACTGGCCGACAAAGGCGACGACGAGGCGATGGTGATCGACCACGATTTTATGCGCGCCCTCGAATACGGAATGCCGCCTACATCGGGCATCGGCATCGGTATCGACCGCCTGACAATGTTCATGACTGGCCAGCCGACCATTCAAGAAGTGCTGCTGTTTCCAACGATGAAACCCGAAAAGGTGCAGAAAAAAGACGCTCCCGAACGCTACGCCGAAATTGGCGTGCCAGCCGAATGGGTAGAGCCGTTGCAAAAACTGGGCTACGACACCGTAGAAAAACTCAAAGGGCTGAATCCCAACAAGTTGCACCAAGATTTGTGCGGCTACAACAAAAAGAACAAACTCGGTCTTACCAATCCCGCCAAAGAGTTGGTCGAGAATTGGACGAAATAGATTGTCGAACCGACTGCAGAGAGGCGCAAAAAAAGTCGCACAGAGAGTTGTTTTTGTGCGTAGAAAATCCTATCTTTGTCGGTTAGAATGTGGTGCTGCCTTGTTGTGCAGCCGATTATTGAGCGATTTTTGTAAAACGCAATGCTTTATCCGCTGAAATTCAAGCCGATACACAAAACAAAATTGTGGGGCGGCGACAAACTGAAAAACTACTGCCGACACGCGTGCACAACCGATGGTCGTGTGGGCGAAACATGGGATATATCGGCCGTCGAAGGCAACGAATCGGTGGTCGAAAATGGTTTTTTGCAAGGCAATACGCTCAGCGAACTGGTCGAGGTCTATCTCGGCGACTTGGTGGGCGACCGCATTTACGAACGCTACGGCAACGACTTTCCGCTGCTGGTCAAACTCATCGACTCGGCGCAGCACCTCTCGATTCAGGTGCACCCCAACGATGCGCTGGCCGCCGAACGGCATCATTGCTGGGGCAAAACCGAGATGTGGTACATTCTCGATGCCGAACCCGAAGCGTTTGTGGTGGCTGGTTTCACGCGACCTGTCGATAAGGCGGAATATCTGCGCCTTGTGGCCGAAAACAAGTTGGAAAGTGTGTTACGCAAAACGCCCGTCAAAAAAGGCGATGCCATATTTATTCCCGCTGGTTGCGTGCATTCTATCGGCGCAGGTTGCGTCATTTTGGAGGTGCAACAAACTTCAGATGTAACCTATCGCATCTACGACTACAACCGCGTGGATGCCGACGGCAAAAAGCGCGAACTCCATACCGATTTGGCAGCCGATGCCATCGATTTCGAACAGTGGAAAAACGACAAGATAGAGCCGCACCCAACGCGCGATGGCAATCCGCTACGCTTGGTGTCGTGCGACTATTTCACTGCCGATATAGTGGCGCTGTCGCACGAGCAGACGATGCCACTGGTTGCGCTCGACTCGTTTGTGTTGCTCACTGCACTCGAAGGCAGCGTGCGTTGCTGCTACGACGGTGGCGAAATAGAACTGACCGTGGGCGAAACCGTGCTGATTCCCGCCGAAATGGACGAACTGACGCTCGTTCCACAAGGCGACGCCAAATTGTTGAAAACATATATTTTTTAGTAGCAAGATGTGAGTAGCAAGTAGCAAGATAAGTGAGGAGTGAGGAATTAGGAGTGAGGAGTTTTTTAGTTAGAAAGTGTGAAAGTATAAAAGTGCGAAAGTTCAAACATTCGATAATTCAATGATTCTGTGATTCGATGATTTAATTGGCGTTCCCCCTTCGGGGGAAACGGGAAAGGGGGCCAAGAAAATAATTAACAATTAAGAATGAATAATGAATAATTATTCGGTAACCACAGCCAACTGCGATTCAACAAATCTCCAATCAACCAATCAACCGATCAACCGATCAACCAAAAATCAGTTCAACAATTCAACAATTCAACAAATAGAATAATCACCTTAAAAACAATTATTATGGAAAACGAAGAATTGAAACAAGTGATGGCAACTGCGCAAACATGGCTCGACGGCAACTACGACGAGGAGACCAAAGCGCAGGTGCGTGCCATGATGGAGGCCGACGACAAGACGGAACTCATCGAGTCGTTCTACCGCACGCTTGAGTTTGGTACAGGCGGCCTGCGTGGCATTATGGGGCCCGGTACCAACCGCATGAACAAGTACATTGTGGCACAAGCAACGCAGGGCTACGCCAACTATCTGCTGAAAGTGCAACGCGAAAACGGCTACAAAAATCCTGTGAAACAGGTGAGTGTAGTTGTTGGGCACGACTGCCGCAACAACGGCCGTATGTTTGCCGAAACGGTGGCGGCTGTATTCTCGGCCAACGGCATCAAAGTATATCTGTTCGAGAGCCTGCGCCCAACGCCCGAAGTGAGTTTCGCCATTCGCCATCTTGGCTGCCAAGGCGGCGTGAATGTAACTGCATCGCACAACCCGAAAGAGTACAACGGCTACAAAGCCTATTGGGAAGATGGTTCGCAAGTGCTTATGCCACACGACGCTGGCATCATTGCCGAGGTGAACAAAGTGAAGATGGACGATGTGAAATGGGAAGCCAACAAAGACCTGATTCAAATTATCGGTGGCGAAATGGACTACGACTACATGATGGCCGTGAAAACCGTGATGATTGACCAAGAAGCCATCAATCGCCAAAAAGATTTGAACATCGTTTACACGCCGTTGCATGGTGCTGGCCGCCAAATTGTGCCGATGTGCCTGCGCAGTTGGGGCTTCCAAAACATACATGTAGTGCCAGAACAGATGGTTATCGACGGCAATTTCTCGACGGTGCAGTCGCCCAATCCCGAAAACGCCGAAGCCATGACCATGGGTATGAATCTCGGCACAAAACTCAATGCCGACCTTGTGGTAGCCAGCGACCCCGATGCCGACCGCATCGCCATCGTTTGCCGCAACGACAAAAACGAGTGGGTCATCATCAATGGCAACCAAACCAACATCATGTATCACCACTACATCATCAACAACATGAAAAAACTCGGCAAATTGCGCCCCGAACATTATGTTGTTAAGACGATAGTAACCAGCGAGTTGATTCGTAAAATTGCCGACCGCGAAGGCGTAACACTCACCGACGAATACACTGGTTTCAAGTGGATTGCCAACCGCATACGCGAGTGGGAAGGCACACGCAAATACATCGGTGGCGGCGAAGAGTCGTTCGGATTTTTGCCCTACGATGCTGTGCGCGACAAATGCTCACCATCGTCTATCTGCCTCATTTGCGAGATTGCGGCGTGGGCCAAAGACCACGGCATGTCGCTCTACGAATATCTGCTGAACATCTACATGGAATATGGCTTCCAGCGCGAAACAACCATCAATGTGGTGCGTCCGGGCAAGTCGGGTGCCGAAGAGATTAAGCAGATGATGATAAACTACCGCGAACACCCAATTACCGAAATTGCTGGCAGCAAAGTGGTGAAAACCAAGGACTTCCAAACGCTGAAACAGCGCGAATTGAAAAACGGTCAGTGGGTCGAAAGCGATATTGTGATGTCGCTCAACGCCACGAGCAATGTGCTGCAATACTTCACCGAAGACGGCCTGAAAGTCTCTGTGCGTCCGTCGGGCACCGAACCGAAAATCAAATTCTATTTCGAGATTCCTGCCGAGATGAAATCGATGAGCGACTACGACCGTGCTACCGACGAAGCCGAAGCGCGCGTGCCTGCCATTCGTAAAAGTCTGGGAATCTGATAGATAGATTTCTAAATCGATAAAAAGTGGAGTCGTTACAGTGTGGCGGCTCTACTTTTCTTTTAATGAATAATGAACAATGAATAATGAATAATAGGTGAGAGAATATAGACCTTTTAATTGACAATTGACAATTGATAATTGACAATTATTTGAAGATTTGAATTTTTGCGATTAGTGAGAGCAGAGTCAAATTTATTTGAACTATGCCGAGCGTAGCAAAAATCAAATGAAATTTGAAAATTTGAAGATTGTCGGTGCCCAAAATCATTTGCACAATAATCAACCGTTCAACCGATCAACCAAAATCAACTCAACACTTCAACAAAAAAACCAGACCTATACGCTATTTTGTTGTGAAAAAACTCTAATTTTGCAGCGTGATGTACGCAGTGTTGATAGTGGTGGGTGTGCTGGCTGGCTTTTTGTCGGGGGCGGTCGGGTTTGGCGGTGGTATGGTGCTGCTGCCTGTTATCACCTACTTTTATGGCGTCGAGGTGGCAGTTCCCGTTTCGACTATTGCGCAGTTGCTCAGCAATCTGTCGCGTGTAGGCATGGGCTGGCGCGAGGTGCAGTGGCGGCAGGTGGCGCGTTTCCTTGTTTTGGCAGCACCGCTCACAGCGTTGGGCGCATTTGAGTTTGCGCAGATCGACAAGTCGCTGATGACCAAGATTTTATGCCTGTTTCTTATCGTGTTTGCCATCATGAAACTGATGGGCAAAATGCAGTTGCCAAAAACTCGAGCAACGATGTTGGTGGGCGGCGGTGTAACGGGACTTATCAACGGTTTGTTGGGCATTTCGGGGCCGTTGAGTAGCGCAGTTTTTCTCACATTGGGACTATCGCCCGTGGCTTATATCGCCAGCGAGGCAGCAGCCGCAGCGGCCATGCACATCGTCAAAGCCATTATGTATGGCAAATTGCAGTTGCTCGATTGGGCAGCGTTTGCAAACGGACTTATCATCGGTGTAGCAATGATGGTCGGCAATTTCATCGCCATTCACGCCATCAAAAAAATCGACAAAAAACGCTACCAAAAAATCGTTGCCGCCGTGATGATTGCCATCTCGGTGTGGCTGTTTTTCGGTGTTTGATTTTTCGAACTGCGCATCGACGGTGCCGCAGCAATTTTCAAGTTTTTCTCACTCTTTCACCAACTGCATCAACTCCACATCGGCGTATTCGTCGCCTTGGCGCATCCAACTGCGCAGCGTGCCGCAGTGTGCAAATTGTGCTTTTTCGAGCATACACCGACTGGCTTGGTTGGCGGTCGGTACATAGGCGTAGAGTTGTTTCATGTGCAGAAACCCGAAAGCGTAGTCGATGAGCAGCGCCAGAGCCTCGTTGGCGAATCCTTGGCGTTGGAAAGGCTTATCGACCAGTATGCCCACGCCAGCGCGCAGGTGGTGCGGGTCGAAATCGTAAAGATCGATGCTGCCAATGGTCGCGCCATCGGCATTGCGTGCGATGATGAGCCGCAGTTGCCGTTTTTCGTAAATCGTCTTGTTCGAATAGGCGATGTACTCCTTCAGAATGTAGTGCGAATAGGGTTCCACCGCACTGCCCACGCACCAAAGCGACGAGTCGTTTTCCCAGCGGTAGAAAGTCTCCAAATCCTCTGGCTCCAAAGCACGCAGCGTAATTCGTTCCGATTTCAGGTATTCCATAGTATTTTTTCCTAAAAAGTGTTGAAGCGATTGTTGTTTCAAGATTTCTAGTTTCTAATTTCTAGTTTCTAGATTTCTGGTTTTCGCGACCAACAACGCCGCAATTATTATTCATTATTCATTGTTTATTGTTCATTGCCTTTCTCGTGGCCCCCTTTCCCGTTTCCCCCGAAGGGGGAACGCCTCCGTTTAATTATGAGTTATGAATTTAGAATTAAGAATTTTTGCGCTCCGAAACGCCTCAATTTTCAAATCTTCAAATTTTCAAATTGCGGCTTCGCCGCATCACTCCTCACTCCTAATTCCTAACTCCTCACTTATCTTGCGACTAATTGCCAATTGTTTTAGCCAATTTTTGAGCAGATGTCGCACCGTTTTTCGCACTTGGCAGGTTGTGTTTTGTAGCGAATTGTGCTTGCATTGGAGGCGGAGAGTGTGGCTTCGCTGGCGGTGTCGAAGGCGATGGTGCTGGCATCGGCAGCGATCAGAACCATGCGGTGCGCGCTACCAAGGCGCACGGTCGAGGCTTCGCTGGCTTCGGCGGTTATCTCGTCGGCAGCGAGTTGCGTCAGGTCGATGGTACTGGCCGCTGAGGCCTCGCTTTTGATGCGCTGTGCTGTGCCGCGCAGCGTTATCTTGCTCGCATCGTTGGCTTCGATGGTGATGTGGTCGAGCGTGAGCGCGTCGGCGCACTCGATGCGTGCGGCATCGCCCGCTTCGAGGTGTTGATAACTTGGCGCACAAACATACGCTACTACACGGTGTTGATGGCCGCTACTTTCGATGTGCAGCACGCCATTTTCGATTCTGGTTTCTATGTTGCGCAACTCGTTGGGACGGGCTTCTATAGCCACCGAGCAGGTGTCGGCCTGCGTGAGTTGCACATCAATGGCATCGCTCACTTCGATGCTTGCGAATGGGGTGCATTTTCTTTGTTCAATCATATCTTCGCTATTAAAATCGTTTTGACTATCGTCGAACATCATGCCGATGCGTGCAAGGCTATTGGCATCGAATGTGTGGTGGCGTGCTGTGTAGATGGCGGTGCCGATGAGTGTGAAGAGGCTCACAAACCACACAATCAGCAGTGTCCAGCCCACCCAGTGGTGGCGTGGCGCTTGTTTGTTGCGGCTCACGAGGCGCACGCAGGCTGCCGTCAAACCGATGGCAGGGCAGAGTAGTAGCAGTGTTGCGCTGGTCAGTATGGCGATGCCGTAACCGTTGCCTATCGAGGTGTGGAACATGTCGGCGTACATGCCGCTACCGCCCACAATCACCGCAAAAATGGCAATCAGAGTGCAGATGGCAGCCGCAAAAAGCACCAGTCCAATCAGTCCGCAGACAACGATGAACAGGATTTTTATCAGCCACAGAATCACCTCGCCCAAGCGTGAACCCACATGTTGCGCTGTCTCTTTGAAACGGTCGGAAACAATGTATTTTCTGATGTTTTCCAAGTTTGGTTCGATGCCGCGCATCTCCAGTTTTTGAGCGGCTGTTTTAGCCTCGGGCAGCAGCAACCAAAGCACAAGGTAGATGGGAATGATCCAGCCGAAACCGAGCAGTAGCACCATCACCAGCAGCAGCCGCACGGCGGTAACATCCCAGCCCAAGTAGGCCGCCAAACCCGATGCCACACCGCCCAACATCTGGTCGTCGGTGTTGCGGTAGAATTTGCGAAATTTGCGTTTCTCTTCTTTGTCGGCGGGCTCTTGTGGCGGTGTGGTGTCGTTTTCGTCGCTGTCGAACTGTTCGGGTTGTCCCAGCGTTTCGACAATGGCTGCCACATCGGCCTCATCGACCACATTGCGGTTTTGCAGCCGCTCGGCAAACAGGTCGGCAATGCGTGCTTCGATGTCGCGCATGATTTCGTCGCGCTCGTCGTCGGCAAAGCGCATCGACACCCGCTCCAAATAGGCGTGGAGCGTTTCGTAAGCATCGTTATCGATGTTGAAAACATAACCGTTCAGGTTGATTGTCAAGGTCTTTTTCATACTATGATTTTTTTTGTTGTTAAATCGTTGAATTGATTATTATTTCAAATTTCATTTGATTTTTGCTACGCTCGGCATAGCTCAAACAAGTTTGGCTCTGCTCTCGCTAATCGCAAAAATTCTAATTTCTGGTTATTGTTGAATTGTTGATTTGGTTATTTGTTGAATCGCAGTTGGCTGTTGTTACCGAATAATTCTTAATTATTCATTCTTAATTGATTTCAACCCCCTCCGTCGCTGTCGCTCCTCGTCCCCCTATCTTTCCGCTCCGCTCCAAGCAGAGGGACAGAATCGGGTTGGTGTTGGTTCGGTGCGGTTTTGTTTGTTGGTCTGTTCGGGCGTGGCATGCCGCGCCCCTACATTCGCACTTTTATACTTTCACACTTTCTAACTAAAAAAACTCCTCACTCCTCATTCCTAACTCCTAACTCCTAACTCCTAACTCCTAACTCCTAACTCAAAAAGCACTCCTTACTTTCTCACCCTTTTGATTATCGT
>CAVGYO010000058.1:0-9144 GCA_963633255.1 Erysipelotrichaceae bacterium
CGCTTCAATAAAATCACCAACATAGAAACCAGAAATTGAATCCACTCGAAATCATAGCGAAATACTACACGCCCGGCACGCCGCTGTACGACACGCTGGTGCGGCACAGTCTGTCGGTGCGCGACAAGGCGTTGCAGTTGGCTGCGCGGCACGCTGAACTCGGCATTGATACAGCGTTTGTGGCCGAAGCCGCCATGCTCCACGACATCGGTATTTTCAGAACTTACGCGCCAAAAATTTTCTGTCTCGGCACGCACGACTACATCGAACATGGCTACCTCGGTGCTGAACTGATGCGCCACGAGGGGTTGCCACGCCACGCGCTTGTGTGCGAACGCCACACAGGCACAGGCATCTCGCTCGAACAGATAGAACGCCTGAATATGCCGCTGCCACACCGCGATTTGCGCCCCGTGTCGATAGAGGAGCAACTGATTTGCTACGCCGATAAATTTTTCTCGAAAACGCACCTCGACGAGGAACTGACCATCGAACACGCGCGACAAAAATTGGCACGCTTCGGCGATGACTCGGTGGAGCAGTTCGACAAATGGGTCGCACTCTTCGAATAAAAAAAGCCGCATTTTTCAGCGGCTTTTTCTTTGGCGTGTCAAAATCTATTTGTCGTTTTTGACAAAGATCCACAGAATGCCCGAAATCAGCAAACAGATGGCGCAAATGGCAAAGATAATCGACTTGTCGGCGGCGGCATTTACCACCTCGCCCATTTTGAACGAAGCCACCAACTGCGGCAGCACCACCGACAGGTTGAAAATGCCCATATACAAGCCCATTTTGGTTTGATCGACCTTTTCGCTCATGATGGCAAACGGCAACGACACCAGCGACGCCCAACCAATACCGACAATGCCAAGTGCCACGAAGAAAAGAATCATATTAGTGCCAAACGCCCAAATCAGGCCATAACCCACGGCCATCAGCAAAATGGAGCAGGTGTGCGTCAGGGTCATGCCACGCCGGCGGGCAATCACATTCAGCACCAACACGGGAAGCACCGCACCTACCAAGTCGCGCACAAGAAATGCCATCGAATTGACTGTCTGCATCGACTCTTCGGTAGCCAAACCAGCAATTTTGGTCGAAACATAGAAAAACATGTAGATGTTCATCGTCTGCACGCCCCACCAACTGAACGAGTGCGCCAGCAGAATTTTTTGGAACTCGTTGTTGTTGCTCGTCTCGCGCAAAACATTGGTCAAAACCATCACTATTGCAACAATTTCTATCAATACGCAGACGAGTTCCACGGTATTGAGCGTGAACCAGCCGAAAATAGAGATTTGCGAGTTGTCGGCAAAGCCCAAAACTTTTGCCGCAATCACATAGATGCCGTAAATCAGGAATCCGAGCAGCGGAAACAGTGCGCTAAACAGATCGCCCAGCGACGATTTCGACTGCGTTTTTTTTGCGTCGGCGGTCTCCAGATGGCGCGGCTCTTCGATGAAAAATATCGGCACAATGGTAAAGAGCAGTGCCACACCCACGCCCACATAAATCAGCACGATATTGCCCCAAATGACGGCAATCAGGTAGGCCAGTACGCCGCAAGTGCCCGACACAGTCTGCATCCAAGTGTAGCCGCGCGAACGGTCGTCGGTGGTGGTGCAGTCGGCTATGAGCGAGCGCGTGGGGTTGAAACTAACATTGATCGACAGATCGAGCGTGAGTGCCACGGTAACCGCTATGGCCAGTAGTCCTTCGGTGCCCGCTGCACCCAAAACCTGCTGTATGATGCCTAAATTTGGCAGAGCCAACAACATCAGACCAGTGAGCAAGCCGCCAATCACAATCCACGGCCGCCGGCGACCGCCCATAAACCACAGTTTGTCGCTGATAACGCCCACAATAGGCTGCGCAATGATGCCCGCAATAGGACCCGCTGCCCACACAATACCAATTTGGCTAATATCCAAGCCATAACGCGTCGACAGAATCCAACTCAACGCCGAAATCTGTACCGACAGCCCGAAACCCATTGCAGTAGCGGGCAAACTGAGCAGCGCCATAAACGCATTGCTCATCTTTTTTTGCATATTCAACATAAGAAAATCAGTTTATAAAGTTCGAAAGTAATTGTAGTGCGAAAAGTATGAAAGTATGAAAGTGTGAAAGTGTGAAAGTTTTCTGTTGAATCGTTGAACTGATTATTATTTCTAATTTCTAGATTTCTAATTTCTAGTTTTCGGTAGCCGAAACGCCTCAATCTTCAAATAATTGTCAATTATCAATTATCAATTATCAATTGTCTGCTGCCTCACTCCTAATTCCTCACTCCTAATTTTTCTTGCTATTTGCTACTTACATCTTGCTACTAAAAAAATCGCCACAAATATAAACACTTTCGGTGAGAAAAACAAACGGCACTATTCAGCCTAAAACAGCCGCAAGATGCGCTGCACACGGTTTTGATGTTGCCTCTATTTTCGGCGTATAGGTCAAAATCTCAACAAACAATCGCCCCAAAACAATTTTTTCTCCGAACTTTGCAAAAAATCCGTTGCGTTTAGAAGTTGGATAGGTCTACTCCACTGCTCCGCTCAATGGGTGTAGCGGGGGAAAAGGTAGCGACGGTCGCGGCGTAGTGGGCTGTTGAAGCAGAAAAAACCGACGAGCAATGCTAGGCATACAAATGCTACAAGACCATAAATCTGTTTGATGGAGATGCAGAGAATTGCTGCTGAATCGGACGCCAACAACGCCACAGGTTGCAGACTGCGCGCCACGGTATCGGCACAAAAATAGTTGAGCAGATGGCCGTAGATGCTGCTGCCAATGCAGCCGCCTATAACCATGTGGAGCGCATTGAACACCATCAGTCCCATGAAAAAATGGTCGAAATCCATCAAGTCGTGCAGTGCCGTCATAAACATGATGCTCAAACAGGCGTAGGCAAATCCGCGGCAGAAAAGCGGCAGATACAACGCCTCGATATTGAGCGTGGGCGTGATGCGAAAGTACATCAGCACCACATAGAGAAACAGCGCACAAGTGCCGACAATGCCAAGCCGAATATAGGTAAAATGCCGCACACGCTTCATCCACAGCAAACTGAACAAGCACCCAACGATATTGCCGCCCCACACTGCCCAAGTGGGTTGCGCACTGGTCAGCATGTTGTAGCCGAGAATATGCTCTTTGAACAGGTCTTCGAGCACATGCTCTGTGCCGAGAATCGCCTCGTAGAGAACAATCAGCAGGAATATCGCCTTTACATAGCGAAATTTGGTAAAGACTTTTGGCGAGATGTAGGGCTTCGGTGTGCGCTCCATACGCCTGATAATCAGTCCTAATGTGATGAGAATTGCGCCCGTTGTAAGCCAAGTGGGCGTTTGGTGATACCAGTTGTAAAATTCGCCGTAGGTGAGCAGCAGAGCAATCTCCAAAAGGAGCAATCCCCACAACAGACAACTGCGCCAATCGATGTCGCGGAGCGGAATAGGCGTGGTTTTTCCCGTGATGGTGCGTGGCATCAGCCAGTGCCGCCAAAAGCAGGTAAGTAGCAGCAACACCACGCCGTGCAGCCCGATAATCAGCCAGTGCATCAGTTGCCAACTGCCAATGTAGCCAAAATAGGCCGATAGCAGTGTTTGACCGCAGATAGCGCTGAGAATGACGATGTGCAAATAGGGGAAAAAGATCTTCATATCGCGCTTGGGCGTTAGCCAAAGTTGGATATTCGACATACACTCGAATGTGCCCTGTATTTTGGCAATGCCTTCTACAAAACAGCAGAGCCACAGCAGCGGCAATGTGGTTACATACATCGTCAGCAGGTTGGTAACAATCACAGTAAGGCTGGCGCCAATCAGCAGCGATTTGTTGGCAAAGCGGAATTTCATGCGGAAGAGCATCGGGAACCACAACGCCATGCCCGACAGATTGGCAAAGACGCACATCATAATGTCTTCGCGCATATCGCCATGCGCCCCGATGAGCGCGTTGAGCGCGCCCGCATACCGTCCGCCCGACAGTTGGAAGCAACAGGCAATAAAGAGATAAATCCACGGTTTGCACCGCTCTGGCACAACGGAGCGCAGATGCGGGAACGCCGTTTGAAGAGTTGCAGCCATCAGTATTTTACCTCACATTCTACATTGTATCCAGCCCGCAACGCCGATAAATCATTGTCGGTCAGGCGAATACGAATCGGTAAGCGTTGTTCCACTTTCACAAAGTTGCCCGTGGCATTGTCCACAGGAATGTGGTTTGTGGCGATGCCCGTAGCGGCTGCCATCGACTCTACCACGCCGTGATAGCGTTTGTTGGGCACTGCGTCGGCTGTTATTTCTACCTCGCTGCCCACACCGATGTGCTGCAACTGCGACTCGCGGAAGTTGGCTTCCACCCATTTGTTGTCGCTATCGACAATGCTGACCAGCAACTGACCGACCTGCACCAACTGTCCGATATGAATCTCCTTTTTGCCGACAATGCCATCGGCAGTGGCAATCACAGCGCAGTAGCCCAAGTTCAACCGCGCCAAGCGCACATTGGCTTCCATCAATGCTATTGTTGCTTCGGTTTGCCCCAAACGCTCGGTCTGTTCCGACTCTACGAGCGTGGTGCTGTAGCGCGCTCGGCTCAGTTGTTCGTAGCGTGCTTTGGCAGCCAAATAGCGGGTTTCTACTTGGTCGAACTGCTGCTGCGTAACGGCCTTGTTGGCAAGAAGTGTTTGGTAGCGTTTGTAGTCGCGCTCGGCATCTTCCAACTGCACGCGGGCTTCGTCCAAACCTGCATCGCTCACAAGCAGATTGTTTTGCGTGGTGCGAATGGTGGCGGTCGAGGCGCGATTGCCGGCCTGTGCGTTTGCCAAATCGGCTTCGGCTTGTGCCAAATGCAGGCGCATTTCGCTGTCGTCGATCACAACCAAAGTGTCGCCACAATGCACCGACTGATAATCTTCGAAACGAATCTCTTGGATAAATCCCGACACACGGGTGTGGATAGGCGTGATGTGCTGACATACCAGCGCATTGTCGGTATATTCGACACGCCCGAAATGGACAAAACGGCTCACTACAAAGCCGATTCCTCCCACAAGGAGAAGCACAACAACAATGTTGTGCGAGAGTTTGATGATTTTGTTCTTGTTCATGATTTGTTGTAGGGGGCTGCTATAAATTCCCCGTTTTGTGAAAAAATTAATAATTGCTGAATTCAAGCCAAACATCTGTTAGCCCAAAAATTACTACAAAGAAATTTATAGAAATCGCCTATAAAGTTGAAGTTAGATAATGCAATTTCGATTGGCTGTACTGCACATTTATCTGCGCATTCACAAGTCCCAATTCCGCCGTGAGTTTTGCGTTGTCGGCGTCCAACATATCGGTCAGCAGACACAGCCCATTTGCATAGCGATAGCGCATTACAGCGTGGTTTTCGCGCGCCAACTGCACCGCTTTTTCTTGCGTTTGAACCTCTACTACGGCGGTCAGCCACTCCGAATAGGCCGCCTGAACGGCTTGCTCTACTTGCTCGGCCGCCAACGCTTGTTGCTCCTGCGCTTGCCGCAGTTGAAGCTGCGACTGACGCACGGAACGCCGCCCTTTGTAGATGCTGCTCAAGTCGTATTGCACGCCCACGCCCATAAACCAATAGTTGAAATTTTTGTCCAACACAGGCACTTCGATGGTGATAGGACCGTCCAAATGATCTTCGGCCACAATGGCTATTTGTGGGAGCATTGCCGCACGGTTTAGGCGCACTTGTTGCTGTTGCACACGCACTTGCGCTTCGGCTTGCTGAAGCGAAAGGCTATTGGCTGCCATTGTCTGCCAATCGCTGTGCGACGGCGATAAACTCTCTGCTGCCGCCATCGGTTGCACGGCGACAGGCGAATCGGTGTGAAGCATTGTTGCCAGTTGGTAGGAGAGTACATCGCGGCTATTGGCGGTGCGTTCCAACTGCAGTTGTAGGTTGGCCAACTGCAATTCGTAGCGTGTGAGGTCGGTTGCCAACGCTGTGCCTGCTTGCACACGCGCTCGCACATTGTCGATGAGCGTGTCTGTCAAGGCGATATTGTCCTGTAAAACAGCAAGTTGATTTTCCAATCGGCACAAATCTAAATAGTGCCCCGTAATCACAAAGCGCACCTCCTGCCGATTTTGTTCCATGGTGAGCGTGGCCATTTCGCGCCCCACCTGCGCCAATTTGTAGGCTGCCGTCAGTGCGCCGCCGCTGTAGATAACCTGCTGCGCCCGAAAGGCAAAATTGTTGGTAAAATGCGGATTTTCGACGCGTGTGTAGTTCGTAAAATCGCGATCCCACAGTTGTCCATTGCCCAAGTAGCCCACATTGGCTTCGATGTGGAGGTCGGGCATCGCCTGATTGCGTGCCTGTTTCACGCCCTCGTCGGCGGCCTCCACGGCGGAGCGACTGACCCGAATCTGTACGCTCTGTTCGTCGGCGCGCTGCAACAGCGAATCCAACGAAAATACCTCGGCGTACAACGACATCGATAAGGCAGTCGCTACGAAAAAAAGAATTTTTCTCATATAATTAAACGATTGATTAGCAGCAGTTTGACATTTTTTTTGCCGATTCAAGCACTCAAAAAAAAAACAACAGTAGCCTCGTCCCAATGGATAAGGCTACTGTACATGTCTGCTTGCGCAGCTGCTATTTTCTCGTGAAGAAAAATTCTTCGACTATACTCCGAAAATGCGAACCCAATAAAGTCGGGTCATCTCCATGCACCTATATCGAAATAAACAGGCGTGTTGATGTGAGAGCACCCTCTCGAAATCGACTGCAAAGGTACGAATTTTAGTTGAAAGTAAAAAGTTTATCTAGTGTGAAGTTTTTTTTTATTTGAAAATCTGAAGATTGTTTTTTCAACGCTTCGATGATTCGATGATTCAATGATTCAATGATTCGATGATTTCCCTACTTGTCGAAGGCAGCGAGGTTCTTGGGGTTGTAGAGGTACTTGCCTTCGGGCGTGTAGGCGTAGTCGATGCGGTCTTGGAAATACTGCTCCACCTTGCCACGCACAATTTTCATCGTAGAATTGACCAAATGGTTCTGCTCGGTAAACGCCTCGGGCAAAATAGCCAAGGCGGCTGGCAGCCACATCTCTGGGAACTCGCCAAAGTGCTTGCCTCCCTTGCGGTATTCATTCACTTCGCGCTGTATCTTCTTGAGCATCAGTTTTTTGCCTTCCAACGAATCGGGATCGAAACCCTTGTACTGTGCATACTCGCGCAACACCTCTTTCGCTGGCACGATAAGCGCCATTGTGTAAGGATTCTGGTTGTTGTGCAGCACTACTTGCTCCACATACTTGCTGCCGTCGGTCAGGCCGTCTTCAAAGCCTTCGGGACTGTATTTTTCGCCATCGGCATTGATAAGCAGCGATTTGAAGCGCCCCACAACCCACAGATAACCAGGGTGTTTCTTGGTAACATAGCCCATATCGCCCGTGTGCAGCCAACCATCGACTATCGTTTTGGCTGTCGATTCGGGGTTCTTCCAATAGCCAGCCATCACATTTTCGCCTTTGATGACAATCTCGCCACGCTGTCCGTCGGGTACGATATTGCCTTCGGCGTCGCAGATTTTCAACTCCAAATCGGACACAATACGACCGCTCGAACCGAAAATGGCATGTCCCGTCGAGTTGGCGCAGATGATAGGCGTTGCCTCGCTCAAGCCGTAGCCTTGAAACATCGGCATACCGACAGCGCAGAAATAGCGTTGCAACTCGATGTCGAGCAAGGCGCCTCCGCCCACAAAGAACTTCATACGCCCGCCAAAACCCTGACGAACGCCAGCAAATATGAGTTTGTCGAACAGTTTCACCAGCGGCGCGCGCCATGCTTGGCAACCGCCACGATTCCAGTACTCTTTGTTGTATTTGATGGCGTTTTTGAGCGCAAACTTGTAGAGTTTCTCCACAAATTTACCTTTTGCCTTGATTCCAGCCTCGATACTTTTGCGGAAATTACGCGCCAAAGCAGGCACCGAGAGCATCACCATCGGGCGTATCTCCTTGATCGATAGCGGGATATTTTTCAGCGTTGCCAACGCCGTTTTGCCCACAGGCACAGTAGCGATACTGCCGCAGTACGACATCATTGTGTAGAAGCCTGCCACATGCGCAAAACAGTGGTCGAGTGGCAAAATGATGAGCATAACATCGTCCTGCTCGACACCGATAATCGAACGCGCCTGCTCCACATTGGCGGTGTAGTTGCGGTGAGTAAGCAGAATGCCTTTGGGGTCGGCTGTGGTGCCCGAAGTGTAACTGATATTGGCGTAGTCGTCGGGCCCGACCGATTTGTAACGCTCCACAAATTTCTCTGGTTCGGCGGCCAACAGGGCTTTGCCTTTCTCCATCACCTCGTCGATACCGATTTCACGCGCTTCGTACTGCTCCAGCGGGTCGAAAACAATGACATACTTCACATTCGGACATTCGGGCAGTATCTTACGGATTTTGTGCAGTTGCTGTTCGGAGGTGAGAATATATTGTGCATCGGAGTGTTGAATGCGGAACAACAGGTCGCTTGCCTCTTCCAATTTGATGCTAAGCGGCACATTCACACCGCCAGCGTAGAGAATGCCGAGTTCGCCCGTTACCCAAAGGTTGCGCCCTTGCGAGAGCAATGCGCAGCGTTCGCCTTTCTGCAAACCGAGCGCCATCAACCCCGCAGCAATAATATGAGTCTGCTCACGAGTCTGCCGATAGGTGGTCTCCGTCCAAACATCGTCCACCTTCTCGCGCAGAAACACATGGTCGGCGTACTCTGCCGTGTATTTCTCAACAAAATCAATAATTGTCAATCGTTCTTTCATATCTTTTTTCAAAATTTTGCATTAAACACTACTCTTACAAAATAGCGCTGCAAAGTTACAAAATTAGTACGAAAGCACGAAAGTGTTTTTGGTTGATTGGTTGTTGAGATTATTATTTCTAGATTTCTAAATTTCTAATTTCTAGTTATCGTTGAATCGTTGAATGTCTGAACTTTCGCACTTTTATACTTTCACACTTTCTAACTAAAAAACTCCTCACTCCTAATTCCTAACTCCTCACTTGTCTTGCGACTTGCTACTCATATCTTGCGACTATCAAAAATCAAAAATACTTTCGGGTGAGGATTTCGTTGGCAATGACAGCGC
>CAVGYO010000059.1:0-9102 GCA_963633255.1 Erysipelotrichaceae bacterium
TAGATGCAAGGTGTCTTGTGCAATCATCAACTCTTCGTCGGTGGGGATTACCACCACGCGCACTTTCGACTGTGGTGTGGAGAGTTCCACCTCTTCGCCGCGCGAGTGGGCGTTCAGTTCATGGTCGATTTCTACGCCGAGATATTTCAGCCCGTCGGCTACATATTGGCGCGTGCCAGCCTGATTTTCGCCCACGCCGCCCGTGAACACCAGCACATCGAACCCGTTGAGGGCGGCGGCGTACGCACCGATATATTTCAGAATGCGGTAGTTGAACATTGCCATCGCCAGTTTGGCGCGTTGGTTGCCCTCGCCGATGGCTTTTTCGATGTCGCGCATATCGCTCGAAACGCCCGAAATGCCCATCACGCCCGATTTTTTGTTGATGATATTCGACAGTTTGGCGGCATCGAGTCCCTCTTTTTCCATCAGATAGACGATTGCGCCCAAATCGACATCGCCCGAACGCGTTCCCATCATCAAACCCTCTACAGGCGTGAGTCCCATCGAAGTATCGACCGACCGACCATTGCAAATGGCGGTAACGGAGCCACCGCCACCAATGTGCGCTGTGATGATTTTAGTTTTCTGATAGTCGAGCCCGAGAAAATCGCAGGCGCGGCGCGACACATAACGGTGGCTCGTGCCGTGAAAACCGTAGCGGCGCACGCCATATTTTTCGTAGTATTCGTAGGGCAGTGCGTACATATAGGCGTAGTCGGGCATCGTTTGGTGGAACGAGGTGTCGAACACGGCCACTTGCGGCGCATGGGGCAGAATTTTGCTGATAGCGTCGATGCCTTTGATGTTGGCAGGATTGTGCAACGGCGCAAGGTCGGCACAGATTTTTATCTGCTCAAGCACTTCGGGCGTTATCACCGCCGATTGGCTGAACTGTTCGCCACCGTGTACCACGCGGTGACCAACGGCATCAATCTCGTCGAGCGAGCGCAGGCAGCCATATTTTGTGCTGGTCAGTTGCTCAAAAATGAACGAAATGCCAACTGTGTGTTCGGGAATTGCCTTCTCCAAAACCACTTTTTCGCCGTTGGGCAGCGTGATTTTCAGAAACGAGTCGGGCAACCCTATTTTTTCGATACCGCCCTGTGCCAACACGGCGTTTTCGTCCATGTCGAACAGTTTGTATTTAATCGACGAACTTCCGCAGTTCAAAACAAGAATTTTCATGGTCAGTTTGTAAAGTTTATAAAGTTATAAAGTTTTGGTTAGTGGTGGTTTAGAGTGTTTTTATCAATCCAGAAAGCATTTTCGAGATTTCTTCGCTGTCGCCAATAAGTTTTTCTGATGTTTCTATGGAAAGTTTTTCAAGATCTTTTGCAAGATGTAGCATAGATCTAGTCTCTCCACAACTTCCTTTGGCAATAAATAGAAAGTGTTTGAATTCGTTGTTCGACCTGCGCTCGTATCCTTCGGCGATGTTGTTCATAATGGACACTGCCGCGCGTTGAATTTGATCCTTAAAGCTCCAATCTTTCGAATCTTTGAATTCTTTGTAGATTTTTTTCGATAAATTTTCGGCTTTTTGCCAGACCAACATATCCTCAAACTTATCAAATTTCATGGTGTCGCTTTACTTGATGAACTTTATAAACTTTATAAACTTGATAAATTTTCGCACTTTCAAACTTGACAAACTTGACAAACTATTTTATCGCCTGATTTGCTGTGATGATGATCATTTTTACGATGTCGTCGACTTTGCAGCCGCGGCTGAGGTCGTTCACGGGGGCGGCAATGCCTTGCAGAATGGGGCCGATGGCCTGTGCGCCCGAAAAACGCTCTACCAGTTTGTAGCCGATGTTGCCTGCTTGCAGGTCGGGGAAAACAAGCACATTGGCTTTGCCTGCCACATGGCTGCCTGGGGCTTTGTGCGCACCGACTTCTGGCACAAGTGCTGCATCGGCTTGCAGTTCGCCGTCGATTTGCAGGTCGGGGGCTTTCTCGCGGACTATGCGCATGGCTTCGGTTACCTTGTCGATGAGTTCGTGTTTGGCACTGCCTTTGGTCGAAAAACTGAGCATTGCCACACGCGGTTCGTAGCCACCCAGCACGCGTGCCGTTTCGGCAGTCGATAGGGCTATTTGCGCCAGTTCGGGGGCGGTGGGACAAGGATTGACAGCGCAGTCGGCAAAGACCAACAACCCATCTTCGCCGAGTTGCTTGGCGGGTGTCAGCATCAGGAATGCGCCCGACACAACGCTTACGCCTGGTTGTGTTTTTATTATTTGGAAGGCGGGGCGTATGGTGTCGGCTGTGGTGCCGCGTGCGCCAGCCACTTCGCCGTCGGCGTCGCCATTTTTTATCATCAAGCAGCCGAGATAGAGCGGGTCTTTGGCTTTCTGCTCGGCCTCTTCGTGGGTCATGCCTTTGTTTTTGCGCAGTTCGTAGAGCAGGTTGGCATAAACGGGCATGCGTGGGTCGGTTTCGGGGTTGATGATGGTGGCTTCGCCGATGTGTTGCAGCCCTTTTTCGGCGGCCATAGCGTTGATTTTCTTTTCGTCGCCAATGAGCGTAAGGCGCGCTATTTTCTCGGCCAAAACGCGGTCGGCGGCTTCGAGTGTGCGTGGTTCATCACCTTCGGGCAGAACAATGTGGCGCAGGTTTTGTTGCGCATGTTTGGTCAGTTGTGCTATCAGTTCCATAGTATTTTTGTGTTTTTTACGAAACGGGATTTTTATAGAAGTTCCCGATTGTCTATTTCAACGAAACTGCCCCGCTTGATTTGCGAGGCAGTTGTAGTTTGGCTTTGCTGCCCGTCTACAATTACATTTGCAGTTTGAATACAATCGGCACGGTGAATTTGCAGTTTACCGCCTTGCCGCGTTGCATGCCTGGTTCCCAAGCGGGCACCGATTTGATGAGGCGCACCGCCTCTTTGTCGAGGCTCGGGTCAGCCGATTTCACTACTTTTACATCGTCGATGGAGCCATCTCTGCGCACGGTGAACTGCACAATAACACGCCCCTGCACGCCATTTTCTTGCGCAATGACAGGATAGCGAATGTTCTCGCTCAAGTATTTCATCAGTGCCTGCTGACCGCCAGGGAACGACGGCATCTTTTCGGCCACTACAAACACAATGTTCTCTTCGGGATCCTCTTCGGGCATCTCGATAGGTGCTTGAATCACCTCTTGCGCCTGCGTTTGGTCGTCTTCGGAACTGATGGTGATGTCGGCAGTCTCTACATCGTCGTCCACAATCTGTATCTCTTCGATGACATCGGGAGCGGCAGGTGGTGGTGGCGGTGGCGTGTTCTGCTCCTCTTGCACGGTCTGCTCTATCATCTCTTCTTCGAATATAACATCTTGACTGACAGCGACATCGTATTTTTCAACATCTCGGTCGGTCCATTCAAAGGCCACATAAAAAACGGCGAACGACAGCACCAAACCCATCAGTATGTAGGTCAGTCGCTTGTTCTCGAGATTGGCTTCGGGTGATTTCTTTATTTGTTGCATGGCTTGTTTAGGGTTAAAAACGCTTATAAAAACGAATTTTTCACACGGCAAATTTACGATATTTTTTTAGAAAAAACAATTTTGTGTAATTTTTTCTTATTTTATTGGCTGTACAACGATAATTCCGCTGAATTTTTTGTTGTTTTCCAAGTAGTTGGCGAGCGTTTTTTGGCTAATGCAGACGCATTTTTGACTGCTCGAGGCGTGAAGCAAGTGCGTTTCGCCGTTGCGTTTTATGGCAATTCCGATGTGGGCGCAGTCCAGCCCATCGATGGTGGAGGTGATGGCAATGATGGCGCCTTCGGGAATTTGTGCAGCGATGGCAGCCACGCGATTTTTGGGAACAAAATAGTGCGTGCGGCGGTTGATTTGCGCCTCTATTTGGCGTATGGCGGCCAGTTGTGCCGTGTTGTTGAGTGCAGGATATGCCGCAGCGTGGCGGCTCATAAAATTGGTATTTTTGTTGTACGCAATGCCGCCCAAACGGCGTGTGATGTCGGTGAGTGTGCCTTTTTGCGCGTTGTTGTCGACCCAATCGGTGGTGTAGTGTAGGCGCGAGGCGTAACCATCGATTGCACCGTTGCGGTAGCGAATGTGCTGCAATTCGCGCGCAAAATCGTCGTAATTTTGTGCATTGCTGCGCCAAAGTGCAAGTGCCGTTTCGACGAATGTAACGCAGTCGAACGCATCGAAGCGCACGACGAGCCGTTCGGTTGCATTGCCGTCGAGTGTGCCAGCCACATAGGGTGTGCCGATGAACTGTTTTGCTACCTGCGCCAAGTTGGCGTTGGCAGCGCACTGCGCCCGACAGACCGCAAAAATGGAGTCGTTTTGGGCTGCCGCTGCCGCAATCGAGAAAAACAGCAGACCGCCGAAAATTATGAATCGAATTTTACTCATGAACGGTCAGCAAATAATTTTCAAATGGATAATTAGATTTCTTTGCGCAAGCGTGCCACCTGAATGCCGAGTTGTTCGCGGTATTTTGCCACGGTGCGGCGTGCTATCACATAGCCCGATTGGCGCAGATATTCAGTCAGTTGGTCGTCGTTGACGGGATTTTTCGGGTCTTCGGCAGCCACAAGGTCGGCAATGATTTTTTTGATGGCGCGGTTCGAGGTTTCGCCGCCGTCGGAGGTCTGCATGGTTTCTACAAAAAAGTGTTTCAGCGGGAAAATGCCGAAATTGGTCTGCACATATTTGCTGTTGCTCACGCGCGAAACGGTGGAGATGTCGTAGCCCACCTGCTCGGCAATGTCTTTCAATTTCATGGGGCGCAGTTTTGTTTCGTCGCCATCGAGAAAGTAGTCGCGTTGGTGTTCGACAATGGCGTTCATCGTGTTGAGCAGGGTGATGTTGCGCTGTTGCAGTGCGTCGATAAACCAGCGTGCCGCATCGATTTTTTGTTTGGCAAAGGCGATGGCATCGCGCATCTGTTTGGTCTGATTGGCTTTGTTGGCGGTGTAGTCGTTCACCATGTCGGCATAGTCGCGGCTCACGCGCAGACTTGGCACATTGGCGTTGTTGAGCGACACGGTGAGCCGTCCGTTATCGTTTTCGACGATGAAATCGGGCGTTATCTGCGATTGCATCAGTTCGGCGGTGGTGGCGTAGGCATTGCCGGGTTTTGGGTTGAGGCGTTTGATTTCGGCGGTGGCGCGGCGCATATCCTCTTCGCCGATGTTGAGCCGCCGTGCAATGTAGTCGTACTGCCGTTTCGAGAACTGTTCGAACCAGTTCTGCACAATGGCGATGGCATTTTGCGTGTCGGGCGTTTGTGTGCGGTGTTTGAGTTGCAGCACAAGGCACTCTTGCAGGTCGCGTGCGGCGATGCCTGCTGGTTCGAGGCTCTGCACGGCTTCGAGTGCTTGTTGCATCTCGTCGTCGGTGGCGGTGATGCCAAACTGAAAGGCGAGGTCGTCTTGCATCGCTTCGAGGCCACGGCGCAGGTAGCCATCGTCGTCGATATTGCCGATGATGTAGGTGGCGAGTCCCAAAATTTTTCGCTCCAAGCGCATCAGTTCCAACTGACTGGTGAGGTGTTCGTGGAACGACTGCTGTTGGGAGAGCGGCATAGAGGCCTCTTTGTCGTCGGACGAGTGGTTGTGTGTTTGTAGTTTGTAGTCGGGAATGTCGTCGTCGCTGGCGTATTCGGTCAGGTCGAAATCGTCGCCATCGGAGTTGTTGTCGCCGTCGTCGTTGGGTTCGTTGTAGTTGTCGGTTTCCGATTCGTCGCCGCTCTCGTTGTTGTCGGGTTTGCCTTCGTCGAGAGCAGGGTTTGCCTCCATCTCTTCGCGAATGCGCTCTTCCAGTTCGACGGTCGGATATTCCAGCATTTTTATCACCTGAATTTGTTGTGGCGATAGTTTTTGCTGTAGTTTCAGATTTTGTTGCAGATTTAACACAATAGTTCGATGGTTTTATGTTGTTGTTTTAATTTCTGTTGAATTGAAAAAACAATTTTCAAATTTTCAAATGAAAAATAGTGTCCTTAAACTTTTTCTCACTTTCGTGCAAGTTTTTCTGCCTGCCTCATGACGCGGAGGAGGTTTTCGCCCCAGATTTTGCGGAGGTCATTTTGGGTGTAGCCGCGGCGCAGCAGTTCTTTGGTGATGTTGATGAGTTCGTTGCTGGCGCGGCAACCTCCGATGCTTCCGCCGCCGTCGAAATCGGAGCCGATGCCCACGCAGTCGATGCCCGCTGTCTGCACAATGTGGTCGATGTGGTTGGCGGCGGTTTGCACATTGGCTGTGCCTTCGTGCGTAGTTAGAAAACCGTCGTAGAGGCAGACTTGGCACACGCCATCGCGCGATGCTAGGGCGCGCAGTTGCGCATCGGTAAGGTTGCGTGGGTGGTCGCACAGCGCGCGTGCCGACGAGTGCGAACAGATAATCGGTGCAGCGGAACAGTCGAGCGCTTGCCAAAAACTCTCTTCGCCAGCGTGCGACAGATCGACCATGATGCCGAGGCGGTTCATTTCGGCTATCACTTTGCGCCCGAAATTGCTCAAACCGCCGTGGGTGTGCTGCGTGCGCGAGGCGCTGTCGCAAATCAGATTGTCGCCGTTGTGGCACAGCGTGATGTAGCGCACGCCAAGGTCGTAGAAACGCGCGATATTCTCGATGGCGCTACCGATGGCGTAGCCATTTTCGATCACTGGCACCACGGCTTTCAGTCCAGTGCGTTTGGCGGCTTCGATGGCATCGACCGAGGTGGCAATGCAGGCTTTGTTGGAGTTTTTATCTACTTGATTATGAATTAGTTGCAGTGTATCGAACGCCAATTTTGTAGCTTCGGCGGTGGCTGCCTCGTCCAGCCCTTTTTGCGGAATGTAGGCCGCCATAAATATGGTGTCGAGGCGTCCCTCGTCCATCTTCACAAAATCGACCAATGCGCTGTCGTTGCGCTGCCCAAAGTCCATGCCGTCGGTGTAAACCATCGGTGTATCGCAGTGCGAATCGAGCGTAATCGCCTGATTGTGAATTTGTTGCGCTTCGTGGTGAAGTTTGGCTTTGCGCACCAGCCATTCGAATAGTGCGCGTTGTTCTTGTTGACCAGCCACCGCCAAATTTTCGGGGTGCCACTGCACGCCAATTATCGGGTAATCGGTCGACTCGATGGCCTCGCACAGTCCGTCGGTGCTGTGCGCCGAAGCGCGCAGCGTGGGCGCAACATCTTTCACCGCTTGGTGGTGGAACGAGTTGACTTTCAGTGTGTTAGTCTTCGCAATTTCGACCAATTTTGTGTCGGGTTCTATCGCTACTTGGTGCGTTGGTTCGGTGCGAGGTGTGCTGCCTTGGTCGTGGCAGAGCAGGGTGGCGGTGTTTTGCGCATAGATGTCCTGATAAAGTGTGCCGCCCATCTGCACATTCAGAATCTGCATGCCGCGGCAAATGCCCAAAATCGGCGTTTGGTAACGGCGTGCATAGTCGATAAGTCGCAGGTCGTAGGTGTCGCGCATGGCATCGATAGTGCCGCATTCGGGAATCACCGCCTCGCCGAAATACTTCGGGTCGATGTCGGCTCCACCGCTCAATACAAGGCCGTCCAGTTGGCGCACGGCGGCGGCCAGCGTTGGTTCGTCGTCGGTTACGGGAACGAGCAGCGGTGTGCCTCCTGCCAGCACTACCGCTTGTACATACGCATCGGCAATGCGCGATGTGCCGTCTTTGTAATTTACTGATATTCCGATGATTGGGGACATATTGATTTCTAAAATTCAAATTTTCAAATAAAATCGTCTACGCTCTATGTTTTCTTTTTCTACTCTTCGCGTTTGATGTGGGCACCGATGGCGTTTAGGCGGTTTTCGATGTTTTCGTAGCCGCGGTCTATCTGGTCGATGTGGTCGATGCGGCTGATGCCGTCGGCACTCATGGCGGCAATGAGCAGCGCAATGCCGGCGCGTATGTCGGGCGAGGTCATGTTGTTGGGGCGCAGGCGTATTTTGTGGTCGTGCCCGATGACGACGGCGCGGTGCGGGTCGCACAAGATGATTTGCGCACCCATATCTATCAGTTTATCGACAAAAAAGAGGCGGCTCTCGAACATTTTCTGATGAATCAGCACGCTGCCTTTGGCTTGTGTACCTACCACCAGCAACACGCTCAGCAGGTCGGGCGTGAGTCCTGGCCACGGCGCATCGGCCAGCGTGAGTATCGACCCATCGATGAACGACTCTATTTCGTACGAATCCTGCGCTGGAATGTAGATGTCGTCGCCCTTTTGTTCCAATTTGATGCCCAAACGGCGGAAACTGTCGGGAATGATGCCGAGATTTTTGTACGACACGCCTTTGATTGTGAGTGCGCTACCTGTCATTGCCGCCATGCCGATGAAACTGCCCACTTCGATCATATCGGGCAGAATGCAGTGCGTAGTGCCGTGTAGCGTTTCCACGCCTTCGATGGTGAGCAGGTTCGAGGCGATGCCCGAAATGTGTGCGCCCATGGCGTTCAGCATTTTGCAGAGTTGTTGCAGATAGGGCTCGCAAGCGGCGTTGTAGATAGTGGTTGTGCCTTTGGCACACACGGCCGCCATCACAATGTTGGCTGTGCCAGTTACCGACGCTTCGTCGAGCAGCATGTAAGCACCTTCGAGTCCTTGCGTTTGCAGTGCGTAGGCCTGTTTTTGCTGGTCGTAGGTCAGCGTGGCACCAAGTTTTTGTATGCCGACAAAGTGCGTATCGAGCCGCCGCCGTCCAATTTTGTCGCCGCCGGGTTTGGCATAGGTAACCTTGCCACGCCGCGCCACCAATGGGCCGATGAGCATAACCGAACCGCGCAGTTTGGCACATTTGGTCAAAAAGTCGTCGCTGTCGAGAAACTTTTCGTCGAGTGTCTGTGCGCAGAAACTATATTTGCCGCGCCCCAACTGTTCGACAACCACGCCCATATCGCGTAGAAGTTGTATCAGGTTTTTCACATCGAGAATGTCGGGAATGTTCTCGATAACGACCTTTTCTTCGGTCAGCACTATGGCACATATCACCTGCAACGCCTCGTTTTTTGCGCCTTGCGGCGTAATTGCGCCGTGCAGTTTGTGTCCGCCTTCGATAATAAATGATGACATTTGTATTAGTTTGGAAAAGTGTGTAAAGTTTATAAAGTATGAGAGTGATTT
>CAVGYO010000060.1:0-9044 GCA_963633255.1 Erysipelotrichaceae bacterium
ATTTCTAATTTCGCTTCGCGCATTTTTTCTCCGCTCGGCATAGTCCAAACAAGTTTGGCTCTGCTCTCGCTTGTCGAAAAAATTCTAGTTTCTGGTTGATCGGTATCAACACCACCACAATTATTATTCATTATTCATTGTTCATTATTTATTGTCTTGCTACTTGCTACTCATATCTTGCTACTTATTAGTAATCGGTCATCATCGCTTTGACTTCGGCATTGACCATTTGGGCGAATGCGTCGGGTGTCATTGCGCCTTTGTCGCCTTCGCCTTGTTTGCGCACAGCGACAACGCCTTCGGCCATCTCTTTTTCGCCAACGATGAGCAGATATGGAATGCGTTTCAGTTCGTTATCGCGAATTTTGCGCCCGATTTTCTCGTTGCGATAGTCACCGATGGTACGCACATCGAGCAGGTTCAGTTTGGCGGCCACCTGTTGCGCGTAGTCGTTAAATTTTTCGCTGATTGGCAGCACCACGGCTTGGTCGGGCGTGAGCCACAATGGGAATTTACCGCCCGTATGTTCGATAAGCACAGCCACAAAGCGTTCCATCGAGCCGAAAGGTGCGCGGTGAATCATCACGGGGCGGTGTTTTTGGTTGTCGTCGCCCGTGTACTCGAGTTCGAAACGCTCGGGCAGGTTGTAGTCCACCTGAATCGTACCCAACTGCCAGCGGCGACCGATGGCATCTTTCACCATAAAGTCGAGTTTGGGACCGTAGAAAGCCGCCTCGCCGTACTCAATTTTGGCGGGCAAACCCTTCTCTTGGCACGCTTCGACGATGGAGCGTTCGGCTTTTTCCCAAACCTCGTCGCTGCCAACATATTTTTCGCGGTCGTTCGGGTCGCGCAACGAGATTTGTGCCTCGAAGTTCTTGAAATCCAACGCTTTGAATATGATGGCGATGATGTCCATCACACGCAAAAATTCGTCTTTCACTTGGTCGGGACGGCAGAAAATGTGTGCATCGTCCTGCGTGAACGAGCGCACGCGTGTCAAGCCGTGCAGTTCGCCGCTCTGTTCGTAGCGATAGACGGTGCCAAACTCGGCCACGCGTAGCGGCAGGTCTTTGTACGAGTGTGGCGAATTTTTGTAAACCATGCAGTGGTGCGGGCAGTTCATCGGTTTCAGCATATAAACCTCGCCCTCTTCGGGAGTGGTGATGGGCTGAAAACTATCTTTGCCGTAGTGGTCCCAGTGTCCCGATGTGATGTAGAGTTGCTTTGCGCCGATGTGTGGCGTCATCACCTCTTGGTAGCCGTAGCGTTTTTGTATGGTGCGCAGAAAATCCTGCAAACGCAGGCGCAACGCCGTGCCTTTTGGCAGCCAGAGCGGCAGACCTTTGCCCACCATATCAGAAAAGGTAAAGAGTTCCAACTCTTTGCCAATTTTGCGATGGTCGCGTTTTTTGGCCTCTTCGAGCAGCACCAAATAGTCGTCGAGCATCTTCTTTTTGGGGAATGTGATGCCGTAAATACGCGTCAGTTGCGGACGATGTTCGTCGCCACGCCAGTATGCGCCAGCCACGCTCAGCAGTTTGATGGCTTTTATCGGGCTTGTGTCGGGCAAGTGTGGACCGCGGCACAAATCGACAAATCCGCCTTGGCGATAGAGCGTGATTGTGCCATCTTCGAGTTCCGAAATCAGTTCTACCTTATATATTTCGCCTTTGGCTTCGAACATGGCCATTGCTTCGGCTTTGCTGATATCTTCGCGCACCACAGCCTCTTTGCGAGCCACTAGTTCGGTCATCTTCTTTTCGATTTTTTCCAAGTCGGTCTCTTTGATAATCACGCCCGTTGGCGGTTCTACATCGTAGTAAAACCCGTTTTCGATGGCAGGACCAATGCCAAATTTTGTGCCAGGATAGAGTTCGGTCAAGGCTTCGGCCAGCAGGTGCGCCGAGGTGTGCCAAAAGGTGTGTTTGGCCTCTTCGTCGTCCCACTTGTGGAGGCGGAGCGTGCTATCTTCGTTTATCGGGCGCGCCAAATCGCGTACCTCGCCATTCACCGTGGCAGCCAGCACTTCGGCAGCCAAACGCGGACTGATGCTTTCGGCTATCTGCAACGCGGTAACGCCTTTTTCGTAGTCGCGCACAGAGCCATCAGGAAAAGTGATTTTCATTCTATTATTCGTTTTTTCGATATTGAAAAAAAGTTTGCATTCCAACCTGCAAAGGTACAAAAAAAGTTTGAAAGTAAAAAAGTAATTTCTAGATTTCTAATTTCTAGATTTCTAGTTGATCGGTTGATCGGTTGATTGGTGAGTTGGTTAATCCGACAATTTGAAATTTGAAATTTGAAATCTGTCATTGCGGCTCTGCCGCATCACTCCTTACTCCTCACTCCTCACTTCTCACTTTTTTCCCATTGTCAATTATTTTATCTATCTTTGTAGGTTAAAAACCTCTTGGTTATGAAACGCACAGTCAATCCAATTTTTGCAGTTTACGAATTTTTGGTATTTCTGCCGTTGTCTATTGTTATCACGGCTGTTACCGCGGTAACCACCATAGCGATAACGCCTTTCAGCAAGGGTGCAAAGTGGGGTTACTACCCTGCCATCGTTTGGGCGCGTGTGATGTGCGCCATCGCTTTTGTGCGCGTACGCATTGTGGGGCGCGAACTGTACGACACCAAACAGTCGTATATTTTTGTGGCAAATCACCAGAGTGCCTACGACATTTTTCCGATTTACGGCTACATTGGCAGTCGATTTGTGTGGATAATGAAGCAGGAATTGCAAAAAATTCCGTTGGTGGGCAAGGCCTGCGAAGCCGTTGGACATATTTTTATCGACCGCAGCAGCGCCATCAAGTCGAGGCGAAGCATGGAGGCCGCCGAACGCAAGTTGCGCAACGGTTTGTCGGTGGTGCTTTTTCCCGAAGGCAGCCGCTCGCGCAATGGTGCGCTGGGGCGTTTCAAGCGCGGTGCTTTCAGCATTGCCGCCGACCTACATTTGCCCGTAGTGCCAATAACGATAAACGGTGCATACAGCGTGCTACCAGCGGGTTCGTGCCTCATCAAACCGGGCAGAATCGAACTCATTTTTCACCCGCCCATCGACACCACCGAACTGACACTCGACAATCTCAACGATTTCATCGACACAACACGCAATATCATCGCCAACGACTTAAAAAGTGAGTAGTTAGTAGTGAGAAGTGAGAAGTGTTTTTGAGTTAGGAGTTAGGAATTAGGAGTGAGGAGTGTTTTTGAGAACATAGAAGATAGAATATAGAGCATAGACTTGTCGTGCAGCGTAGCGTTCCCCCTTTGGGGGAAACGGGAAAGGGGGCCACGAGAACAATTAAGAATTAATAATGAATAATTAAGAATTATTCGGTAGCCATAACCAACTGCAAATAACCAAATCCACAAATTCTCTATGTAACAACGCAATTTATAAAAAATCCATTGAAAAATTGAAAAAAATCCTCGTCATAGTCATCGGTTTGCTGCTGGGCGTGCCGCTGTGGGCGCAGCACTACTCTACCAAATCGAAAAAAGCCATCGAGTTGTTCGAGCGGGCGCGCTTGTCGTACAGCGCCACCGAACGCGCCGAACTGATTCAGAAAGCCATCGATAAGGACAAAAATTTTGTGGAGGCCTACTGGCTGCAAGCGCAAGAGGCGTTGCGCCGCAAAGAGAGCCAGCGGGCGTTGCAGATTTTGGCCAAAATCGACAATCCGAAGATGGCGCGCCACAGCGAAACGCAAGGCATGATAGCCGAAATTCTCTATCTCGACGGTCGCTACCAAGCCGCCATCGACAAGGCAGAAACCATCACCGATGGCGGCTACGCACGCATCAAAATCGAGATGTTGGAGCGGTTTCGCAATGCGCTGGCGTTGAGTCAAAACCCTGTGCCGTTCGACCCCGTGAACCTGAAAGCCATCAACACGCGCTTCGACGACTATTTTCCGAGCATCACCGCCGATGGGCAGATGATTTCGACCACCGTTTTGGTCGAAGAGGCCGACTACTACAAGCAGGAAGACCTCTATTGGAGCCGCAAACGCAATGGCGTGTGGCAAATAGCGCGACCGCTCAATATGCCCATGAATACGCCGCAAAACGAAGGTTCGCAGAGTTTCTCGGCCGACGGACGCTATATGTTTTTTGTGGCGTGCGACCGCAAAGAGGGCGTCGGCAGTTGCGACATCTACTACGCCCTGCGCATGGGCGACACATGGAGCCAGCCCATCTGCATCGGTGCACCCGTGAACACGCCCTATTGGGAGAGCAATCCTGTGCTGTCGCCCACTGGCGATGAACTGTTTTTTGTGTCGAATCGCAAACCGAATATCGGCGGGAAAGATATTTGGCACTGCCGCGTCGAGATGCTCGACAATGGGCTGCTCCGTTTCTACGATGCCGAAAATCTGGGCAAACCCATCAACACCGAAAAAGACGACTATGCACCGTTTATTCACGCTGATAATCAGACACTTTACTTTGCGTCGAATGGTCATTACGGACTCGGGCGGAGCGATATTTTTGTGGCGCGCCGCACCGCCGACGGCTGGAGCGAACCGCAGAACATCGGCTACCCGATAAACACCAACGGCGACGAGGCGGGATTTGTGGTGAATGCCGCTGGCGACAAAGCCTATTTTTCGTCGGACAAGGTCGAAAACAACGGCCAACGCCTCGATATTTACGAGATAACGCTGCCCGAAAATGTCCGCCCAAAACCGATGGCGTTTGTGGCTGGGCGCACATTCAACGCCGCTACGGGCAAAAATGTGGACGCACGCATCGAAATTTTCGACACCAACACATCGACCAAAATCTACGAATCGCTCTCCGACCGCCGCGTTGGCGAATTTACGGCCTATCTGCCTCCCGACGGCAATTTCGGCATCAATGTGCGGCGGCAGGGCTACCTTTTCTATTCCGACAACATCGCTTCGACTGCCGATTCGCTGCTCATTGCGCTGCAACCTGCTCAAGTGGGCAGCAAAATTGTACTGCGCAACCTCTTTTTTGCCTTCAATTCGGCCGAAATCGAGGCGCAATCGGACAAAGAGATTGCCCACTTAGTCGATTTTATGCGCCAAAATCCAAAAATTCGCATCGAAATCACGGGACATACCGACAATGTCGGCACCGAAAACTACAACCAGCAACTGAGCCAAGCGCGTGCCAACGCCCTGCGCCAACTGCTGATTGAGTGCGGCGTGAACGCCAACCGCATGGTGGCTCAAGGCAAAGGCAGCACCGACCCAATAGCCCCCAATGACACCGACGAAGGGCGCCAAGCCAACCGCCGTGTTGAGATTAAAATAGTTGAGTAAATTAGTAGTTAGAAAGTTAGGAAGTATTTCCCATTTGAAGATTTGAAGATTTGAAGATTTGAAAATTTGAAAATTTGAAGATTATTGCAGCGTTGTTGGGTGCGTAGCGTTCCCCCTTCGGGGGAAACGGGAAAGGGGGCTACGAGAACAATTAAGAATAAAGAATGAACAATGAATAATTAAGAATTATTCGGTAACCACCACCAACTGCAATTTAACAGAACTTGACGAACTAAAAGAAAAAATGCTTCAAACAGAATTTACATTACGCCCACACGGATACGGTTTTCATCTGATAACCAGCGAAATAGTGCAGCATTTGCCCGAACTGCCAGCGTGCGGATTGCTCCACTTGTTCATCAAACACACCTCGGCGGCGTTGAGTCTGAACGAGAATGCCGACCCCGATGTGCAGACCGATTTAGCGGCAGCGTTCGACCATTTGGTGCGCGAGCGCGAGCCCTACTACCTGCACACCTGCGAGGGCGACGACGATATGCCAGCACACATCAAAAGTACGCTCGTGGGCGCATCGGTAACCGTGCCAATTACAAACCACCGACTCAATCTCGGCACATGGCAAGGCATCTACCTATGCGAATTTCGCCGCCGCGCCTCGGGACGCCATATCGTGGCAACTATCATCGGATAATCGGCTGCGAATGACTGTTGACAACTTATTTTTATACTATCTTCGCAAATCTGTAACACGCTATGAAACAACAAGATAACGATTGGAAAACGCGTTTGAACATTGTCTATTCTACCAATCCCGATTTTACTTATCAACACACGCACGAAAGCGACGAACCGACCACGCTTGCGCCAGCGCAACAGCGGTTGCATGTGCAACTCGAACGCCGCAATCGGGGTGGCAAAGCGGTTACACTTGTGTCGGGTTTTGTGGGCAGCGACGACGACCTAAAAGCACTTGGAAAAACGCTGAAAACAAAATGCGGCGTAGGCGGTTCGGCCAAAGATGGCGAAATTATCGTGCAGGGCGAATTGGTCGAGAAGGTAAAAACGCTGCTGCTGGAATTGGGCTACAAGGTGAAATAAGCCACCATTTTTTCCAACAAAAAAATGCGACAAAGTTGGTCTCTGTCGCACTTAAAGTTTTTCTTTAATTATTCTGCGTATTCATTTATTTAGCAGCACTTTCAGACACCGTTCAAGGCCATCGACCCAGTAGGGAATTTCGATGTTGTATGTGGCTTTGATTTTGGCTTTGTTCAGCACGCTGTAGAACGGTCGCGGTGTGCGGTAGGCGTAGTCCTTCGACTCGATGGGCGACACGGTGCAATCGACACCAGCCAAGCGGAAAATCATGGTTGTGAAGTCGTACCAACTGCACACACCTTCGTTGGTAAAGTGAAAAATGCCTGGCACAAACCGCTCGGCAGTTATAATTTGCAGAATCGCCGTTGCCAAATCGGCAGCATAGGTGGGCGTGCCAATCTGGTCGAACACCACATTCAGGCGGTCGCGCTCGCCGCCAAGGCGCAGCATTGTCTTCACAAAATTGTTGCCAAAGCCCGAATAGAGCCACGCTGTGCGCACAACCAACGCTTCGGGACAAACCGCAAACAGCGCGCGCTCGCCAGCGAGTTTTGTCTTGCCATAAACCGTGTTTGGCGCCACAGGCATATTCTCGGTGTAGGGCTGATGTCCCAGTCCATCGAACACATAATCGGTAGAAACATGCACCATTTTCACGCCGTGTGCGTGCGCCACCTCGCCCAGATTGCGCACCGCATCGCAGTTGATTTTGCGACAAAGCGGTTCGTCATCCTCGGCCTTATCTACCGCGGTATAAGCGGCGCAATTCACCAGCACATCGGGCCGATGTTGGCACACAAAAGCCTCGACCGCATCGAGGTCGCAAATGTCGAGCGTATCGACATCGGTAAAAACCGCTTCCAATGCAGGACAACGCTGCAACGCCACGCGCATCTCGTTGCCCAACTGGCCGTTTGCGCCTGTAATCAAAAGTTTCATAATACAATATCTGGTTGTTCCAAAATTCAAAAAAAATCACTACAAAGAAATTTATAGAAATCCCCTTGATTTTGCGTGCAAAGTTACACCATTTTTTGCAAAATAGTTCAATTGCCTAGCAGAATAGACGAAAAAAAGCGTTTTTTGTCGCATAAAATTTTCAGTATCAATTTTTTGTAGTATCTTTGCGTGTTTTAGAAAACCTATCACAAATGGCAACGATAAAACCATTCAAGGGCGTTCGTCCGCCCCGAGCGTTGGTCGAGCGTGTGGCTTCGCGCCCCTACGATGTGTTAAATTCCGACGAGGCGCGCGCCGAAGCGGCTGGCAACGAGATGTCGCTCTACCACATCATCAAACCCGAAATCGATTTCCCCGTCGGCACCGACGAACACGATCCGCGCGTCTATGCCAAGGCCGCCGAAAATTTCAAAAAATTTCAGGAAAATGGCTGGCTGGTGCAGGATTCCGCCGAGCATTACTACATTTATGCGCAGACCATGAACGGTAAAACGCAATATGGACTCTGCGTGGCCGCTTCGGTGGACGACTACATGACAGGCAAAATAAAAAAGCACGAACTGACGCGCCGCGACAAAGAGGAAGACCGCATGAAACATGTGCGCATCAACGATGCCAACATCGAACCCGTGTTTTTTGCCTATCCGCACAACGACGAGTTGGACGCGATAGTGGCGCGCATTACCGCCAAAACGCCAGAATACGATTTTGTTGCGCCCGACGGTTTCGGTCATCATTTTTGGGTGATCGACGACGCTGCCGATATGCGCCGCATCACCGAGATTTTTGTCGCTATGCCTGCGCTCTACATTGCCGATGGACACCACCGCTCGGCCGCTGCAGCCTTGGTGGGCGACGAACGCCGCCGCCAAAATCCGCACCACCGCGGCGACGAGGAGTATAACTACTTTTTGGCGGTCTGCTTCCCCGACAATCAACTCACCGTAATCGACTACAACCGCGTGGTGAAGGACTTGAACGGTCTCACCGAGCAGGAGTTTTTGGCAAAAGTGGCAGAAAATTTCGACATCGAGGACAAGGGCGCGGAGATTTACAAACCCACGCACCTGCACAATTTCGGTCTCTACCTTGGCGGTCATTGGTACTCGCTCACAGCGCACCCCGACACCTACGACGACAGCGACCCGATAGGCGTGCTCGATGTAACCGTGTCGTCGAACCTGATTTTGGACAAAATTTTGGGCATAAAAGACCTGCGAAGTGATAAGCGAATTGATTTTGTAGGGGGCATTCGCGGGCTTGGTGAACTGCAAAAACGCGTTGATAGCGGCGAAATGCGCATGGCGCTGGCACTCTACCCTGTTTCGATGCAACAAATTATCAACATTGCCGATTCGGGCAACATTATGCCACCAAAAACCACATGGTTCGAACCAAAATTGCGCTCGGGACTTGTGATTCACAAACTAATTTAGAAGTGAGCAGTGTTTTTGAGTGAGGAATTAGGAGTGATGCGGCGAAGCCGCAATTTGAAAATTTGAAGATTTGAAGATTTGAAGATTGATTTTGCCGCATAAGCCATCACCAATGCGTTAAACTCATTAACTTATCAATTTTTTCGACAAGCGAGAGCAGAGTCAAACTTGTTTGAACTATGCCGAGCGGAGAAAAAATCTTGCGAAGCAAAACCTTTCAACTCATTAACGACCAATCAACCGATCAACTAATCAACCAATCAACCAGAAATTAGAAATCTGCAAA
>CAVGYO010000061.1:0-8874 GCA_963633255.1 Erysipelotrichaceae bacterium
GGGGTGGCACGCCATTTGCAAACTATAAGGCGAACGGGGTTGGGAAAACCCCGAGAAGAGAACAAAAAAACAAACAAATAATTGGAGGACAAAACTATGACACTTGTAAGAAGAAACCAAAACAACTGGCTGCCGTCGATTTTCAGCGACCTGTTCGACAACGAATTTATGACGCGCGCCAACACAACCACGCCAGCCATCAATGTGAAGGAGACCGAAAAGGCATACGCCGTTGAGGTTGCCGCACCAGGCATGGACAAAAAGGATTTCAGCGTGCGCATCGACGAGGACAACAACCTCATCATATCGCTCGAGAAGAAGGAAGAACACGAGGAGAATGAAAAAGATGTGTTGTACCTGCGCCGCGAATTTGCCTACTCGAAGTTTGAGCAGACCATGATTCTGCCCGACAATGTGGACAAAGAGAAAATCAAAGCCACTATGGAGAATGGCGTTTTGAAAATCGACCTGCCGAAACTTTCGGAGAAGGAGATTAAAAAAGCGCAGCGCACCATCGAAATTGGCTAATGGGCGTGGCTTAAAACAAGCGGAGACGGACAAAATTTGTCCGCCTCCGTTTTTTTTATGCGCACTACTGTTTAGAGTGCAGCCAAAAGGCGTTTTACCGCCTCCGAAATGGAGCGTCCGTCGGCTTTGCCAGCCAACTGTTTTGCGGCTACGCCCATCACCTTGCCCATCTCTTGTGGCGTTTTTGCGCCCACCTGTTCGATGATAGCACGCACGGCGGCTTCGAGTTCGGCGGCACTCATCGGTTTGGGCAGATAGCGTTCGTACACAGCCACTTGCGCCAGATATTCGTCGGCCAAGTCCTGCCGCTTCTGTTCCACAAAAATAGCGGCGGCATCTTTGCCCTGTTTCGCCATTTTTTGCAGAATTTTCAGAGCCGCCTCGTCGGTCAGTTCGCCGTTGCCGCCTTTGGCGGTTTTGGCTTCGAGAAACTCTTTTTTGATGCCACGCAGCGCATCGAGTTCGGCGTGGTTGCGCGCCAACATCGCCTTTTTGATGTCGTCGCTGATTTGGTCAAATAGATTCATAATTGTCTGATTTTTAATAATTTACATTTTCTTACAAGCGTTGATAGGCGGGCGTATTTTGGATTTCGGCCAGCACGCTATCGTCGTCCAAATCGGGCAGCACGCGCTCCTCGTTTTTGGTCGTTCCTGGCACGCCATCGCCATAGTATTCGCTGCGCGAGCGGTCTATTTCTGCGCCTTCGCGTTTTTTCTCGTCGTCGGTTGCTTTGCCATCGGCCGATTTCGAGGCAACAGGTTTGGGCAGTGCTTCGGATGTGAATCCCGTGGCGATGATGGTGATTTTCACCTTGTCGTCGAGCGAATCGTCGAACGAAACGCCCGTTATCACATTCACATCGTCGATCATCTGCTCCATAAATTCGCGCACCTGCGCCACCTCGCGCCCCAGAATGCCCTTTTCGCTCGAGCAACTGATGTTCATCAGAATGCGTTTCGAGTTGCGCACATCGGTATTTTCGAGCAGCGGCGATTTCAGCGCATTGTTGATGGCGTCCATCACGCGGTTTTCGCCTTCGCCCACGCCGATGTTCATAATGGCGATGCCGCTGTCCTTCATTATCGTATTGACATCGGCAAAATCGACATTCATATAGCCGTGTACCGTGATGATTTCGGCAATGCTTTTGACGGCTGTCGCCAACACATCGTCGGCCACCTCGAACGAGTGCAGCATATCGAGGTCGGGGTAGATTTCGCACAATTTTTCGTTGTTCACCACCAAAATCGCATCGACATTTTTGCTCATTTCGAGCACGCCGCGCAAGGCCTGATTGATTTTCAGTTTGCCTTCGAAAGCATACGGAATCGTCACCACACCCACAGTGAGAATGCCCAAATCGTGCGCCACTTTGGCAATGATGGGCGCTGCGCCCGTGCCAGTGCCACCGCCCATGCCTGCGGTGATAAACACCATTTTGGTGGGCGTGTCGGTCAGCATTTTTTCGATTTTTGTGAGCGATTTGTTCACGGCTTCGGCGGCATTTTCGGGGCGACCGCCCGCGCCAAGTCCGTCGTCGCCCAAAATAATCTGCTGCGACACAGGCGAATGCGTCAGTGCCTGCTGGTCGGTGTTGCACACCACAAAAGTTACATCTTTGATACCGCGATTGAACATGTGATTGACGGCATTGCCGCCGCCACCGCCTACGCCCACCACCTTAATGATGGAGGCATTGTTGGCCAACATAGCCGACAAATCGGTAGATTCGAAACAAGTGTCAAGTTCCATATCGTTTTCGTTTTTTTCTTTGTTATTCGCCCATATTTTCTTCGGAGAACATATCGCCGAGTTTGTTTTTCATCTTTCCGAAAAAGTTTTTGCCGCTTGGCTGTTTCTTTTTCTTCTCCATTTTCTGCTCTTCCACACAATTTTCGTCGGCGGTGAGCAGCAGCCCCACCAACTGCGCCGAGGCTTTGGCGCACGACTCGTTGGAATCGGCAGCGATATGGTCGGCATACGCTCCGATGCGCACCGACATTTTGCTCGATTCGGCCACAATATCAACAGCGTGTTCCATCTGCGTAATTCCGCCCGTGATGATAATTCCAGCGGACAATTCGTCGGGCGCGGCCGCCATGCGAATCTGCTGCACAACATAGGCAATAATTTCGTCGAAACGCGCTTGGCACACCTGCAAAATCCGCTCGATTTCGAACACGCGTTCGTTGCCATCGGCATCGGCAGGGAATTTCAGTTTTTCGTTCTTTTTGGTCTCTGCACCATATTTTTTACCGAAAAGTGGTTTCAAACTTTCGGCCTCTTTTTCGGTCAGTCCGAGCGTCATCAGGTCGGCAGTGATGTGCTTGCCGCCCAGCGGAACGACCGCCACATGGCGCAATTCGCCCTGCTGATAGACCGCCACCGAGGTGCAGCCCGCCCCAAAATCGACCACGGCACAACCCGCCTCGCGGTCGGCTTGCGATGTAACGGCCGCCGCCACAGCCTGCGGTGCAAGTAGGCACTCCTGCAATTTGTAGTTGCTCATCAACTCGACGCAATGCGCCACCGTGTTGGCACAATCGGGTTGAGCGCACGCCACGGCAAATGTACCAAGCAGATGACCGCCAGTAGCACCAATCGGACTCGCAATCGCATCGCCATCGAGCGCATAGGTTTCCGACAAAATGCCCTGCGATTCGCGGTCGGCGGGCAGTTGCGACAACGCCTCCATGCGCATTTGCTGCAACAGTTCGGGCGCAATGGCTTCGGACGGTGTCAGCACGCGCGGCACGCCCACCTGAACCGTGGCCAGCGAGCGGCAGTTGAGTCCAGCATAAAACTTGACAATGCGCATCGACGCACCCAGACGGTTGGCCAGTTGTTTCAGCAGTTTGCCCAGCCCCGCCGCCACATCGTTCGATTTCACAATCAGCCCGTTGCAGACCGAATCTTTCGGCGTTGGCAAACTCTCCAAAGCCAGCAATTTCAATTTACCGTCGGGCATTTTACTGGCCGCCATAGCCGCCAACTTGCTCTGCCCCACCTCGACGGCGACAACAATTTTTTCCATATTCTCGATATTTTTTTTGCGCTAGGCGCGGTTTCTTTGTTTAATTATGAGTTATGAATTTAGAATTAAGAATTTTTGCAACCAACAACGCCGCAATAATCTTCAAATTTTCAAACTGCGGCTCTGCCGCATCACTTCTCACTGCTCACTTCTCACTGCTCACTTGTCTTGCGACTAAAAAAAACTAATCCTGCCTTTTGGTGCAGACCACTTGATTGCGATAACGCAAGTCGATGGTGCTGTAGCGGTTCCAGCCGATATAGGGCAATCCTTTGCGGTAAAAAGTGCGCATCTTTTCTAGTTTTTGTTCTGCATTGTCCAGTTTGCCCAAACGAATGGTATGATTGCCCACGCGCGGCGTCAGACTCAATTCGTAGTTCGGGAAAATGCGAATTTGCGTGATTTGGTTCGCCCAAAAATCGTCTTTTTCGATCTGCTCGATAAAATCGTAGAAATCGCCGCACAAAAACGCGTCGTCGGCAAAGCCCGTAACCACAGGCACATACACGCTAAACCGCGTAGATGTGGGCATTCGGTGGCGCGTGTCGTCGATGTAGTAGTTGCCGTAGGGAGTCATCACACGGAACTTCGGGCGGCGTTGCTGCACATCGATTCGCAGTGCGCCCGACGCAGTGTAATAGCAAGCCACCGAGCGCACAAACGGATTTTTTGCAATCTCGTCCTCGACCTGCTGACAGTCGATTTTGTCGAAAGGCACGCCGATATATTTTTGGTGCATGCGTCCCAACTGCGCCACAATGTCCTTCTCGTCGATGAAACCGTACTCGTTACTATCGAGAATGCGCGCTTCGACACGCTGGCACACATGCCCATCGACCAGCGGCGACACAAACACCACTGCGCAGAGCAAATAGACCGCCAAAGCAGCGATGCCAATCAGTATCAATATATTGCGTAACAGTTTCATTTTCAGCAACAAAGCACTATTTCAACGCATCGACAATTTGCGGCAACATCGTATCGAGGTCGCCCGCACCAAGCGTGAGCAGCACATCGAACTGTTGCGTTTTCAGGAAATCGATCAATTCGGCTTTAGTAGTCAAATGTTTCGGGCAGGTTACCTCGTCGTAAATCGTTTTCGACGAAATGCCTGGAATTGGCTGCTCGCGTGCAGGATAGAGTTCGACCAAAACGGCCTCGTCGAGGTGCGACAGCGCAGCCGCAAAATCGCTGTGGAAGTCGCGTGTGCGCGTGTAGAGGTGCGGCTGAAAAACGCCAAGCACCTTTTTGTCGGCATACAACGCTTTCACCGATTTGATGCTCGATTCCAACTCCACAGGGTGGTGCGCATAGTCGTCGATTATTGTCAGGCGTTCGGTTTTGAGCCACATTTCGAATCGGCGGCGAATGCCTGCGTACGACTTCATTCCGCTACGCAACTCGCTGGCACTCACGCCATTGAGCCACGCCACCGCCATCGCCGCCACGCCATTTTCGATATTCACCAGCACAGGCACACCCAGTTCGATGTCGCTGATAGTTTCGGTCGGTGTAACAAAATCGAACACGATAGTACCGTTGCCAATGCGGATATTTTCGGCGTAGAAATCGGCCTTTTCGGTAGCCGAATAGGTGTAGAGCGTTACATTTTTGCCCAATCGCGGTTGCAAAGCGATACCTTTTTTCATCAGCAGGCAGCCACCCTCGACAATGAGCGAGGTGAAATGCGCAAAACTTTCGAGATAGGCCTCGTGCGTGCCGTAGATGTCGAGATGGTCGGCATCGACAGCGGTAACCACCGCCATGTAGGGCGTCAGGTGGTGGAACGAGCGGTCGAACTCGTCGGCCTCGATAACCACCAAATCGCTCGTATCGGAGAGCAGGAGGTTGCTCGTGTAGTTCTTCGAAATGCCGCCAAGAAAGGCGTTACAATCGACATGGCTCTGTTTGAGCAAGTGCGCCAACATGGTCGAAGTGGTGGTTTTGCCGTGTGTGCCCGCCACGCACAGTCCGCGTTCGAGGCGTGTAACCTGCCCCAGCACCTGCGCCCGTTTTTCGATGGCAAAATTATGCTCGCGGAAATAGCAAAACTCCGTATGTTCGGCAGGAATGGCGGGCGTATAGACCACCAGCGTCGATTCTTTTTGCAGAAATTCGGGAGCGATTTGCGCCACATCGTCGGCATAGTGAATGGCGATGCCCTCGGCCTCCAACTCGCGACAAAGTTCGCTGCGTGTGCGGTCGTAGCCAGCCACGCGGTAGCCTTTCGCCTTAAAATAGCGCGCAATGGCACTCATGCCAATGCCCCCAATCCCCAAAAAATAAAAATTTTTGTACTGCATTTTGTCCTATTTTGTACTGCAAATGTATGTCAAATGTACTGCAAATGTACTGCAAATGTATGTCAGATGTATGTCAGATGTACATCATTTTTTCACCAATTTCAATACCTCGTCGGCGATGCGGCGGGCGGAATCGCGCTGTGCCAAAGCCGAAACATTGGTGGCGAGTTGAGCGAGTCGTGCGTCGTCGTTTATCAGGCGCAAAGCATTGTCTATCAGGATGTTTTGCGCTTCAATATCTTTTACCAGCACGGCAGCGTTTTTGTTGACCAGTGCCATGGCGTTGTGCGTTTGGTGGTCTTCGGCCACATTGGGCGACGGCACCAAAATGCTCGGTTTGCCCAGCAGACAGAGTTCCGAAATGCTGCTTGCGCCAGCGCGCGACACCACCAAATCGGCCACTGCATAAGCCAAATCCATGCGGCTCACAAAATCGGTAACAATCAGGTGCGGATTGGCAAACGGTTCGGCGGCACGGCGGCAGTCGTCGATGTAGAATTTGCCTGTTTGCCACAAAATCTGTATGCCGCTATCGACCAACTGTGCAAGATGCGCCTTCACGCTGTTGTTGATGGTGCGTGCGCCAAGACTTCCGCCAATGATGAGCAGCGTTTTGCGGTCGGGGTCGAAACCAAACTCGGCACAGGCCTCGGCTTTGGTGCCGTTCAGCAGGTTTTGGCGGACGGGATTGCCCGTGAGAATGATTTTATCGGCAGGGAAAAAGCGTTCCATGCCTTCGTATGCTACGCAAATTTTGGCGGCATCGTTTTTCAGCAGTTTGTTGGTTACGCCCGCAAAACCGTTCTGCTCTTGCAGCAACACAGGAATGCCCATGCGTGCCGCCACTTTCATGGCTGCGCCGCTGGCGTAACCGCCCACGCCCACCGCCACATCGGGTCGAAACTCTTTGATGACACGCCGCACTTGGCGCATACTTTTGAGCAAGTCGCACAGCACAGCGATATTTTTCAGCGGATTTTTGCGGTCGAAGCCGCGCACAGGCAAGCCCACAATTTTGTAGCCAGCGGCTGGCACGCGCTCCATCTCCATGCGTCCGAGCGCGCCAACAAACAAAATTTCGCAATCGGGTTGTGCCTCGCGCAGAGCGTTGGCAATGCTTACAGCAGGAAAAATATGTCCGCCAGTGCCGCCTCCAGAGATTAGGAATTTCATGATTATTTTGGTTATTTGGTTATTTGCAGTTGGTTGTGGTTACCGAATAATTCTTAATTATTCATTCTTAATTGTTAATTGTTCATCGGTGGGAATAAGGTCGGCTTGTGCCTCTTGGTTGCCCGATGCGTAGCAGGTTACATTGAGCAGCAGTCCGAAATAGATGCTTGTAACCAAAATGGAACTGCCGCCACGCGTAACGAGCGGCAAGGGCTGTCCCGTAACGGGAATGAGTTGCACGCAGACCGCCATGTGAATCAACGCTTGCAGCACAACCATGAGCGCAACGCCAATTACCAACACAGCAGGATAGACCGTGGTGGATTTGTAGGCCACGCGTCCTGCGCGGAAAAGCAGCACCAGATAGATGGCAACGACAAACAATCCGCCCAAAATAGAGCCCAGTTCCTCGACAATAATCGAAAAAACAAAATCGCTGTAGGCCTGCGGCAATTTGTTGCGCACCTCGCTGCTGCCAGGCAGATGCGGCAGAAATCCGCCGCGTGCGATGGCAATTTGTCCGTAAACGGGTTGGCGCGTGGCATCGTTGATGGTATATTCCGCTTTTTTCTCGTCGGAAAAGCGCGAAATGCGGCCTTTCCAAGTGTAAGCGCGCCCAAAAAGTCGGTAGTAGCCCGACTCAATCATATTCATATCGGTGCGTGTTGTGCCAGTCTGTTCGTCGATGAAATGGTCTTGCGGCACAATCCACGCCAGTGCCAACACCAAAGCAACCACCGCCAGCACGCAGCCGCACATACTGAAAATGCGTTTCGCTGCAATGCCGCCACAAAAGAGCATTGCCACGATGACGGCAAAAAGCAACGCCGCCGTGGAGAGATTGCCCGGAAAAATGAGGCCGCAAGTGAGCAAAATGGCAGCGGCAAACCACTTGAAGTATCTCTCCTCGAAATCGGGTTTGTTCGGATTTTTGGCGCGCGCCACCCAGTCGGCAGTAGCCACTATCAGCCCAAGTTTGGCAAACTCCGACGGTTGCAAACCAAACACCCAGCGCGCTGCACCATTGACGCCACGAGCGCAGACAAATGTGTAGAGCAACAGAATGACCGCCCCTATCCAAACTGCCCAGCCAATCATGCGGATATGGCGGTAATTGACCGACAGGACAGCCACCATCGCCACAAAGCCCAGCGCCAAATGAATGGCGTGCCGCAGCAGCGGTTCGGCGGTAGAAGAGGCGCGTGCCACAAAAAAACTCTGTGAACTAAACCCCTCGACCAGCGAGATGGCCACCAACAGACCGTACAGCGTCCAAATGACGCGGTCGCCTTTGAGCTGATGTTTCAGAAATTCGTCCAAAATTAATTCAGTATGAAGGTGTGAAAGTTTATCAAGTTTGTAAAGTTTGTAAAGTTTATAAAGTTCCTTTTTTTGTTGAAGCGTTGAGTTGTTGAACTGATTTTTGGTTGATTGGTTGATCGGTTGATGATAAGATTATTTCTAATTTCTAGATTTCTAAATTTCTAGTTTTCGGTAGCCGAAACGCCTCAATCTTCAAATCTTCAAATCTTCAAATAATTGTCAATTATCAATTGTCAATTAAAAAGTCTATGCTCTATGTTCTATGTTCTTAAAATCTTTCTTGCTACTTGTATCTTGCTACTTGCTACTAACATTGTCAATTATCAATTATCAATTATCAATTATCAATTGTCTGCGGCTCTGCCGCATCACTCCTCACTCCTCATTCCTAATTCCTCACTCGTCTTGCGACTTGTATCTTGCTACTTGCTACTAACATTGTCAATTATCAATTATCAATTATCAATTGTCAATTGTCTTGCTACTACAGATTTCTGACTGCGTTTTTGA
>CAVGYO010000062.1:0-8798 GCA_963633255.1 Erysipelotrichaceae bacterium
TTCAACAGTTCAACAATTCAACAATAACCAGAAATTAGAACCAAAAAAAGACTTATGAAAAATTACCTAAGTATCTCGCCCGAGGTGGAAGAGGCGTTGAAGAGCGGCAAGCCCGTTGTAGCGTTGGAATCGACCATTATTTCGCACGGAATGCCTTATCCGCAGAATGTCGAAACAGCATTGAAAGTGGAACAGACCATTCGCGACAACGGCGCAGTGCCAGCCACTATCGCCATTATCGGTGGTCGACTGAAAGCAGGTTGCACGCCCGACGAAATCGAATATCTCGGCAAGAAAGGTCAAGCCGTAACCAAGGCTTCGCGGCGCGACTTGCCTGTGCTGGTGGCGCGTGGTGCCGACGGTGCAACCACTGTAACCACCACCATGATTATCGCTGCAATGGCGGGCATTCGTGTGTTTGCTACGGGCGGCATTGGCGGCGTGCATCGCGGCGCCGAAAAGACGATGGACATCTCGGCCGACCTCGAAGAGCTGGCCGAAACGCCCGTTATGGTTGTTTGTGCTGGCGCAAAATCGATTCTCGATTTGGGGCTGACGCTCGAATATCTGGAAACGAAAGGCGTGCCAGTGGTCGGTTTTGGTACCGAAGAGTTGCCTGCTTTCTACACGCGCCACAGCGGTTTCAAGGTCGATTACCGCATCGATACGGCCGAAGAGTTGGCGGCAGCGTTCCGTGCTAAACTCGATATGGGGCTGCGCGGCGGCATGTTGGTTACCAACCCCATTCCCGAAGCCTATTCGATGGATGCCGACTACATCAACCGCGCCATCGACGAAGCCGTGGCCGAAGCCGAACGGTTGGGCATTCACGGCAAAGCCACCACGCCATTTCTGTTGGCCAAAATCAAAGACCTCACAGGCGGCGACAGTCTGGCCGCCAACATACAACTGGTGCTAAACAACGCCCGCTTGGCCGCACACACAGCAGTCTGCTTGGCCAAACTTGGGAAATAGTGCGAAAGTTTGTAAAGTTTTGGTTGATTGGTTGATGATGAGTTGAACCCCTTCGCTTCAACAGAAAAATTTAGCAACAGTGCGAAGCGCAAGAAGCACAGAAACAAAAATTGCTGCAGCAATTTTGAAAAACAATTAGAAACCAGAACCAACTTAAAACGCCACGCCGATGGCGGCTTCGAGGGTGTGGGTGCAGTTGTGGGCCTGTTGGAAGAGACCGAGGGTGTAGCCGATGTTGGCAAAGAGCGCAAAATCGGCGCGCCATGCGTAGCCGATGTGCAGGCGACCATCGATTTGGGCAAAGTGTTCGGAGAGATTGTCGAAAGTCTGAACGAAAGGCGTTTGCCACACCGATTTGCGGTCGGTGAGAACCAGATTGTGCGCCAAATCGGCATAAAAAGCGCCATGCAAACCAGCATCGACACGCCAACGCCCACAGGTGGCGGCATAGCGACCGCCAACGCCCGCTGCCAAGTGGTTGAACTGCATCTCTTGCGCAGGAAAAAAGTAGTTTTCGTCGTGGCGTAGGTAGCCTATTTGCGGTGCAATAGACCACTCGTGTTGTTCGTTGCGTTGCCCATAAATGGCTGAAAGATAGGTGGTTAAATCGTTGCAAGTGTATTGTTGTTGGGTGCCAATCTGCGGATAGATATTGTCGGTGGCATCGTCGAATATATTTTCGGTGCCGAGGCGTCGTGTGTAGTCGCCGCTCAGTTTCACGCCCCAAAATGCCGCACCTTTTTGCAGATAAGCGATTTCGCCCGTGAAATTGTGCGTATTGCAGCGTGCCATCGGCAGTTCGTTGAGGGTAGAGATGACCTTTTCGAAGGTTCGGAAAGTATAGCCAACCGCTGCGTGCCAACCGCTGTTTTGCGGTTGCAATCCAAGGTCGCCGCCTACGCTGTAGCCTTTGTAGTAGGTTTCGTAGTTGCTACCCTGAAAGCGATAGTAGTGCGTGCCAAGTCCCGTGAGGTGAACCACATTCGGCACGCCCAGTTCGCTGAAAAACTTCATGCTGTTGGTCTGCTTGTAGCGGCCGCCGTGCACATCGAGTCCGATGCGGTAGCCGTTGGGCGCAGTGTAGGCTGTGCCGAGTTTGAGCCGTAGGTCGGTAACGAGATTTTTGGGGCGCGGGTCGATTTGTCGGTAGGCGATGTTGGCGCGGTAGGTGGCATCTAATCCGATGCTGAAATTTTTTGGTAGCCGCAGCGCAAAACCGCCGCCAAACCGATAGATTTGCGCGTGCAGAGAGCCGCCCACGGTGTCGGCCATGGTGTATGGCGCAAGCAGGTCGTAGTCGCTCGTTTCGTTGAATTGGACATTGGTTATCTTGTCGATTTCGAACGAGGCATTGCCCCACACAGCCCCGCGTTTGGTCAGTCGGAATGTGGCAGCCCCGATGTTTCCGCAGTAGTAGCCGTCGCCTTTTTGTGGCACGATGCTCTCGTGCTGACTGTTCCACTGTCCGCCCAGCACGACTTGCGTCAGCGATTGGTCGAACAGCCATTGCCGCAGGGCGGGATTTTCGTAACTTTTCGTTGCAAAGAGCCGTTCGGAGCGGAGTGCGGCGGTTTGGCGGCCAATGGCAGGCACGCTGTCGTTGGGGCGCGCGGCAGTGGCTGCTGCTGGCAATAGTGCCAACAGTAAAAGTCCAAAGCCTGCTTTGCGTTGCGTTTTTATGTCGAAAAATCGGTTCATTCTTCTGTCGTCATCACCCAAACGCCGTCGTAGGTGCGTTGTGTGGCGGTTGTGCCGTTGGCATCGATGGCGGTCTGCTGCTCTTCGACAATCGATGGCGTGCATTCGCCGTTGAAATCGTCCGACGAGTTGTTGGTGTCTTTCAGCACGCGCCTTCCGTCGTCGGTGAGGTAGAGCATTTTGCGGCGCACACTTTTGAAATAGCGTGTGGCATCTTTGTCGATAGTGCCGCAGTGTGTCCAGCCCGCGTCGATGCTTGGCGGCAGAATGTTCCATTCGCGCACGGCTTCGACGCTACAATTCACGCCATCGACAATCCAAGCGTTGGGCAGTTTGTAGGCGGTCTGTTCCATCGGGAAATCGCCTGCTGCAAGGTGCATGGTGTATTGGTATGTGTAAAGATAGTTGGCCAGATAGGTCTCTTTGTCGATGGGAATGCGCGCCAAGGCGTACGATTTGAAACCGCGGTTGTGCAGAATCCAAAAACTGAGCGTGTAGCAGTACCATTTGTCGAGATTCGGCACTGTTTCGCTATCGATATCCATGTTGCTTGGGCTGCTCGAAATGTCGTACCATTCGTAGTCGGCGTGGCTCAAGTCGAACGAGTTGGGGTTGGCGGTGCGGTGGTCGATGCCCACATCGCACAAGATGAAACTCTCGCCCGGCTGCACAGGGTGGTCTTTGCCGCTGCCCGGCACCACATAGAGTGCTTGAATAGTCATCGTATCGTTCAGAATATCAGGCGTGTAGTCCCATTTTTGTGTCGAAGTGAATTTCGATTCGACCAGCGCAATGCCGTCGGCGTACAACACATGGTCGGTGTTGTTGTAGATTTTCACAAAGTTGTCGCCGTTGTACTGCTTGCCCGACGGTTGCAGCGTGCCAGTGAAAAATATCTCTTCGAATATGAAATCGTCTTTCGAAGCGAACAGGTAGGCGGTGATGCTAAAATGCGGTACGCCATTGATTTTCACCGATGTAGCACTGCCGTAGAGGTTGCCTTCGACGGTTGCGCCGTCGTTGTCGTAGGTGATGTGCGCCGCATAGTTACAGTCGTACAAACCATCGAGCAGCACAACGGTTGCGCCGCGCTTTACGGTGGTGGTGTCGCCTGTCGAGCGATTGACAAAAGTGAGCGTTTCGGTCTGTTTCGACAGAATTTTCACGCCGTCGGGATAGATTACATCGATGCTGTCGGTGGCGCGCACAAGCGACGATTGGTTGCCTTGTTTTTGCGTCATCTGGTCTTCGCAACTGGCAAAAACGACCGCCAATAGTGCGATACTCAATGTTTTGAAAATGGTCTTGTTCATATTCTTTTTCGTTTTTTTTAGGGTTAAAAATTATCAGATTTTGAATGTCATTTCCATACCGAAATAGGGCGATTCGTTGCGCCTGATAAGCACGCCATTGCGCGTGAAATCGGGCGTGTAGTCTATCAGTTTGTTCACAAACAGCGACAGACTGAGCCACTGTCCGATATTTTTCGTGATTTTCAGGTTCACATAGATGGCGGGCGGAATGGTGTAACGCTCGAAAGCGGCATCGCTCACACTGTAAATCAGGTGCTGCAACAGCGGATTTTCGGCAACGGCTTCGGCGGTGTAGTCGTGCAGTTGCCCGTCGGCGGCCGAGAGGTACTGCTTGGGCGTGCCGTTTTGCGGCAGGCGTTGCGTGGCTACAAACCACATGGCTTGCACCGAGGTCGAAAATATCAGCCCCCATTCGGGAATTTGCGTGTCGAGTAGCAGGTTGGTGCTGAGCTGTTCGTTCACGCGGCCTTCGTTCCAGTCGTACAGACCGATGTAGTTGTCGGCAATAATCACGCCATCGACCACGCTGCTCATGGTGTAGTACATCGGGCGGCTATTGACATAGGTGCTGCGAAACCATGCGCCGCTAAACCGAATGGCGGTGCGCAGCGGCTTGATACGGCACGACGAAAATTCCCATTCTACGCCGATTTTGTTCTGTTTGCTGCCGTTTTCTACAAAGCGATAGCCGTCCAGTTTCTGTTTGGTTTCGTAGGGCAGCGTGTTCAGGTCGGGTTTGTCGGTCAGTGTGGCGCTGTTGATGCTCGAGGCGTCGTAACTTTTGTACGAAAACACGCTGTATTGGTTCGAGTAGCGGAATCCCGACGACATGCGCTCGTCGAAAAAGCAGACCCACAGGCGATTGCCCGCCACCTCGAAGTCGGCACGCACCTCCCATTTGCGGTTGCGCGCGGGCTGCAGGTCGTAGTTGGTGGCGTCTTGCTTGTAACTCACAATGTTGTAGCGGCTATGTTTTTCGGGATTGGTCTGGCTATAAAATCCGAGTTGTATAATATCGACAAAGGTCGGGTCGGGATAGAGATAGTTGAGCGTGGGCATACGCGTGGTCCAGCCGATGCCGCCCGAAAACGACATTTTCCACTGTTTTTCGCCGAGCGATGGCGGTGTCCATTGCAGATTTATGCGTGGGTCGATGTAGCAGCGGCCGTGTATGGCGTAGCGTTTGTCTAAGCCTGGCATCGCTGTGCCACGCACACCAAGGCGCGCATCGAAAGTGTGGTTGCCAGCGTGTGCCGTGATGTAGTCCTGCGCATAAAAGGCGATGGTTTGCAACGCTGGAATGTCGTTGTAGGCGCGTGGGCGTGTGCCCCAACCGCTGACCGAGAGCGGCTGCGACAGGTCGTAAATCTGCCCTTTGCCGAAATTTTTCGACAGATTCCACTCCAAACCGAATTTCAGCGCATTGCGTATGTGTGGTGCGTTGAAATCGAAGTCGGCCGAGGCTTTGGCAAAGGCGGTGAAAGGCTTGCCATCGACCTGATAGCGTGCCACATACTGTCCAAAAAGCAGGTGCGCATCGTACTCGCCGGGTTCGGTGCTGCTCGGCGCAATGCCCACACGCGTGGGCGCAACCAGCACTTGGCGGTCGAGCCAGTCGAACTGCTGCGTGGCTTGCAGATGCAGTTGCGCCATTTTGAAGTATTTGCCGTCGTTGGGTGTAATGCGCATGCCGCTCCCGACCGCTATTTTGTGGTAGGTCGATTTGAATGTGTTGATGCCGCCGTAACTCAAATTTTCGTCGGTTTTGTAGTTGTCGAACGAGCCTGTGTAGTCGGCCGACGGTGTGAAACGCCATGTGGTGCGCGGTGCAACCACATCGCTTGTGAGGCGCACCGACACATTGGCGCGCTTGTAGTTTTCGAGCGGATTGCGAATGTCGGCGTAGGCGTTGAGCAGCCCGCCATCGATGTTCATCACGCTCTTTTTGGCCGAATCGAGCGCAAAACCTTTGCCGATGGCAAACAGTTGGCTCTTGTCGTCGGCTTTGAAACGCGCATTGAGTTTTGTTGGCTTGCGTATCCGCTTGATGTTCATCACGCCGCTGGTCAGGTTGCCATACTCTACCGACGGAATGCCGCGAATCACCTCCACACTCTCGATGTCGTCGGTGCTGATGGTGCGCATATCCACGCCGCGGTTGGTGATGTCGCGCTTTTGGTCGATGTCGCTCGAGCCGCCAGCGGCATATTGCAGGTTGGCATCGGTGTTGATGGGTGCGCCATCGACTACAAACAGCGTGCCGAGCGAATTTGTGGCGTAGTTGCTGCTCTGCACCTTCTGTCCAGTTGCGCCGAGTGTGCCAGTTTCGCGCAGCGCAATGGTGTTGGCTTGCGTGAGTGCGGGCGTTTGCGCTATGCCGCCGGGCAGCAGTTCTACCAAGTCGTTCAGGCTGGTGGGTTGCAGGTGGCTCATGGCGTCGCGGCCGATGGTCGATACCGAACTGATTTTTTTCGATTCCGAAGCGGTAACCACCACCTCTTGCAGTTGGCGTGTGTTGCTCTGTAGCGATATGGCCAGCGCAGTGTCGCCGTGTAGCGTCATGGTGCTTTGCAGTGGCTTGTACTGAATGTGCGTAATGAATATGGTGTGCGTGCCGTCGTCGAGGCGCAGGTGCGCTGTGCCGTTGTCGTCGCTGATGGTGCCAATGGTGGTGCCGCCAGCGTCTTGCGCATACACCGCCACATCGGGTACTGGTTGCTTGGTGGCTTTGTCGAACAGCCTGATAGTGAGCGTATTGGCGGCATTCGCCACAAGTGTGCAGCCCATCAAAAGCAGTATGGCAACCATTTTTTGCATAGCGCTACAAAAGTAATACCCCTATATATTGTACGAAATACCACAAAATGGGGATTTTGCACCGCACAAAAATCATTACAAATAGGGATTGTGGCTACCGCTAGAGTGGCGTACCTTTGCGGCGTGAAAATGTTTTTCAAAAAATTCAAACAAAAAAACAGATAAATTATGAAAACAAAAAGAACACTTTTTTCTGCGCTCTGCGCAGTAGCCGCGTTTGCCACCACCATGGCCGCAAACGATGTAACACTCAACTGGCATGCGGAGCTTTTGCCGCCAAGCGATGGAAAATCCCAAGCCAGCATGGTTGATATAAAGATTGATGCACATGGTGATGTTTATGAATTCGGGCATTTTGGTTCTAATGGTGTAAGTCCAGAAGCAGCGACTTTCATGGGGCAGTCTTTCGTTGGTGCTCCTTATTTAACGGGGAATAGTTATTTCAAAAACCTATTACTCGTAAAACACGACCGTGCTGGCAACCTCAAGTGGCTGGTTTATGGCAATGGCGGTGATTTTGATGCAAGTAATTCAGCGTTTGTACCAACAGCCGATGGTGGTGCATTTTTGGCTGTGACTGCTCGCCGTGGATCGACCACGACGAGTACTTCGTCTAATGTGTTACTCCGTCTTGTCGGTGCTGACGGCGTTCAAGATTCAGTCGAAGTTACATGCGCTATAGATGTAAAACAGCCCGTGTTGGTGAAAATTGATGCAAATGGTCGCATCGATAAAATGAAATTGCTGGTAACCGACTGGACACTGGGTTCGGAAACCACAGTAAAAACGGGATTCGACTTTTTGGGTGGCGTGGCTCAAGATGCAGACGGTAATTTCTATGTGGCTGGGCATCAGGCGCGCGACATCTCCATCGATGGTAAAACGATTGAACACCACAACACCGAAGGCTGGAACGGCGCATCTGCCTCCGATGTTGGCAACGCATTTCTGTTGAAATTGGATGCCGATTTGAATTATGTTACACACCTTGTTACAGGTGGAACGGCTAAATGCGATAGATTTTGGGGTGGTATGGTGTACAATGATGGTAAACTCTATCTGTCGATGTTGCTTTGGCCGAGTGCAAACATGGATGCCATAACATTTGCAGGAAAGACCTTTACTCCAACAACCACTACCTATATCATTTCCGCTGTTCGTCTCGATTTGGCGACCTTACAGGCAGATTGGCTCTCATCGGTAAACACATTTTGGGCGAATAGTAAAAATAATGTTCAACCGCAAGGGGTTGCTCTAAGCAGCGACAAAACATATTTTCTTCTATGCGGAGGATTGCAGGGGGGTGTTTCCGTTGCTGGAAACGATTTGCAGGGCAATGGTGCTAATTTCAACGGGTATGTGCTGAAGCTTGATGCGGCTACGGGCACCGTGCAACATGGTGTCATCAACAATGTGGTGGCTGGCATAAATTACATGAATGTTGCGATTGGTGGAAAGGACAGCATTTACACCGTAGGTTATTGTGCGAATCCCACGAACTTGTCCCTCACTTCGTACAACATGAATTTGGAAAAACAGGCGGAATACGATTTGGTCAATCAAACAGGTTACACTGTCGCCGCAGCAGCCATAGGCGATACGCTGTTCGTTTCTGGACGCTATAAGTCCTCCACGACAATCAAGTATTTGACCAGCACGGAGTCCGTTTCCTATTCGGGGACAGGAACGTGGTGGGGATCCATCGCTTCTTTCACCTTCCCCGGTCGCAATTTCATGCCTAAAAAAGACGACGGTCCTGTTACGGCTATCGAAACCAGCAGCAGCACCAGCGTGCAAGTCTATGCCGAGCGCAATATGCTGGCTATCGCCGGTGCCGAAGGACAAAATGTGCGCATCTTTACCGCATTTGGCCAAAATATCGCTACCTTTGTAGCCGCAAGCGACTACGAAACACGCACCCTGCCACAAGGCATCTACTTGGTGGCTGTCGAAGGCAAAGCGCACAAAGTGATTGTTAGTAGCAAGTAGCAAGAC
>CAVGYO010000063.1:0-8764 GCA_963633255.1 Erysipelotrichaceae bacterium
TGTAGCAGAATGTGTAGAGATACTGATAGTCGGCGGAATCTTGTGGCGGTATAAACGAAAACTATCGACATGAATTACATCACACTGATATTGATAGTAGTTATGGTGTTTGGTCTGTCGGACTTTCTGACAGAACGCGTGCCGGCGTTGCAGAGACTGATGTATGTGGTGGGGTTTGTGACGGTGTATGTGCTGTTTACGATAAAATACTACTACGGACCGGATATTGTGAACTATTACTATCATTATGAGTCGATTAGGTCGTTGGCAGATGTGTGGTATCACCCTGACAGATATAGTTTTGAGACAGGATATACATTGTTTGTAGCGTTGCTGAAGGGGTGGGGAGTGTCGCTGTATTGGGTAACGGTGATAATATCGACGCTGTACTTTGCTGCTATTGCACTATTGTTCAGACAGATACAGAGTAAGAGATGCTTTGCGTTGATGATATTGGTGGTGCTGGATTATAATCTGATTTTTTTTGAGTTCAGGCAATGTTTGTCGGTGTCGTTCTTCATATTTATGATACTATGCTTACAGAACAGGAAGTATTGGCTGGCTTTGCCGATGGCGATATTGGCAATGGCGATGCATAAATCGGGTGTGTTTGTGGTGCCGCTGTGTCTGTTGGCATATTGCCTGCATGGAAGACCTGTACAAGCATGGGTGTTTCAGTTACTGATGGTGGTGTTGGTAGTCGTACTGTTGCTCCCGCTGACAAATATCGCCACAACAATGTTGAGTTTCCTGCCTGCAGACTATTTATCGTCCATAGAACATCACTTGCGTGTGGGGAAACAGATACAAAGTGTATGGATAGTGTATGCTATGCTGGTGGTGTGTGTGGAGTACTACTTGCACTATCATAAGATACGAATGGACAGCATAGCGATTGTGGCCGTGCTAGGGATAGCGATAGTGGTGGCGGCGTATCAATACTATTATATGCTGAATAGGGTGCGATCGTTTTTTGTGCCGTTTATGATTGTATGGGTGTTTCAGGTGGTGCAGGGCAGGGATACGGACAAGCCGATCCCTTATTTCAAGTTGGTAAACCAAGTGGCGTGTGTGCTATTTTTTGTGTATAGTATTCATGCAACATGTGCGGTCACGAAACAGAGCAAGACATTACATTCTACCTTGCACAATGTTTGCACGGTGTTTGATATACGAGAAGGGCAAGTGAAAGCCCTGCAGCAGAAGCAGTTGAAAGTGGCTGAAGATTTCTGGCGGTATGACTTTATGCAACACAATCAGAACATTATCCAGTGAGTGAGCGATGATTAGTATCCTGATGTCCACATATAATGGTGCCGCATATATAGCAGAGCAGTTGGATTCGATTGTTGCGCAGAGTGTGCAGGATTGGGAATTGATAGTGCGTGATGACGGTTCGACAGACAATACAAGTGAGATACTGCGTGAGTATGAGAAAAAAGACGCAAGGATACGAGTTGTGAACGACACCGAAAAGAGAGGGGCAATGCGCGGATTCGAGTGGCTGTTGGAGCGATATGGCACTGGGGAATATGTGGCGTTTGCAGACCAAGACGATGTGTGGCTGCCTGATAAGTTGAATATATGTGTGGAGAGAATGCGGCAGAGTGAACGGGAATATGGAAGTGATACTCCGATTGTGGTACATACAGACTTGAAGGTGGTAGATAGTACACTACATACAGTAGCAGAATCGTTTTGGGAATACACCTATATCAAGCCAAATGTGCTAAATAGGCGCGCAGAGTATTTGGCTATTTGCAACAGCGTGACAGGATGCACTATGCTGATGAATCAAGCAGCACGGCGAGTGTCATTGCCATTTGGTGAAAAAGCCTTGATGCACGATGCGGCGATTGCCGTCAGTACTGTGCTTAATCATGGTAAAGTAGTGCCAGTGTATGTGCAGACGATGTTGTACAGACAGCATGGAGATAATACATTGGGGGCTATTGAGTATCGATTGTGGCGTAGTTTGAACGCACGATACCAAGAAGCGAAAGAACACTATATGGCATATCGCCCTGTGGTGTTTCACAATGTCGTAGCGTTTGTTTATTGGAAGATACGGTGCTTCTGTGCAGAACATTTATGAAATGAATTCGGTGTGTATAGCGACATATAACGGCGAAAAATATATCGAGGAGCAATTGCGGTCGATATTGGTGCAGTTGCGCCCCGATGACGAAGTGATAGTGTCGGACGACGGCTCGACCGACCGCACCTGCGCCATTGTCGAAAGCCTTGCCGACCCACGCATCAGGTTACTGCACCACAACGGGCACGATTTCAAACAAAATTTTGTAAATGCACTGCAACACGCCCACGGCGAATACATCTTTTTGTCCGACCAAGACGATGTGTGGCTGGATGGCAAGTATGAGCGCTGTGTGCAGGAACTGAAATGTGTAGATTTGGTGTGTACCAATAGCAAAATCACAGATGAGCATCTGAATGTTGTTTGTGACAATTTTTTCAAACTATACCATTCCCACAAGGGCATACTTCGCAATATCATCAATGGCACTTATTATGGTTCCTGTATGGCATTCCGGAGAACATTGCTTTCATCGGCATTGCCTATGCCATCTTCTCAAGATGTAAACCATGATTTATGGTTGGGACTGGTTGCAGAGATGGCAGGTTCCGTAAAATTCATACAAGAGCCCTATCTGCTTTATAGACGGCACAAAGGTGTTCTGTCTCAAACGGGCAGGTATTCCAGTTTTTGGAGTAGAAGTTCCCGCCCCTTATGGGTAAAAATTTGGAGCCGATTGGTTGTTCTCTCGGCTGTAGTGCGTTTCTACATTCGCTATAAAATTGGCAAATTCAAAAATAAATGGTAACTTTGTAGGTTATTGCATTACCAAACTCACCAACAAAAAAATGACCGATTTAGTTTCTATTATTACCCCCCTCTACAATAGTGAACGCTTTGTAGCAGCCACCATCGAAAGTGTATTGGCGCAAACCTATCAACACTGGGAAATGATAGTGATTGACGATGGCTCGACCGACAATAGCGCACACATAGTGGCCAAATATGCAACTCGCGACCCACGCATCAAACTTTTTTCGCAACCAAATGCAGGTTCGGCAGCAGCACGCAACAATGGCATTCGCCGTGCGGCTGGGCGTTACATCGCTCTGCTCGACTCCGACGACCTTTGGGAACCAAATTTTTTAGAAGAACAAATTGCACTGCTCACCGAAAAAAACGCCGCTCTGGTATGCAGTTCGCACAAACGCATCGACGAAAATGGCAATGAATGTCTGCGACCATTCCGCGTACCCGAGCGCATGACCTACAACGATTTGTTGAAAACCTGCTCCATTTCGTGCCTCACAGGACTTTACGACTCTTCGAAATTTGGGAAAATCTATCTAAACGAAGCCTTCCGCAGTCTACGCGACGACCATATCTATTGGCTTGCAATAGTAAAAAAAGCAGGCGAAGCCTTTGGGAATCAGAAAGTTTTAGCATCGTATAGAATGCGCGGCAACTCGGTTTCGTATAGCAAACGCAAAATGATAATTCCACAATTTCGGGTCTATTACGAAAGCGAAAAAGTCGGTTTTTGGCACAGCCTCTACTACCTAATGCATTGGGCGTGGAACGGTTATAAAAAATATCGAAAATAATGACTCGTACGACAACGAAATACGATTTTCTGATTGTTGGAAGCGGACTTTTTGGCGCCGTGTTTGCCCAGCAAGCGCACGAATATGGTCAATCGTGCCTTGTAATCGACAAACGCGCATACACAGGCGGCAACATTCATTGCGACGAAATCGAAGATATTCAAGTGCATAAACACGGCGCACACATTTTTCATACTAGCGACGACAAAGTTTGGCACTACATCAGCCGATTCGTTCATTTCAATCGCTACACCAACTGCCCCTTGGCACGCTACGGCAACGAATTGTATAATTTGCCGTTCAATATGAACACTTTTCACCAACTATGGGGAGTGAATACGCCTGCCGAAGCACAAAAAATAATTAACCAACAGCGGCAAAATGCGCCCAAGGGCGAACCGCACAACTTGGAAGAACAAGCACTGCAACTCGTTGGGCGCGACATCTACGAAAAACTAATAAAAGGCTACACCGAAAAACAGTGGGGACGCCCCGCAACCGAACTGCCAAGTTTCATCATCAAACGGCTACCACTGCGCTTCACTTACGACAACAACTATTTTTCCGACACACATCAAGGCATTCCACAAGAGGGATACAATGTGCTAATCGATCGTCTGCTCGAGGGGTGCGACATACGGTTAAACACCGATTTTCTACAAAATCGGGCGTACGCAAATTTGGCAAAAACAGTCATTTATACGGGTATGCTCGATGCCTATTTCGATTACCGATTGGGGCGGCTCGACTACCGTAGCCTACAGTTTGATACACAAATACTCGACACCGACAATTTTCAGGGGAATGCCGTAGTAAACTACACCGATGCACAAGTACCATACACACGCATCATCGAACACAAACATTTTGTTGGCGGAAATCAAAAGAAAACGGTTATTACATACGAATATCCACAAAAGTGGGACGGGCAAAACGAACCCTACTACCCAATAAACGACATACGCAACGAACAATTGGCCGAACAATACAGACAATTGGCTCAAAAAGAGAAAAATGTGTTTTTCGGCGGACGATTGGGCGACTACCGCTACTACAATATGGATCAAGTGGTGAGTGCTGCGCTCAATCTTTCGGCAAAAATTCTAAATAAATAATGCTCAACGCCTCAATAGTACTCTACAAAACATCGTTCGGCGATGTGGAGAACCTTATCGCTACGCTGCGGCAGAGCGAAAAGGTCGGACAGATTTTTCTGATCGACAACTCGCCCACACGCGACGAACGCTTTGCTTCACTGCCCGCAAAATATCTTTTCAACGGCAAAAATATCGGCTATGGAGCGGCGCACAACATCGCCATTCGCCAAACAATCGCACAGGATACGCCCTACCATTTGGTGATAAATCCCGATGTGAAACTGGACAGCACGATAATCGAAAAATTGCTGGCGGCGATGGACGCCAACACCGATGTGGCGGCACTTATGCCCAAAATTTTCTATCCCGATGGCGATTTGCAATATCTGTGCAAACTGCTGCCAACGCCTTGGAATTTGTTTGGTCGCCGTTTCTTGCCCAAATGCCTCACCCGCAAGAGCAAACACCGATTCGAATTGCACGATTTCGACTACAACCACACCCTCGACATTCCGTTCTTGTCGGGCTGTTTCATGCTGTTGCGCAGCAGTGCGCTCAAGGAGGTCGGTCTGTTCGACGAGCGATACCTTTTGTATATGGAAGATGTCGATTTGAGCCGACGCCTACACCAAAAATTCCGCACCATATTCTATCCCCATGCCTCTATCGTACACGCTCACGCCCACGGCTCGTACAAAGACAAGCGTCTGCTCTACATACACATCGTCAGTTCGTGCCGCTACTTCAACAAGTGGGGCTGGTACTTCGACCGCGAGCGCAAAACAGTAAACCAACAGGTGCTCGATAAAATAAGTGAGAAGTGAGTAGTGAGAAGTGAGAAGTGAGGCGGCAGAGCCGCAGACAATTGACAATTGACAATTGATAATTGACAATTGACAATTATTTGAAGATTTGAAGATTTGAAGATTGTCGGTGTCTAAAATCATTTGCACAATAATCAACCGATCAACCAATTAACCAATCAACCGATCAACCAATCAACCAATCAACCAAAAATCAATTCGATGACTCGATGATTCGATGATTCGATGACTCAATCAGAAACAGAAAACCTACGCTGCCGAAACGAATATCGAGGCTAGATTTTGCGTTAGGATTTTCACGGCGATGCCAAGAATGACCACGCCCGCAAATTTGCGCAGGATATAAACGCCCGCTTGCCCCAATTTACGCTCGATCCACGCTGTGCATTTCAGCACCACAAACAGGCAGACCATATTCAAAAATATGGCCACCGCCAATTCCCAAAACGAATAATCGACACGATAGGTGATGATGGCCGTGAACACGCCAGGCCCAGCAAACAGCGGAAACGCCAGCGGAATGAGCGACGATGTGCCTTCGGGGCCAGCGTAACGGAAAATCTCGATGTCGAGCAACATCTCCAACGCCATCAAAAACAAGATGATGGCACCAGCCACGGCAAACGACTTGATATCGACGCCAAAAAACGACAAAATCAGTTCGCCACCGAACAAAAACGCCAGCATCAGCACAAAACTCACTACCACCACTTTGGTTGGCTGAATATCGTTGTGGCGCTGCTTCAGACCGAGAATTATCGGCAGGCTACCAAACGGGTCGATAATGGCAAACAACGCAATGAATGCGCTGAACATTTTGAACCACGAAAACGAAAAGTCGAACGAAAAATCTGGCATCATAACATCGATGGGGTTTTAATGGAGTGCAAAGATAGTCGTTTTGCGCCACATACACAACCCAAAAAGTGCAAAAAAAATCTTAATTTTGCAGCGCAAAAAGAACAACACCATGTATATTTTGCCAACAGCCTATCTGGCGCCCGTGCCATATTTCTACTATTTGATCAATTTCCCGACCAACATCGATAGGCACGCGCACTACCACAAACAAACCTACGCCAATCGTTGCCAGATAGCCACCGCACACGGAGTCGAAAATTTGGTGATTCCCGTTGAACATACCGACCACACGCCGCTGTGCGATGTGCTGATTTCTAGCCATCACGACTGGCAAACGCAACATTGGCGCGCACTCGAGGCGGCCTACAACGCATCGCCGTTTTTCGACTACTACAAGGACGAACTGCTGCCCTTTTACCAACGCCCCGCACATCGTCTGCTCGACTTTACATTGGCGCTGCAAAACAAAATTCTCGAACTGCTCGACTTCGATGCCAACTACACGCTTGCCGAAACATACGAAAAAAATTACACCAACGGCGAAATAGACCTGCGCAGCGTGTTCAACGCACCCAAAAATATAGTAACTTTGCAGCCAAATTTTACACCGAAACGCTACTATCAAGTTTTTGAACAAAAATTTGGCTTCATCGCCAACCTCAGCATCATCGACCTGCTGTTCAACATGGGCAACGAAGCGAGAATCGTTTTGCTAAAAAAATAGAGGCTCTATAACGAATTGAGTGGGTAAGGTGTTTTGTGTATGGGATAAAATTTGCAAATTTGAAGATTGATTTTGCCACATAAGCCAGCACCAATGCGTTAAACTCATTAACTTATCAATTTTTTCGACAAGCGAGAGCAGTGCCAAACTCGTTTGAGCAATGCCGAGCGGAGAAAAAATCTTGCGAAGCAAAACTCATCAACTCATCAACGACCAATCAACCAATCAACCAATCAACCAATCAACTAGAAATTAGAAATCTAGAAATTAGAAATCAAAAATTAGAAATTACTTTCACTCTGAATCATGAACATCGATTGGGAAAAAATCGGCTTCAACTATGTAGCCACCGACTATAATGTGCGTTGCCATTTCAAAGATGGCGCATGGAGCGAGCTGCGCGTTTACGACACGCCCGAAATCAACATCTCCATCGCCTCGTCGTGTCTGCACTACGGACAAGAGGCCTACGAGGGCATCAAAGCCATGCGCGGTTGCGACGGCAAAATTCGCATTTTTCGTCCCGAGGCCAGCGCACAACGCTTGCAGAGTTCGTGCGACCGCCTGATGATGCCACAACTGCCCACCGAAACTTTTCTCGAGGCAGTCAAAATTGCAGTAACCCTGAACGAGCGTTTCATTCCGCCTTACGAAAAAAACGCCTCGCTCTACATTCGCCCGCTGATGATTGGCGTGGGCTCGCTGCTTGGCGTGCGCCCCGCTGCCGAATACGAATTTATCGTCTATGTGTCGCCCATCAGCACCTATTTCAACAACGGTTTTAGCACCGTGCGCGTCTGCATTCAGCGCAGTTTCGACCGCGCCGCACCGCTCGGCACTGGCTGCTACAAGGTGGGCGGCAACTACGCCGCTGGACTTCAGGCCGATGTGCGCGCGCACGCCCTCGGCTACAACTCCACGCTCTATCTCGATTCGAAAGAGAAACGCTTTGTCGATGAGTGCAGCGCCGCCAACTTTTTCGGCATCAAAGGCGATACCTACATCACTCCGAAATCGTCGTCCATCTTGCCATCGATTACCAACAACAGCCTGATGCAACTCTGCCGCGATTTTGGCTGGCAAGTGGAACAACGCGCCATTCCGTTCGACGAATTGGCCACGCTCGACGAAGCCGCCGCCTGCGGAACGGCCGCTGTCATCGCACCTATCTCGCAAATCGACGACATCGACACAGGAAAATCTTACATCATCGCACCCGACGGCCAGCCCGGCCCCAAATGCACGCAACTCTACAACCACCTGCGCGACATACAATACGGGCGCACCACCGACACACACCACTGGAACACAATTATTTAGTTAGAAGTGAGAAGTGAGAAGTGGTTCTTGAATGAGGAGTGAGGAATGAGGAGTGAGGAGTGATGCGGCAGAGCCGCAATTTCAGATTTCATATTTCAAATTTCAAATTTCAAATTGTCTGATTAACCAAATAACCAGATCCACAAAAAAAGGACGTGGCATGCCGCGTCCTTACTTTCAACTTTACAAACTTTATGAACTTGATAAACTTTTCAAACTTGATAAACTTTCAAACTTGATAAACTTGATAAACTTGATAAACTTTACAACTTTCACACTAATTTCGTATCTTTGCA
>CAVGYO010000064.1:0-8738 GCA_963633255.1 Erysipelotrichaceae bacterium
CTTGCTACTAATTGTCATTGCGGCTCTGCCGCATCACTCCTCACTCCTCATTCCTCATTCCTCATTCCTAACTCAAAAAAAACTGCTAACTACTCACTAATAAACTATTTCGCTACCAACGGGTAGTATTTTTCGAAGTGTGCGCGGATGTCGTCGGTCATGGGGCGTTGGTATTCGGCGCAGGTGTAGTAGATGTTTTGCAGTATGCCCGCATTTTGGCGAGGTGCCTGTTCGTACGAGAGGCGCGAGCGGTCGCTGGTTGGCAGCGAGGCCGCCCAGTCGAGATTTTGGTAGAGGCTCTCCAGCACCTTGTTGATGATGTCGTCGCCTTTGTCCATCTCGCCCAATCCGTAGTAGTTGGCAGCCATCATTGCCGAAACCGATTCGTAGGGTACAGTTTCGTGCGGAATCACTTTCATGGCGTAGTCGAGTACCTCGAGGGCTTTGTCGGTCTGCCCCTCTTCGATGAGTGCGTCGGCCAAGTAGGCAAACATCATACGGTGTGTGCGGCACATACGCATAATGTTTTCGTCGATATAGACTTTCGGATTTTCGATGCCGCCAAACTTGAATTTGTGCATCATATTGTCGTACATCGCCTCGGTATTGATGCGATTGCGCCCGCCCTCGTTGGCTATCGGCACTAAACGGTAGCAGAGTCCTTCGAGTTGCAGATATTTTTTTACATCGGGATAGAACTGGTCGCCAACGGTAGCCGCAATGTAGATGGGGCGTTCCCAATTATTCGAATTGATCATCTCGAGCATCATCATTTTCGATTTTTCGAGTACGCGCGGCAGTTTTATCACCAATTCATCGACAATTTTGTCGGCGTCTTCGGGTTTGACTGTGCCTGTGGCAAGCGCCTGTTCCTTATCGACAGGAACGGTAACTGTGCTGGCTAACACTGTGCCGATGCCATCGTCGATGAGTTTGGGCTGGCGCACCAAATCGAGTGCTTGTGCCAGTGGCATAGTGCCGCCAAACTGCGGGTGGTCGATTACGCGCGACACATCGAGCATGCCAGTTACATAGTCCTTGCGCTCCCAAGTGATGGGCAGCGGTGCCGATTCGTATGCGCCGCGTTTCATCTGGTCGATGTACCAATCGGTGGAGAGATACGACAGGTTGCAGGCGCGCATATCGGTGCGTGTACCTTCCACCTCCATGTTGTACCAAATGGGGAAGGTGTCGTTGTCACCGTTGCAGAAGTAGATGCCGTTTTGTGCGCAACTGTTCAAGTAGTTGGCGCCAAAGTCGCGGCAGGTGTAGCGTCCGCTGCGGTCGTGGTCGTCCCAGTTCTGCTCTGCCATGATGGCTGGCACGCACAAACCGAGCAGCACTGCCACGATGGCGGCCGCCGTTTTTGGCATGATTTTTTGCAGCCATTCGGCCAGTACAAGCACGCCCAAACCAATCCAGATACAGAACGCATAGAACGAACCCGCGTAGGCGTAGTCGCGCTCGCGAGGCTGGTAGGGCGTTTGGTTCAGATAGATAACAATGGCAATGCCCGTCATAAAGAAGAGCGTGAAGGTAATCCAAAAGCCTTGTGCGCCTTTTTTGCCTTTCGATAGTTGCCAAACGATGCCCAAAATGCCGAGCAGCAGCGGCAACATGAAATAGCGGTTGTGTCCTTTGTTATCTTTCAGCGAATCAGGCATTTGCGATTGGTCGCAGAGCATCAAGTTGTCGATAAAGTCGAACCCTGTAATCCAGTTGCCGTGATCCACTTCGCCGTGCCCTTGAATGTCGTTTTGGCGACCGCTGAAATTCCACATAAAGTAGCGCCAATACATGAAATTCAGTTGGTAACTGAAGAAGAAGCGCAGATTTTCGCCAAATGTTGGGCAGACAATGGTCTCCTGTCGGCCGCAGCGATCGACTCTGATGCGATTGCCCTTGATATTTGCCCACGATTTGTAAGCATCGATATGCTCGCTTTTTGGGCTGTACATACGCGGGAAAAGCATCATAAAGCGCGAGTCTTTTTCGTAGCCACCGTGCCTGTAACCTGCTATCACATAGCGGTCTTTTTCGCCTTTTGAGGTTTTCTCTTTGCAAATCCAGATGGGCGAACCCTCTTTTTCGATCGGAATGCAGACATTGCCTTTCACTTCCAATTTTTCGGGCGCAGAATAGACCTCGCCATAGAAGAGCGGACGGTCGCCATACTGCTCACGATTCAGGTAATCTTGCAGCGAGAATACATCTTCGGGCGAATTTTGATCCATCGGCGTGTTGGCCATCGAACGAATCACAATCATGGCATACGAAGCGTAACCGATGAGCATCACCGTAGCACAAAGCACAATGGTGTTCATCACGCGACGGCTTACACCCTTTTTGATAAACAGGAACGCCGTCACCGCAGCAATAATGAGAATGCCAAGCACAACACCGCCCATAAACGGAATGCCAATCAGGGTCATCGAGACGAGAAATGCCACCTTGGCTTGAATGTCGCTTTTGCCGTATTGTGTCGCCCAAATAGCCCACACCAACACAGCAATCGACAGCACAATATAGACCGACAAACCTGTGTTGAACGGCAGTCCGAACCCATTGGTAAAGAGCAGTTCGAACCAACTTGCCACTTTCACAAAGCCTGGAATCAAGCCGTAAAGCACCGCTGCCAAAATAACGACCGATGCTGCAACAGCCGCCACAACGCCTTTCCAATTCGGGTCATATTTTTTGAAATAATAGACCAACACAATGGCTGGAATGGCGAGCAAATTGAGCAGATGCACGCCGATGCTCAAGCCCATCAGGTAGGCAATCAGCACCAACCAACGGTCGCTCGACGGCGAATCGACATTGCTCTCTTCCCACTTCAGAATCAGCCAAAAGACCACCGCTGTAAAGAGCGACGAATAGGCGTAAACCTCGCCTTCGACGGCCGAAAACCAAAATGTGTCGGAGAAAGTGTAGGCCAATGCACCCACAGCACCTGCACCCAAAATGGCGATTGTTTTCGACAGCGAGACTTTTTCGTTGCTGTGTATCAGCACTTTGCGTGCCAAGTGGGTAATCGTCCAAAAGAGGAACAAGATGGTGAGTGCGCTGAAAAGTGCCGACATAGCATTGACCATAACCGCCACTTGCGTCGGGTCGGAGGCCAAAAGCGTGAACATACGCGCTGTCATCATGAAAAATGGTGCTCCAGGCGGGTGTCCTACTTCCAATTTGAATGCCGATGAAATAAATTCGCCGCAGTCCCAAAAACTGGCCGTCGGCTCAATCGTCAGCAGGTAAGTGGCCGCCGCTATGGCAAACACCACGCCACCAACGATATTGTTCCACAATTTGAACTGTTTCATACTGGTAAGTTTCTGATTTCTAATCGATTGTTTATTTGCAGATTTGGTTATTTGATGAGCATTGAAGTGTTTGGACTTTCAACTTTATAAACTTCACAAACTTGATAAACTTTCACACTCGTCTTGCTACTTGCTACTTGCTACTTGCTACTAGACATTGTCAATTATCAATTGTCAATTAAAAAGTTCTTTGCAGTTGGCTGTGTCTACCGAACAATTCTTAATTCTCAATTCTTAACTCTTAATTAGTCTTCGGGTGTGGGTAGTCGATGGTGTAGTGCAGTCCGCGGCTCTCTTTGCGTTCGAGGGCTTGGCGCGTTATCAGGTAGCCCACATTTATCATGTTGCGCAGTTCGCAGATGTCTTTGGTGGCTTTCACGCGTTTGAACAGGTCTTCGGTCTCTTCGTAGAGCAAGTCCAAGCGCTCCCACGCACGGCGCAAACGCAGGTCGCTGCGCACAATGCCAACATAGGTACTCATTATCTGTCCCACTTCGCGCACATCTTGCGCTATCAGCACTTTTTCTTCGTTGGTCATGGTGCCTTCGTCGTTCCATTCGGGCACTTTTTCGTTGAATGTGTAGCCATCGATCACGCTCAAACTGTGTTTGGCGGCGGCATCGGCATAAACTACGGCTTCGATCAGCGAATTGGAGGCCAAACGGTTGCCACCATGCAGCCCTGTACACGAACATTCGCCCACGGCGTAGAGCCTGTGAATGCTCGAGCAGGCGTCTAAATCGACTTTGATGCCGCCACACATATAGTGCGCACTCGGCACCACGGGAATGTACTGTTTGGTGATGTCGATGCCAATGCTGAGGCACTTTTGGTAGATATTCGGGAAATGATGTTTGGTCTCTTCGGGGTCTTTGTGCGTTACATCGAGGCAAACATGGTCGAGCGCGTGAATTTTCATCTCGTTGTCGATGGCGCGTGCCACAATGTCGCGCGGTGCAAGGCTCAAACGCTTGTCGTATTTCTGCATAAACTCCTCGCCGTTGGGCAGGCGCAAAATGCCACCATAGCCGCGCATGGCCTCTGTAATAAGGTAGGCGGGGTGCGTTTCGGCGTGGTTGAAAAGCACGGTGGGGTGGAACTGTACAAATTCCATATCTTTCACCTTGCCTTTGGCACGATACACCATAGCGATGCCGTCGCCTGTGGCAATGTTCGGATTGCTGGTCGAGGCATAGACTGCGCCTGTGCCGCCTGTGGCCATCAGTGTAACTTTCGACAGATAGGTGTCGATTTTGCCCGTTTCGGGATTGAGAATGTATGCGCCATAGCACTCGATGTCGGGAGTGCGGCGCGTTACACGCACGCCCAAGTGGTGTTGTGTGATGATTTCGACGGCAAAATGATTTTCGAGAATCTCGATGTCGGGATTGGCACGCACGGCCGCCATCAGTCCACGCTGAATTTCGGCGCCAGTGTCGTCGGCGTGGTGCAAAATGCGGAACTCCGAATGTCCGCCTTCGCGGTGCAGGTCGAACGAGCCGTCCTCTTTCTTGTCGAAATTCACGCCCCACGAGAGCAACTCTTTGATTTGCGCTGGCGCATTGCGCACCACTTGCTCCACTGCAGCACGATCCGAAATCCAGTCGCCCGCAATCATCGTGTCTTCGATGTGTTTTTCGAAATTATCGCAAAGCAGGTTCGTTACCGAAGCGATGCCGCCCTGCGCTTTGGCTGTGTTGGCCTCTTCGAGCGTCGTTTTGCAGACAATGGCGATTTTTCCTTTTTTTGCACGCGCTACTTTTAGGGCGTAACTCATGCCAGCGATGCCGCCGCCGATGATCAAAAAATCATATTTGCGTACCATAAAAAATAATCCGCTTCGTTCAAATTATTTTCAATCGACTGATAATCAGCAGTTTCTGCTTGCTGATTTTTTCAAAATCATAAACACGCAAATTTAATGTTTTTTTTGGAATTTTGCAAACAGCGATTTTTGGTCGATGTGTTGTGCAAAAATGCTCGTAAAAAAGTTTGTCGGTGTAAGAAAAAATGGGTAATTTTGCACCGCTTTTGGAGAAAATATCAAATTTTATCTAATAACTTAATAATCAATCTTTTATGGAAACATTCGTACATTCGGCATGGTCGCTGATTCCGTTCTGCCTCATGCTGTTGATGATTGCCATTGGGCCGCTGATTGCCGAAAAGTGGTGGGAGAATAACCTGAACAAACTCATCGTGTCGTTGGTGCTTGGCATTCCGACGGCGCTCTGCCTCATTCTTGGCGGCATGGGTCACGACCTTGAGCATCAAGTGGTGTTCGACTACCTGCCGTTCATCATTTTGCTGTTGGCACTGTTTGTCATCACGGGCGGCATTCACCTGAGCGGCGACATCAAAGCCAAACCGTGGGTGAACACGCTTTTTCTCGGCATCGGGTTTGTGTTGGCATCGCTCATGGGCACCACAGGCGCGGCCATGTTGCTTATTCGCCCCATCATCGAGACGAACAAAGAGCGCAAATTCACGGTACACACCATCTTGTTTTTCATTGCTTTGGTGGCCAACTGCGGCGGTCTGCTTACCCCGCTCGGCGACCCCCCGTTGTTTATGCTGTTCCTGCGTGGCGCACCGTTCGCTTGGTTTCTGAATATGTGGGTAGAATGGGCGTTTACTGGCGTGGTGCTGCTGGTGCTGTACTACATCGTCGATAGTTATTACTACAAAAAAGAGAGTGCCGCCGACCTTGCAAAAGACAACGACACACAGGAAAAACTGCACATCGATGGCAAAATCAATTTTGTGTATCTGATTGGCGTAGTGCTGGCTGTGGCGTTTGTCAACGAAGGCACGCTCAAATTTATGGGCGACGAAAACGCTTCTGTTTGGGTAAAATTCTTGCGCGAATATGTGCTTTTGGCATTGGCGGCATTGTCGTTTTTCACCACCAACAAAAAGACGCGCTTCGAGGCAAACAAATTCACTTGGGCACCAATCGTGGAGGTGGCTGTGCTATTCTTGGGCATATTCGTAACCATGACTCCCGCCCTTGCCTACCTGAAAGCCAACGCTGCTAGCCTCGGTTTGAGCCACACTTGGCAGTTCTACTACTCCACAGGTCTGCTCAGTTCGTTCCTCGACAACACGCCAACCGCCGTGGCGTTCCACAGCGTGGCGACAGGTCTTACACCCGACCAAATGGCTGCGTTTGGCGGCACATTGGTAGCAGGCATTCCCGAAGTACTGCTCAAAGCCATCTGCATTGGCGCAGTATTCTTCGGCTCGATGACCTACATTGGCAACGGTCCGAACTTTATGGTGAAAGCCATCGCCGAAGAGAGCGGCATCAAAATGCCGAGTTTCTTTGGTTACATGGTCAAATTCTCGCTCATCATTCTGTTGCCAGTCTATATTTTGGTACAACTGCTGTTCCTATAAAATAGCGGCAAAATCCGTGTTGGAGGCGTGGCGCAAACCGCGTCTCCAACATTTTCTTTTCAAAACAGAAAAATGGCAAAAAGCGAACAAAAAAAAGAGAAGAAAAAGACAACGCGGAAGCGTGTGAAAAAGAGCGTCAAACAGGCGGTCGAAAAGCCAATTTTGCCCTATTTGCTCATCGGATTGGCCATCACCGCGCTCATCATTGCCGCCATCGAAATCGACTCGTATCTGAAGCGCAACTCCACGCGCGATGTCGATACAGAATGCGATTTTTGCCGCGAGGCGACTGCGCCTATTTCGTCGAAAACCAAATTCAAAGATTGGAACGAAACGCAGTTGAAACACGCCCGCCGCAACGGACTGAAACGCCCTTACAAAACGAACGCTGCCTTGTTGGCCGACCTCGATTCGCTGCGCAACAATGGGAAACTGGTCGAAATTTCGGACAACAAATACTACCATGTTTGCCGCCTGACGCACTCGCTGCCATACCTCACGCCCGAAGCCGCCAATCTGCTGCAAGAAATTGGTATGCGTTTCCACGCCAAACTGCGCGCCAAAGATATTTCGCGCCACAAATTCGAAATTTCGTCGATGTTGCGCACCGAAGAGACGCAGAAAGAGTTGCGCCATGTGAACTACCAAGCCACCGACAACGAAACATCGCACTACTACGGCACCACATTCGACATTGCCTACGACAAATACGAGCGTTTTGGCATACGCTACCAAGACAAGCAGTTGGAGTCGCTGCTCACCGAAACATTGCGCGAACTGCGCAGCGAATGCCGCCTCCTTATTGTGAACGAAAAGCGCAACAAATGCTACCACATCACCGTGGTGAAATGCAAAAACTCCTGAAAATCAATCGGATTCTGCTTCGGAATCGGATTTTTCGCGCAACACATACCGCTTGTAGTACGAAATGAGCAGTGTGGTTGTGGGCAGAGCGATAATCATGCCTACAAGCCCGAATAGCGAGCCAAATACCGACAGCGAAAGCAAGATGATGGCGGGGTTCAGCCCCATGGCTTTGCCCATAATTTTCGGGGTCAAAAACAGGTCTTGAATGGCTTGCACCACTACCAAAACCACCAGCACCGCCAACAACATCCACCAAAAACTCTGTCCCGTTTCCATCGAGCGCAACAGTGCCAAAAACAGCACGGGAATGAGTCCGACCGTCTGCAAATAGGGCACTAAATTCAGCACGCCGATGAACAATCCCATTGTGATGGCCATGGGCAACCCGATGATGCTAAAACCGATAGCAAACAGAATGCCCACGCACAACGCCACCAGCGACTGCCCGCGAAAATAGCGGTTCATGCCCATTTTTACATCGCCTAGCAAGCCACCGACAAAGCGGCGGTATTTCGGCGGCACTGCCTTGACAAACCCTTCGGACATCTTTTCGTAATCGGTCAAAATGAAGATGATGTAGAGCAGCACAACGACCAACACAAACAGCCCCGCCAAAAGTCGCCAAGTGCCCGAGAGCAGATTGAAAAACTGCGGTGCAACCTTCTGTGCAGCGGTCTGCAAGTTTTCCCAAGTCAGCATGTTTTGAAAATCGATGCCGCCAACGGTCGTTACCAACCACGCATAAAACTCGCTGTGCGCAAAGTTGCTCCGCTCGAACTGCGCTGCATAACGCACCATCAACTGCCCCATTTTCGAGAACTCGCCAACGAGCGACGGCACCACCAAAAAGCCTGCGCCAACCAGCACGCCAGCCACCAAAATTAGCGTTACAAAAATGGAGAGCATACGGTATTTCAGTCGGCATTTATGCTGAAAAAACAGCACCAGCGGATAGAGCAAATAGGCTATCAACCAGCCGATTAAGAACGGCAACAGCACGCCACTCAAGCGATTGACAAGCCACAAACAGGCCACCGCCACCAACAGCGCAATGACAATGCGCACCACGCGGTCGAAAGTATATGGTTTTCGGAACATCATTCAGTTAGTTTGTAAAGTTTCTGTTGAACTGTTGGTTATTTGCAGATT
>CAVGYO010000065.1:0-8627 GCA_963633255.1 Erysipelotrichaceae bacterium
TGTTTCGGGCGTGGCATGCCGCGCCCCTACATTCGCACTTTCGCACTTTCACACTCGTCTTGCTACTTGCTACTTGCTACTTGCTACTAATTAGTATGCTGGATAATACACATCGTCGGCACGCCAAGTTTCTCCTTGGTTGTTTTTCAACTCCAGCGACTCCAAGCCATTGATGGTAAGACTCCACACGCTGTTGGGCTTCAAGGAATAGCTGCCGTTGTCGTAGTAGTACGACATGAAGCCTGTTACCGATCCAACATACTCATCGCCCGGAAGCGAGGCGCAGGCAAATTTGGCATATTCGCTGGTACCTATGGCCAACACATCGGCGGCCACGCTATCGGCGCCTGCCGTGAAGCAGCGCGACTGCGGATAGCCTATGCCGCCCGTCGTCGGGGCAAATACGCTGGCATCTCCATCCTGGCCGCAATCGGTCGTTCCGGTCAAATCCTGCAGTTCACCATTGCTGGTCCACGTTTTGTTAATGAAGCGTATGCCGTTGATGCGTACCAAGCGGCTCGACAGTTTGGCTATCTCTTTGTAGTCGTTGGCAGTGGCTTTTATCTCGGAAATGGTCATATCTTTCACCACAATTTTGCTTTTGTCGGGGCTGCCAATCAACTGCACATGGTCTTTGAACACTTGCGGTGGAATACGACCAACTTCCCAGCCTATTTTAGCGGGATTGTCAAGGCCGTCCTTGCCATTGTTATAGTACGGCACACCTATCTGTGGCATACGGGCATATTTGCCTATGGCCAAGCCTTGCAGTTTGACGGCAATTTTTTGTCCGATAGGATACTGACCGCCAAGGCTGCCTGCATCGACCGAGATTTTCATGCCATAATCGGGGTTTGTGCAGTCCTGAATATAGATGCTTTTGTAGATGTTGCCAGGCACATCGGTCGAGGCTATGCGCCCCACAATGATGATGGAATCGGTAATGTCCTGCACACTGAACAGACCAAGATTCTGCCCACTTGTGCTGGCGCCTTCGTACGAACGCGGGCGCGGAGGGTATTTTTCTGTGTCGCCAAATTCGGAGAAATACTTCTCGTTACTTACAAGTTCGCCAATGGTCATGGTGGCTTTCCACTCTTGGTCGGAACCCTCTTCGGCGTAGTGCTTGCCGTCGTAGGTGATGTCTTTCGGCTCGTTGTATTTGTGGCAGGCCGCCAACATAGCCACTGCAGCCAACCCCAAAATATACTTTGTGTATTTCATAGCGTTATCGTTTTTTTTCGGTTAGTAAAATCTGTTCCCGTTTAGAATTTGAATCCCACATTCAAGAAGAAGTTGAATCCCCAAGCATAGTAGAACTTCGATGGATATTTATCCACATAGTTCGATACCTTGTATGTGCTTGATCGATAAACAGTTGTTGGTATGCGTGCTTGCTGCCAGCCGCCAGTTTTCAGCCCTGTGTTGTTGGTTACATTGTTCAGACTCAGGTTGATGTTGATCGAGCGGTTGTTTTTCAGGTAGATGAGTTTGCCCACCGAGGCATCGACCATGATGTGGTTGTACCATTTTGCGCCTTCGAACAGCGATTCTTGCGTGGCCAAAGCATCTATTTTTGCTTGAGTTTCGGCTGCGGTAGCATTTGCGCCATACCATGTTTGCGGTTTGGAGCCATCGGCGCGTACGCCAGTAATCATGCCTTGCGAGAAGCGGCTCGGTGCCACGCCCAAGTAGTTTTGGTCGTAGTAACTGATGCTGAGGTCGGCAAACCACATTTTGCTGTGGAAGAAGTTGAGTTTGAGCATGGCTGCCAGTTGCGGGCCACTGGCCACTTTCACGGCTTTGCCATCGATGCCTTGTGTGGTGAGCATAATGCGATCGACCACCTCTTGGCGTCCGTCTATCTTCATACCGTTTTCGGCACTTTCTACACCTATTGGATTGCTAGTGTAGTGCGCCTCGTTGTAGGCCAGCACGCCACTCAGCGTAAAGTTGCCGTTCAGTTTCACCGACACGCCCAACTCACCGCCTTGGTAGATTTTATCTACGCCATACATCAGGTGGTTGATAAAGGTGCGGTATTCGTCGTTGTAGTAGCCGTTGCTCTCGATGCCGTCGAACGAGTGGGTGCGGTAGAGGCTCAAGCGGCCACGCACACGCGGATAGGTAACAACATAGTTCACATCGTACGAGAGTATCTTCTCGGTCAAGCCGTAGGCTTTGCCCAGAGGTGTGTTGCTGGTTTTGTACTTTTTGTAGAAATCGTCGAGGCTGCGATCCATAATGCGCTGCGAGATGTAGTAGTTTGTCGGCAGTGGAGCGCGTGTTTCCATCAGTACATCGGCAAACAGGCGGTGGTGTCCGTTGAATTTATAGACAAATCCAGCCTTGAACGATGGGTCGTAGAAGTTGTGCATTTTGCCTTGTCCTTTCGAGCGAACTTTTTCGCCCAGTTGTTGCTGCAAGTACCAAGCGCGTCCGTTGTTCATGCGACCAGTGCGGAAGAAGTTGGTGTTGGTAAACTTAAGACCGTAGTAGAACTCGATGTGGTTGAAATCCCATGCATTGTGTGCAAAGGCACTTACGCGCGCTACATCGATGTCGTAGTCGTAGCCGAAATGCGTTTTCTTGTCTGTTACGGCTTTGGCGTTGCCGTCGGCATCTACATTATCGAGGTCGTTGATACGCACCCGTGCCACATCGGCAGCGGTCATCTCCACATCTTCGGCCAGGTCGTTGATGTCGCGGTCGGAGAATGGGTCGATGTCGTACCACTGGTTGGCGCCCATCAGGTCGTCGATGGTTTTGTAGTGGCGGCCTTTCGAGTATTTTGCCTCCAAACCAGCCACGATGTTCAGATGTTCAAAGGTCTTGTTTTCGTAGGTGGCATTCAACATTGTCTCGAAAATGTTGTTGTGGCGGCGTTCTTGCATGTACTTGGCCATACCCGTTGGGTTGAGGATATTGTTCATGTAGTTGGCGTTGTACATGGCGTTCCAGTCCATCTGTGTGGTAACATCGTTCTTTTTGCCGTAGCCGTTTTCCCAGAGTCCTGTCAGGCGGTTATACTCATCGACATTGGTCCGAATTAGGCTTTGGTCGCCGCCCTGCCAGTTGGCAGTGCCACCGCTCATGCGGTAGTCGTAGTCGTGGTAGAAGTTGCCGTCGCTTGCCAATCCCCAGCCTGCCAGTTGGTAACTTGGCATATTGCGGTAGTAGTCGGGGCGTGGGTCGGGCGCATTGTAGAATGTGATGGCCGAGTTGCTATACATGCTGTAGTGTGCGCCTACACCGATTTTGAGCGATTGCCCTTCGCTGATGTTCCAGTCGTAGTTGAGCAACAGGGTAGGGTCGTAACTATGCACTATGCGCGAGTTGCGTTTTTTGCCGTCGAACCAGCCCCAGTAGGGGTTGTAGTAGGTCGATGTGAGATCGACAGTTTCTTGTGTCAAAGCCGACGAGCCAGCGCGTTCGGTGGGAGCGCACCAAGCGGCTATGTTCAGGCTGTGGTGGCCGTCGAACACCTTTTCGGCACTGAAAAAGAGTGCGCCAGCATTGTAGAATGTGCCTTCGTTGCGGCTAAAGAGCGAGCCAGCGTGGTTCAGACCTTCGTCGCTCCAGCGGTACGAGCCGCTTACGGCAAACGCCCAGCCGTTCGACATCAGGCCTGTGGCGTAGGTGGCTTGCGCACGCAACCAGTAGGAGCGGTTGGTGCCCGAAATGCTCACATTGCCGCCGCGTGCATATTTCGAAGCGCGAATGTCTATATTAGTGGTGTTACCAATGTTGCCGTAGGTGTAGGCGTTCGGTGCAAAATTGTTTACCAACTCCTTGTTGCGGAAGGCGTAGTTCAAACCGCCTATCGACGAGTAGTTGAAACGGCTGCGTTCGCCATCGTTGAAGTTTACACCATTTATATAGGTGCTTTCGTAGCGTTGTTCGTAGCCGCGAATGCGGTAGCGTGCCGAACTGAATCCGTAACTGGCTGTGCCTGTAAATACATCGCCTTTGGAGAAGAGCAGTCCCGAAATGGTCTGCGACGAAAGTCCGTCTTCGTCGTCAAATTCGATGTCGGCCATGGCAAGAAACGCCTCTTCGGTCAATTCCCGCATGGCTTCTTCTTCGGCCGATTGCAGGGTCATCACGCCGAGGTCGAGCGCATCTAAACTCGAAATGGTGATGGGGCGTGTTTCTACATCGTAATTTTCGAGCGCGATGGTAAGCACTTCGTCGCCCGCTTGTGTGGCTTCGATGGTAAACTGTCCACGCGAATCGGCCACAGCCGAGGCTTGTTGGCCTTGTAGCGTAACAACTGCGCCCGCTGCAGGTTCGTTGGTGCCTGCAATTTTGACAACTCCTTTCACCACACTTTGTGCGCCAGCAAAGAGCGACACCGACACGGCGAAAGCAAGCAATAGTGTTTTTCTCATGGTGTGTATTTTTGATTAGATTTAGTCTGGTTAAAATTCGCGCAATTTTGCGACTGCAATATTACGCTTTTTTTTTCAAACAACAAAATAAAAAGCACCTTTTTTTTGAACCGCCGCCAAAACACTGCCGCACACTTTTCTATTTTGACAAAAAATATTAATTTTTGTAGCAAAAAGAAATTTTTTTGCCATAAAATCGACAAAACTGAAAGCAGGACGCAAAAAAGAAAAAAATCTTTTGAAAAAAGTTTTGCCATGTCAAAAAAAAATGCCAATTTTGCAACGAGTTATTTGGCAATCCAAAGGCTCTAAAAACACGAAACACACCCTTTTATAATCTAATTACAAGAAAAACATGAAACTCAAACACCTTTTTCTTATTGCTCTGCTGCCAGTGGCTCTGACTGTGTCGGCGCAAGCAGACGATTCGTCGAACCTGAAAAAGTATGTCATCGGGTTCTACAATTTGGAGAATCTGTTCGACACCATCGACTCGCCCGACACCGACGACTCGCAATTTCTGCCCAATGGCGGCTACCATTGGACGGGCTTCAAGTACAAGAACAAAATCAAGAATATGTCCTATGCCATCTCGAAATTCCCGAAAGAGTTGGCTGTGCTTGGCGTTTCTGAAATCGAGAACGAAGAGGTGATAAAAGACCTCGTGTCGCAGCCCGTGCTGGCCGACCGCAATCTGAAAACCATCTGTATCGAAGGTCCCGACCGCCGCGGTGTCGATGTGGGCATGATTTACAACGCCGATGTGTTTACCCCGACAAATATCGTGTCGCACCACCTGCGCTACGAACTGTCGAAGCCGTTTGTTTCGCGCGACCAACTGTGCGTTACAGGCCTGCTCGACGGCGAACAGATTCATGTGATTGTGCTGCACTGGCCATCGAAATACGGCGGCGAAAAAGTTTCGACACCGAAGCGTAACGATGCCGCACTGACCACCAAATGGATTTGCGACTCGATTTTTGCCATCGAACCGAACGCCAAAATTGTGGTGATGGGCGACTTGAACGACGACCCCGACACCGAGTGCATACAAAAATATCTTGGTGCCAAGCACGAACGCGACAAAATGCAGCCCGGGCAACTCTACAACCCCTGCTACAACATCTACAAGAGCGGCACTGGCACGCTGGGCTATCAAGATGTGTGGTGCTTGTACGATATGGTGATGGTTTCGACCGAATGGCTCGATAACAAAGATTTGACCACGCTCACCTATTGGAAATCGGAGATTTTCAACAAAGATTTCTTGAAAGAGCAGTCGGGCAAACGCAAAGGCTATCCGCTGCGCACGCACACGGCAGGCGTTTGGACCAACGGTTACAGCGACCACTTCCCCAGTCTGATTTGGGTAGTGAAGAAATAAAAAAAAGGTCTTGCCAATCGGCAAGGCCTTTTTTTATTTTCTAGATTTCTAGATTTCTAGTTTCTAGTTATCAATTTGAAATTTGGAGATTGTTTTATCTCGCAGACTCTCGCTAATGCGTTAAACTCATCAACTGATTAACTCAATTTTCAAACGCTAATTCGTTGTTTTTCAACACGATGCGAATTGGTTTGTCGTGCGATACGCTGCCAGCGATAATCTGTTTGCTCAGTTCGTTGAGAATGTAACGCTGAATGACGCGTTTCACGGGGCGTGCGCCAAATTCGGGGTCGAAACCGATGTGGGCGATGTACGCCACCGCTTCGGGCGACACTTCGAGCGTGATGCCGTTCTCTTTCAGTTGGCGACCGACGCTGTTCAGTTGCAGCGTAACCACTTGACGAATCTCCTCCTCGTTGAGTGGCGCAAACATGATTGTTTCGTCGATTCGGTTCAAAAACTCGGGGCGAATGGTCTGTTTGAGCATGTCGAGCACCTGCGTTTTGGTCTTTTCTACAATCTCGTCGTGGTTGGCTGGGGTCATCTTTGCAAAATTTTCGCGAATGAGTTGCGAGCCAAGGTTCGAGGTCATGATGATGATGGTGTTTTTGAAATTGACTGTGCGCCCTTTGTTGTCGGTCAGTCGGCCATCGTCGAGCACTTGCAGCAGCACATTGAATACATCGGGGTGCGCCTTTTCGATTTCGTCGAACAGCACCACGCTGTACGGTTTGCGCCGAATGGCCTCGGTGAGTTGTCCGCCCTCGTCGTAGCCCACATATCCTGGAGGCGCACCGATGAGTCGCGTTGCGCTGAATTTCTCCTGATATTCGCTCATATCGATACGCGTCATCATATTTTCGTCGTCGAACAGGTATTCGGCCAACGCTTTGGCCAGTTCGGTTTTGCCCACGCCCGTCGTTCCGAGAAAGATGAACGAGCCAATCGGTCGTTTGGGGTCTTGCAATCCTGCGCGACTGCGGCGCACAGCGTCGGCCACGGCCGCAATGGCCTCTTGCTGACCAACCACGCGTTTGTGCAGTTCGGTTTCGAGATTCAGCAGTTTGTCCTTTTCGCTCTGCATCATTTTGGTTACAGGAATGCCCGTCCAGCGGCTTACCACCTCGGCAATGTCGTCGGCATCGACCTCCTCTTTTATCATGGCGTTGCCTTGCTGCATGGCGGCCAACTGCTTTTGGCTGTCGGCAATGGCGGCTTCGGCGGCTTTTATTTTGCCGTAGCGGATTTCGGCCACTTTGCCGTAGTCGCCTTCGCGTTCGGCGCGTTCGGCCTCGTATTTCAACTGTTCGATGTCGATTTTCGACTGTTGAATTTTGTCGATGAGGGCTTTTTCGCTGCCCCATTTGGCGCGCATTTTGGTGCTTTCCTCTTTCAGGTTGGCAATCTCTTTGCCCAACTGTTCGATTTTTGGCTGGTCGTTTTCGCGTTTTATCGCCTCGCGTTCAATCTCCAACTGCTTGATATTGCGCTCGATAGTGTCGAGTTCTTCGGGCACCGAATCCATCTCCATACGCAGTTTTGCGGCGGCTTCGTCCATCAGGTCGATGGCTTTGTCGGGCAAAAAACGGTCGGAAATGTAGCGGCTCGACAACTGCACAGCGGCAATAATTGCATCGTCTTTGATACGCACTTTGTGGTGATTTTCGTAACGCTCTTTCAAACCACGCAAAATCGAAATGCTGCTTGCCTCGTCGGGTTCATCGACCATCACGGTTTGGAATCGGCGTTCGAGCGCCTTGTCTTTTTCGAAATACTTTTGGTATTCGTCGAGCGTGGTCGCCCCGATAGCACGGAGTTCGCCGCGCGCCAAGGCAGGTTTCAGAATGTTGGCAGCGTCCATAGCGCCTTCGCCGCCGCCTGCGCCCACCAGCGTGTGTATTTCGTCGATGAAAAGAATTATTTCGCCGTCCGATTTCACCACCTCGTTGATGACCGATTTCAGGCGTTCTTCAAATTCGCCTTTGTACTTGGCACCTGCCACCAACGCGCCCATATCGAGCGAAAAAATCTGTTTGGTTTTCAGATTTTCGGGTACATCGCCACGCACAATGCGGTGCGCCAATCCTTCGGCGATGGCGGTTTTGCCCGTTCCCGGTTCGCCTATCAGAATTGGGTTGTTTTTGGTGCGTCGGCTCAAAATCTGCAACACACGCCGAATCTCTTCGTCGCGCCCGATGACGGGGTCGAGTTTGCCACTGCGCGCCTTTTCGTTGAGGTTGATAGCGTATTTCGACAGTGCCTGATAGGTCTCTTCGGCACTCTGGTCTTTCACTTTCGACCCTTTGCGCAGTTCGGCAATAGCCTCGCGCAACGCTTTGACGCTCACGCCTGCATCTTGCAACAGTTTCTGCACGCTATTCGGCGTATCGACCAGCGCAAGCAGTAGATATTCGAGCGACACAAACTCGTCGCCATCTTTTTGCGACAGCGCCTCGGCACGCAGCAACACATCGTTGCTCTCGCGGCTCAAATAGGGTTCGCCACCGCTCACGCGCGGCAACGACGCCACCTGCTTATCGACTGCCGCCGACAGCATTTGGCTGTTCACCATCAGTTTGCCAAAGAGAAAAGCCACCACATTTTCGCCCTTTTCGAGCAACGCTTTCAGCAAATGTGGCGTTTCGATGGCTTGCTGACCACCTTGCGAAGCCAGTTCAACAGCCCGCTGAACGGCCTCCTGCGATTTGATTGTAAATTTGTTGAAGTTCATAGTGTGATAATGATTTCAAATTTCAGATTTCATTTGATTTTTGCTCCGCTCGGCATTGCTCAAACAAGTTTGGCACTGCTCTCGCTAATCGCAAAAATTCAGATTTCAAATTTCATTTGAT
>CAVGYO010000066.1:0-8507 GCA_963633255.1 Erysipelotrichaceae bacterium
ACTACTAACTTTTCAAAAGTTGTTGTTCGAGTTCTTTTACGCTCATGCGGAAACTTTTGTCGGTGTCCATCAGGTCGTTCACTACGCCGCAAGCGTGAAGCACGGTGGCGTGGTCGCGACCGCCAATCAGTTTGCCGATGGCCGAGAGCGAACTTTTGGTGTACTGTTTCGACAGATACATGGCCACTTGCCGCGCTGTAGCGACTTCGCGTTTGCGTGTTTTCGACATAAACGATTCGAGCGGCAACGCAAAATAGTCGCACACCATATCTCTGATTTTCTCCACCGAAATGACATTGTTGGCGGGAGCCACCACTTTGCCCACAACTTTTTCGGCCAAAGCAAGGTCGATATCTTCGTCGGTGAGCGTGGCGTGTGCCAACAGCGACACCAGCACGCCTTCGAGGTTGCGCACGCTGTCGGTTACATTTTCGGCAATATAATTGATAACCTCTTCGGGTACTTCGAGTCCGTCTTTGTATATTTTGCTCTTCAGAATGGCTTTGCGCAGTTCGAAATCGGGCATCTCTATTTCGGCACTCAATCCCCACTTGAAGCGGGTGAGCAACCGTTCTTCCATGCCTTCGAGCGAACCTGGCGCACGGTCGCAAGTCATGATTATCTGCTTGCCGTTTTGGTGCAGGTGGTTGAAAATGTTGAAAAATGTTTTCTGCGTGCCAACCTTATCCATAAATTCGTGGATATCGTCCAAAATCAGCACATCGATATTGCTGTAGAAGTTCAGAAAATCGTTCGTTTCGTTGCGGCGCACAGCGTCGGTGTATTGAATTTGGAACAGATTTGCCGACACATACAGCACGCGTTTTTCGGGATAGAGTTGCTTGGCCATGATGCCGATGGCGTTTACCAAGTGCGTTTTGCCCACGCCCGATTTTCCGTAGAGAAACAGCGGATTGAATATGGTTTTGCCAGGCTCGTTGGCGATGCTCACACCAGCCGCGCGCGCCAGTTTGTTGCTTGTGCCTTCGATGTAGGTGTTGAAATTGTAGGCGGCGTTCAACTGCGGGTCGATCTCTTTTTGCACCACGCGTTGGAACGGGTCGTTGATGATGGAGCGCACCTGTTCTGGCACGGTTTCTACGGCGTTTTGGTTGGCCGACGGAAGGGTCGTGGTCGAGGCTTTGTCCACACGGATTTGGTAGAGCAATTTTGTGCCCTGCCCCACTTCGCGGTAGAGCGTTACGCGCAGCAGTTCGGCAAATTTTTCTTCGATGTATTCGTAGAAAAACATGCTCGGCACTTGCAGCACAAATTCGCCGTTTTCGTACTTCAGCGGGACAATCGGTTCAAACCATGTCGCATAGGCGGCGTCGGGTATGTTGTCCTTGATTACCTTCAAACATCTGTTCCACAACTCTTGAGGTGTCATCATCGTCCTAAAAAAATGTAGTGTTTGGTTGTTTATATCTTTTTCGAAATTTTATCAACAATTTTTCTGCTGCAAAGGTCGCACTCTTTTTTCAAACAAAAAAATGGTCAGTTTTTTTGGGAATTTTTCACACTTATAACACTTTGATTTTCAAACAGTCGGGCGGGCTTCTGACTTTCAGCGTTTTAGGCGCAACAGTCTGATAGACAGCGACTTATTTTTTCGTTTCGATTTGCCACAAGGCGAACAAAAAACTCTCGAACTGCTTGAAATTTGGGCGGTTCGAGAGTTACAATTTTATAGTTAAAAATTATTTCATTTTTTTGCTTATTTAGATTCAGTCTAAATAAGAATGCGCTAAAATCGTCGCTATTTTTTCTTCTTTTCCTTGGCACCGAAGAGCGAAAAATGCACATAACGCTTCGGATTGGCTTTCAGGTCGATGACCAAATCGTTAACGCTTGTAACGGTGGTGTTGATATTGTCGTAGAGACCGTTGTCGTTCATCAGTTTGCCGATGGTGCCTTCGTTCGAGTTGAGTTTGTCGGAGAAGAGTTGCAGGTTGTTCACCGTGTGGTCGATGCGCGCAAAGAGGGCGGCAAATTCCACCTGTTTCAGGTCGCCAGAGACTTTTTTCAGGTCGTCGGTGATGACATTTACATCGGAAACAATTTTTGGCACTTGCGTATTCATCAGGCGTTTGAGTTGCGCCGACGAGGTTTTCAGGTCGGCCGAGGCCGTTTCTATCGAGCGGAGGCTGTTTTTCAACTCTTTCGACGAGGTGATGCGGTGTACCGATTCGAGTACCGAATCGACGCGTTCGATAGTGCCTTCGAGTTTCGGCACCAGCGTGGTAAGTGCCGCCATCATTCCAGGATCGATCTCGGACGAAACGGTGTCGCCCGAAGCGTAGAACTGCGGGTCGGTGCCGTAGCGCACATCTATCACTTTGCCGCCCAGCAAACCGTCGTCGCACAAAACGAGTTTCGACCCGAGCGGCAAACGCACTTCGTCGTCGACAAGAATGGTGATTGTGAATGGGTGTTCGCACGCAAAATCGTAGGCGATGTTGCTCACCTGTCCCACTTTGTAGCCGCGCACCATCACATTGTTCGACACTACAAGGCCGTCCAAACGGTCGAATTTGGCGTAGTAGTGGTTGCTCGGCGCAAACACATTGATGCCTTTCAGGTAGTTGATGCCAACCACAATGCAGACGATTGCCACGATGAACGACAATCCGATTTTCACTTCGCGCGTAAATATCTTTTTCATAGAGAAAACCTTATTTTATTAGGGTGTATGCCATTTTTTTGTGCGGTTATCGCCGCGAATTTATCTCTTTTGCCTCTTGCAGCGTTATTTTTTTGCCTTTGTAGAATGCCACCATAAAGGCTTGCGGAAATTTGCCATCGATTTCGGCTTTCAGTTTCAGCATCACGCCCAGATTTGCGTTGGCACCGTATGTGTATTTGAACATACCGTCCTCTTCGTAGTAGTCGCATTTCAGCCCTTTGAAGCGTGAGTCCGATGGGTTGTCGATTTTTTGGCTTGTGGTGAAAATTTGCAATTTATAGATGGCTTTCACGCCTTTTTCGTACTCTACCGATGGTGCCGATGCCGATTCAGTTTTGGGTTTTTGCGTTGTTTTTTCGGACTTTTCGGGCTTTGTATTTTTTTCAGTTTTGGTGGGCGTGGTTGGTGTTACGGGCGCATCGTCGGTGGGGCGTTCCACCACCGACGCCGTGTTTTTGCGGTCGTACTCGTGTTTGTAGCGTTCGAAGGCGCGAAAAATGGAGAGAGCCAACTCCTCTTGTCCTTCGTTGGAGAGCAGATATTTCTCCTCTTCGCGGTTCGAGATAAAGCCCAACTCTATCAACACGCTCGGCATTTTGGTTTGGTGCAACACCCAGAAATTCTCCTGCCGCACGCCGCGGTTGTAGCGTTTGGTTTCGGTAAATTCGTCCTGTGTGTAGGCCGCCATTTCGATGCTTTGGTCGCTAAATTTCGACTGCATAAACTCGAACATGATGTACGATTCGGGCGAGCGTGGGTCGAAGCCTTGGTAACGCTCTTTGTAGCCGTCTTCGAGCAGAATCACCGAGTTTTCGCGCTTCGCCACTTCGAAGTTGGCATCCGATTTCGACAGACCGATGGTGTAGGTTTCGGCACCGTAGGCCGCTGACGATTTCGAGGCGTTCACATGGATCGACACAAAGAGGTCGCCGTTGGCTTTGTTGGCTATCGTGCAGCGGTCTTGCAGCGGCACAAACACATCTTTGTCGCGCGTGAAAACCACTTTCACTGCCGGCATATTTTCGTTCACCAAGCGACCAAATTTGAGTGCCACATTCAGATTGATGTCCTTCTCGCGCCCGCGTGCGCCCAGTGCGCCAGGGTCTTTGCCGCCATGCCCCGCATCGATCACCACAGTGAACGGCTTGGCCACAGCCACAAGCGCAACAGCACAAAAAAGCAACAAATGAGCAAAGCGTTTCATCTCTCTATCTGCAAAATCGGATATTAACCTACATAACAACTTGCAAAGATACACATTTTTTGCGAATAAAACCACACTTGCCACTAAGAGCGATTTTTGGCAAATTTTAAGTGAAAAATTGGGATTCAAACGCTATTTTTTGCTCAAAAAAAGTTAGTTAAAAAATCTTTTTGTTAGTTAAAAATCGCCATTCGGTTTGGTTGCGCCAAAAATTATGCCTACTTTTGTCCAAAATCAGAAAAAATTGACCACTATGAGAACATTTGCTACTACCCTGCTCGCTCTGTTGCTGTTGCACGCCAACGCCACGCAGTACATCACAGTAGACGACATTCACTACGGCATCGACAAAACGGCCAAAACGGCCACCGTTGTCTGCCGCCAACACGCCAGCCAAGAAAACCCCGAAAATGGTTGGCTCTACTACAAACCTGCCGATTTGTATGTAGGCGACATTACGATTCCAGCATCGATAGCCTACGACGGAGAAACCTATGCGGTTACGGCTCTCGGTGGAAGTGCCTTTGCCAACAGCCAACTGATGACTTCGCTTGCGCTGCCAGCGTCGGTTACAACCATAGGGAACGGTGCTTTTACGTTGTGCAATGCGCTGAAAACCGTTACTATTGATACCGAAAATCCGAAATTTATGGTCATCGATGGCATTATGTATGCGCGTTCGCCGAGGGCTATATTTTTGGTGCCACGCGCACTCGAAGGCAACATCACGCTGCCCGACGGATTGACCGAAATCAACGGATTCAGCTACAACAGCGGCATTGCCAGTGTAACGCTACCCAACAGCGTTGTTACCATAAAAGATGGCGCATTTCAGAAATGCTCGGCACTGGTCGAAATCAATTTTGGCACAGGGTTGAAGACGATCGACCGCAATGCGTTTTCCAATTGTACCTACCTGCAAATCGTCAATTTTCAAGAGACGCAACTCGAAACCATTGGCGCAAGCGCATTCGAAGGCTGTAGCGACTTGTCGTTGCTCTATTTGGGCAAATGTCTGAAAACCATCGGACGCAGCGCATTCGAAAACACGGCTCTATTTGCGCTCGAACTGCCTGCCACGCTGCAATCGATCGACGAATATGCGTTTCGTGGCTGCACTAGTTTGGTAACCATACTCAATCGCAGCGCACTCGACATTGTGGCTGGTGCCACTACGCACGGCATGGTGGCCTACTACGCCACAACAGTAATGAAAGGCGAAACGCCCACTGCGCTCGACACCAACACCGCACAACCGCAAATTGCCGTTCACGGTCGCCAAATCAGCATAGCGCAAGCCAACGGCGCACCACTGACCATCTACAACACCAGCGGAGCAATCGTTGCAAGCGAAAAACAAACTGAAAATCAGACATTTACACTGCCAAATGCGGGCATTTATTTGGTAAAAATCGGCAACAATACGCACAAAATTGCGGTGAATTAGCATCTTTTTGCAAAAAAAAGCAAACAAAACGCACACCGTTTTCTCTTTTTTTACTATCTTTGCGCTGTAAACCGACTTTTTTCAGTCAAAAAAAAACAGAACAAACTATGGAAATTCGAGAATTGGCACCGAAAGCCCTGTGGAGCAACTTCTACAAACTGACGCAAGTGCCGCGTCCGTCGCACCACATGGAGGCAGTAACAAAATTTATGGTCGATTTTGGCCATGCGCTTGGTTTGGAAACCATCGTCGACAAGACGGGCAGCGTGCTGATACGCAAACCTGCCACGCCCGGCATGGAAAACCGCACGCCAGTGGCGCTGCAAGCGCACCTCGACATGGTGCCGCAAAAAAATAGCGACAAACAGCACGATTTTGTCAAAGACCCCATCACAGCCTACATCGACGGCGATTGGGTTACAGCCGATGGCACCACGCTCGGTGCCGACGACGGCATCGGTGTGGCAGCAGCCATGGCCGTACTCGAAAGCAAAGAGTTGAAACACGGTCCCATCGAAGCGTTTTTCACCATCGACGAAGAGACGGGCATGGTGGGCGCATTCGGTATGGAAGCGGGACTGCTGAAAGGCGATATTCTGCTGAATATGGACTCGGAGGACGAAGGCGAACTCTATGTTGGTTGCGCTGGCGGACTCGATGCCGACATGACTTGGAAATTCAAAAGCGCGCCCGTTCCCGACGACGACATTGCGCTCGAAATTCTGGTGAAAGGGCTCAAAGGCGGTCATTCGGGACTCGAAATCGACTGCGGTCGCGCCAATGCCAACAAACTGCTCTTCCGTTTTCTGAAAGAGGCAATTATGCAGTACGAAGCGCGTTTGGCATCGGTCGAAGGTGGCAACATGCGCAACGCTATTCCGCGCGAAGCAAAAGCCGTGATTACAATTCCTGCCGACAACAAAAAAGAGATTGAGAAACTGGCCGAAGAGTACGCCGAGACTTTCAACGACGAATACAAAGCCATCGAAAACAACATTTTTGTCGAAGTGCGCCAAGTGGAACTGCCCGATGCGCTCATTCCCGAAGAGATACAAGACGACTTTGTGAACGCTGTAACGGCGTGTCCCAATGGCGTTTTCCGCATGATTCCAGAGATTCCCGACACGGTCGAGACCTCGACAAACCTCTCCATAGTGGTGGCCAACAGCACCGACATCAGTGTGAGATGCCTGCTGCGCAGTTCGGTCGATAGCAAAAAAGAGGAACTCGCCTCGATGATCGAGAGCGTGTTTGCCTTGGCGGGTGCCAAAGTAGAATTTTCGGGCGGTTATTCGGGCTGGAATCCGAACATGGACTCGCCCATACTGAAAACGATGGCCGATGTTTATCAAAAAGAGTTTGGCAAACCTGCCGTTGTGCGCGTGGTGCACGCTGGTTTGGAGTGCGGCATTATCGGTGCCACCGAGCCGCGTTTGGATATGGTGTCGGTCGGTCCTACGATGCGCCACCCACACACCCCCGACGAGAAGGTGAACATCGCCAGCGTCGAACGCTTCTGGCGCTTCATCGTTGCCACACTCGAAGCCATTCCCATTAAAGGTTGAAAGTTCGTAAAGTAAAAAGTAAAGGGCGCAGCATGCTGCATCCTTTACTTGTTGAATTGTTGAATTGAATATTATTTCTGATTTCTAATTTCTAGATTTCTAGTTTTCGGTAGCCGAAACGCCGCATCACTCCTCACTCCTAATTCCTCACTCAAAAACACTTCTAACTGCTAACTCCTAACTGCTCACTTTTCAAAAAAGTCTGCAAATGGTGGCATCGGCGATGTGTTGCAGGTCGGTGGGTGCAATTTCGACTTGCAAACCACGCACGCCTGCGCTGACAAAAATCGTTGGGAAATCGGTACAACTCTCGTGCAGGAATGTGGGAAAATGCTTTTTCATGCCGATGGGCGAGCAGCCGCCACGAATGTAGCCCGTGAGTCCGAGCAGGTCTTTCACGGGAACGAGGTCGCAACTTTTGTTGCCCGAAAGTTTGGCCGCCAGTTTCAAATCGACCTCCTTGTTGCCAGGAATGACGCAGACAAAATGGCCGCTGCGGTCGCCTTTCAGCACCAGTGTTTTGAACACACGCTCGACGGGTTCGCCGAGTTGGTCGGCCACATGCTGCGCCCCCAACTCCACCTCGCCGGGGTCGTATGCAATCAGGCGATAGGCTATTTTGTGCGCATCGAGCAGCCGCGCCACATTGGTCTTTTTGATATTGCCGTTCATGTTGTCAATCGATTTTGCTGAACAAAACGCCTTCGAACGCCATCTGTTCGAGCCGCGCCGCCAACTGCTCTTCGTGCGACTGGCGAACAGCCACGGTGAATTCGCATTCGGCATTTTGTTTTTGTCCTAACACGCTCATTTGCAGTTCTTTGACCAGTCGCATCACACGATTGAGTGCCGTGTATGGCGTTGTAATCCGATAGTGCGCTTCGACCAGCCGTTCGACCGTTTGCGCTGCGCCGATGGCTTCGGCTGCCGCCATTTTGTACGCCACCATAAGTCCGCCCGTGCCGAGCAGAATGCCGCCAAAATAGCGCACCACCACTATCAGAATGTTGGTGAGACCGTTGGCGTTGATCTGTCCGAGAATCGGTTTGCCTGCTGTGCCAGAAGGCTCGCCATCGTCGTTGGCACGAAAATCGGTGCGCGCTGCGCCAAGCATATAGGCGTAGCAAACATGGCGTGCGTCGTGGTACTCTTTGCGTTTCGTTTCGACCAGCGTTTTCACCTCATCGAGCGTAGCAACGGGATAGGCGAAAGCCAAAAATTTGCTCCCTTTCTCCTTGTAAATGCCCTGTGCTGGCGCAACTATGGTCGTATAGGTGTCCATTTTCGTGCAGTGCGCGATTTCTGGTTGATTGGTTGATTGGTTGTTGATTCTGATTTCTAGATTTCTAATTTCTAGATTTCTAGTTTCGCTTCGCGCATTTTTTCTCCGCTCGGCATAGTTCAAATAAATTTGACTCTGCTCTCGCTTGTCGAAAAAATTCTAATTTCTAGTTTTCGGTAGCCGAAACGCCTCAATCTTCAAATTTTCAAATAATTGTCAATTGTCAATTGTCAATTGTCAATTATCAATTGCGGCTTCGCCGCAGCGCCGCATCACTCTCTGAAATAGACGCGGCGTACGCGCGGCGAAATAGAGGTCAGCAC
>CAVGYO010000067.1:0-8459 GCA_963633255.1 Erysipelotrichaceae bacterium
TGCCACATAATGTCCCACTTCGCCAGCACCGGCAATCACGATTTTCATAAAAAAAGTGTGTAAAGTTGAAAGGTTTAACGCATTGGCGTTAATTTCTGGTTGATTGGTTGATTGGTTGATCGGTTGATTGGTTGATTGGTGAGTTGGTTAATCTAACAATCTGAAATTTGAAATTTGAAATTTGTCATTGCGGCTCTGCCGCATCACTCCTCACTCCTAATTCCTAACTCCTAACTCAAGAACACTTCTCACTGCTAACTACTAACTACTAACTTCTCACTTTCTTGCTACTTGCTACTTGCTACTTGCGACTAATTGTCATTACGGCTTTGCCGTGTCCCTCTTAATTTTTTCTGCAATTTGTTTTGCAATTCCTTCGGCATCGAGACCGAGCAGGTGGTAGAGTTCGGATTGTGTGCCGTGTTCCACAAATTGGTCGCCAATGCCGAGGCGTGTTACGCACGGCGTGTAGCCGTTGTCGGCCATAAATTCGAGCACTGCGCTGCCCATGCCGCCCGCAATTACACCATCTTCTACCGTGAAAATCTGGCTGAAATGTTGTCCTACTTCGTGCAGAATGTCGCTGTCGAGCGGCTTCACAAAGCGCATGTCGTAGTGTGCAATGCTGATGCCGTGATTTTTTTCGAGTGTTCTGATGGCTTGTGCAGCGGTGTTGCCTATCGGGCCAATCGATAGTAGGGCAGCCTGCTTGCCGTCTTTCAGTTTTCGCCCTTTGCCAATTTCTACGGCTTGCGGTTCGTTGTGCCAGTTGGCCAGCACGCCGCGCCCGCGTGGGTAGCGAATGACGAATGGCCCTTGGTCGGGCAGTTGCGCCGTGTACATCAGGTTGCGCAGTTCGTGTTCGTCGAGCGGCGAGGCGATGGTCAGGTTTGGAATGCAGCGAAAATATGCCAAATCGAATTCGCCTTGGTGCGTTGCGCCGTCGCTTCCGACAATGCCAGCGCGGTCGAGGCAGAGTACCACATTCAGTTTTTGCAGCGCCACATCGTGAATCACATTGTCGTAGGCGCGCTGCATAAACGACGAGTAGATGTTGCAGAAGGGCAGCAGCCCATCTTTTGCCAAACCAGCCGAGAAAGTTACGGCGTGTCCTTCGGCAATGCCCACATCGAAAGTGCGGTCGGGCATGGCTTCCATCATGTAGGTCATCGAGCAACCGCTTGGCATGGCGGGCGTAATGCCAACGATTTTGTCGTTCTTGCGTGCCAATTCGAGCAGTGTATGTCCAAAAACATCTTGAAACAGAGGCGGTTCGCCACCATTGTCGTGCGTGATGCGCTTGCCTGTTTTGGGGTCGAACTCGCCCGGCGCGTGCCAAATGGTGGCGGCGTTTTCGGCGGGTTTGTAGCCCTTGCCTTTTTTGGTGATGATGTGCAGCACCTTGGGACCAGCATAGTTTTTTATCTCTTGCAGTACGCTCACAAGCGCATTCACATTATGCCCATCGACAGGACCGAAATATCTGATATTCAGCCCTTCGAACACATTGTTGTCGGCATTCGAGCGGAGCGATTTCAGCGAATTGCTAAAACGGAGAATCTTCTTTTTCTGCTTTTCGTCGATGAGGTGCAGCGATTTCAGCAGACGGTACATCGAAAAACGCCAGCGGTTGTAGGTGGCCGATGTGTGTATTTTCCCGAGAAATTGGCTCAATCCGCCCTTTATCGGGTCGATGGCCATGTGGTTGTCGTTCAGTATGATGAGCAGATTGTTGGGATTGATCGAGGCGTTGTTCAGCCCCTCGAACGCAAGGCCGCCAGTCATGGCGCCGTCGCCAATCACGGCCACCACTTGCCGATTGTCGTTGTGCAACTGCGCCGCAATTGACATACCCAACGCCGCCGAAATCGATGTGGACGAGTGGCCTGTGCCGAATGCGTCGTACACGCTCTCTTTGGGCGATGGAAATCCGCTCAATCCGTGCAACTGGCGGTTGGTGTGAAACTGCTCGCGCCGCCCTGTGAGAATTTTGTGTGCATAAGCCTGATGGCCCACATCCCACACCACGCGGTCGTAGGGCGTGTTGAACACATAGTGAATCGCCACTGTCAGTTCGATAACGCCCAAACTTGCGCCCAAATGGCCGGGATTGTGCGACAATTCGTCGATGATAAACTGCCGCAGTTCACGGCATACGGTGGGCAACTCTTCGCGCGGCAGGCGTTTCAGATCGTCGGGGGTATCTATTTTTTCCAATAGCATCGTTTCTCTATTCTCTCGCTTTTTTACTGAAAACAGGCTGGAACGCCCGTGTCGACTGTCGTGGGTTTGCCCGACGACGGGTGATAAAACATCAGCGTTTGTGCGTGTAGGCAAAGGCGACCGATGGGGTTGCTGCGTGCGCCATATTTTTTGTCGCCAGCAATGGGCGTTCCCATGGTGGCCAGTTGCGTGCGCAGTTGATGCCGCTTTTCGTCTTTGGCTGTCAATTCTACCAACGCAAAACGCCCGTTCGATTTCACCACTTTGTAGTCGGTTGTTGCCATCTGACCGCCGTTATCGCTGTCGGAGGCCAGCACTTTTTTCGTCTTCGAATCGTTGGTGAGCCAGTGCGTCAAGCGCCCTTGTCGATTGGCGGGTTCGCCTTCGACTATCGCCACATATTTTGTCTGCAACTGCTCGTTGCGCAGCCGCGCTAGTGCCTCTTCCGATTTTGCCAAAAGCAGCAGCCCCGACACATCGCGGTCGAGATTGTTCACGAGCCATGCCTGCCCACTTTTTTTCTGACGGCGCACATGTTCGGCCATCACCTCTTCTACGGTCTGTTCGCCTTTGCGGCGAGCGTTTTGTGCGGTTGCAGCACCATATTTTTTATCGACTACCAAAATGTCGTCGTCTTCGTACACAATGCGTGCCAAGTGGTTGGGATTGGCCGCCTCTTCGCCCACATTGCGCACTGCCACCACATCGCCAGCGTGCAAAAATGCGTCGAAAGCGGTGGTTACACGCCCGTTGATTGCCACTTGCCTGTGCGCCAAATACGATTTCACGGTGCTGCGGCTGCGCCCTTTCAGGTTTTCGACCAAAAACGGCAGCAGCGTGTTTTTGTCGTGCACTTGTAGCAACTCTTCCCGTTGTTTGCGGCGTGGCGTGGCGGTCGCTCTATTCGTCGATGATAAAGATCTCTTCATTCTCGTTTTTCATCAAATACTCTTCGCGTGCAAACTTTTCTAAATTTTCGAGGCTCGAATTGAGCGCATCGATTTTGGCTTTGTCGCTCTCGATGTGCTGTTGGTAGAATTTTATCTCTTTCTCCAAATTGGCAATTTCGGTGCGCGATTTGGCTCTGGAAATCAGACTATTAGCATCGAAAAAAACGATATAAACCACAAACGCAAGCAGCGTAATGGCATATTTGTTTGTAACGAAAGGCCGTATTCTATTCCAAATTTTTTGCATGGTTTGCACAGCACGATATTCAATGCAAAGTTACGAAAAAAAAATGATTGTGCGCATTGTGTTTTGTGCCGAAAAAAAAGTTTGTGCAGTTATTGTCGCATTGTCGGCAATTTTCATTATCTTTGCCGAAGAATTAGACCCGCTTTTATGGAACAGTACATCGTATCGGCACGCAAGTATCGTCCCGCAACATTCAAGTCGGTAGTAGGGCAGGAGGCGCTCACCACGACGCTCAAAAATGCCATCGCTACCAACCATTTGGCGCACGCTTACCTCTTTTGTGGACCGCGTGGCGTGGGCAAAACCACTTGCGCACGCATATTTGCCAAAACTATCAACTGCGCGCACCCAACCGCCGACGGCGAAGCCTGCAACGAGTGCGAATCGTGCCGCGGATTCAACGAACAACGCTCGTTCAACATACACGAACTCGATGCTGCCTCGAACAATTCGGTCGACGACATTCGCTCGCTGGTCGATCAGGTGCGCATTCCGCCGCAAATCGGGCGTTATAGCGTCTATATCATCGACGAGGTGCATATGCTCTCGGCTGCGGCGTTCAACGCATTTCTGAAAACGCTCGAAGAGCCACCAGCACACGCTATTTTCATTCTTGCCACTACCGAAAAGCACAAAATTATTCCAACGATTTTGTCGCGCTGCCAAATCTACGATTTTAGCCGAATTGGCGTGCCAGATGTGGTGAACCATTTGCAGTATGTGGCTCAAAACGAGGGAGTTACGGCAGAACCAGAAGCGTTGAATGTGATTGCGCAAAAAGCCGATGGTGCCATGCGCGACGCACTCTCGATTTTCGACCAAGTGGTCAGTTTTTGTGGCGGAAACATCACTTATAAGGGTGTTATCGAAAATCTGAATGTGCTCGACTACGACTACTATTTTCGTCTGGTCGATGATTTTCTGGCGGGGCGCGTGACCGACACACTGCTCACTTTCGACGAAATTTTGCGCAAAGGATTCGAGGCGCAGCACTTTGTTACGGGTTTGGCGGCGCATTTTCGCGATTTGCTCGTCAGTCGCGACGAGGCGACCAAGCCACTGCTCGAGGTTGGGGCTTCGATTGCCGACCAATATGTGGAGCAGGCCAAACGCGCGCCTGTGCCGTTTCTCTACAAGGCTATCGACCTTGCCAACGAGTGCGACTTGAACTATCGTCAAAGCCGCAACAAACGCTTGTCGGTGGAGTTGCTGCTTATCAAACTCTGCCAACTGACTGGTGCACAGCCTGTTGTAGAATCGCCCAAAGCGACGGAAATCAAGCCTTTGGCGGTGGCACAGCCACAACAATCTGCACAACCGCAGCAACCAGCACAGCCGCAACCAGTGCAATCTGCACCTCAGCCGCAACCCGCAGTGCAACCCACGCCGCTGCGCAAAATGCCTGCCAGTCTGTCGCTATCGGGAACGCCCAAAGCGCAGCCACAAGCCGCTGCCGCGCCAACCGAAACCAAGTCGGAGCAGCCAGCCACACAGCGCGAATCGTTCGACGAGACGCAGTTTGCCGCCGCATGGCGCAGTTGCGCTACCGCACTCCACGACGATGCGCACGCTGCCAACACCATTATCAACTTTTTGCCGCGTATGTTGCAGCCCGAAAAATACCAAATCGTAGTGTTCAACTCGCTGCAACAGAAGGATTTGGAGAAATATCGTCAGCAAATTTTGTCGCACTTGCGGGCGCAACTGCACAACGATTTTGCCGATTTCGAAGTGCGTATCGACGACTCGGTGGCCAAAGAGATGGCGTTCACACCCGAAGAAAAATTTGCCCAAATGCGCCAAAAAAACGCCGACTTCAACACTTTGACACAGCAACTCGGATTGGAACTGTAATGCGGCAGAGCCGCAGACAATTGATAATTGATAATTGACAATTGACAATTATTTGAAAATTATTTTTTCAAATCAACGATTCAACGATTAAACAGTTCAACGATTTGAAATTTGAAATCAAAATCAACAACCAATCAACCAGAAATCAATTCAACGCTTCAACAAAAAAAGGAACTTTACAAACTTTACAAACTTTACAAACTTGATAAACTTTACAAACTTGATAAACTTTACAAACTTTACAAACTTGATAAACTTGATAAACTTGATAAACTTTACAAACTTGATAAACTTGATAAACTTGATAAACTTTCACACTTTCACACTTTCACACTACTATGGACGAACCTTTTGATTTCGACGACAGCGAGGCCATTCGCTTCATTTTGAACCGACTTGCGCCCGAGGCACGCGCAAAAATCACCGACAACGATGTGCAATATGTACTCGACCTCATTTGCGACTATTACGACAAAAACAACCTGTTCGACGACAGCGACGACAACGATGCCGCCATTGCCGAGGACGATATGCACAACTACATCTGGAGCATGATGCGCAAAGAGCGTGTGTCGCACCTTACCGAAGACGAGATGCAGGAAATTCTCGACGGCGAGTTCGAATACGGCAAAAAAATCGGCATCTATACCGAAGAGTGATGGACAAAATCGGATTTGGCATACTCTACGCCGCCCTTTGGACACTGGCTTTGCTGCCGCTGCGCGTGCTTTATCTCTTTGCGGATATCGCCTATCTGCTCGTTTATCGTGTGTGCCGCTACCGCGTGAAAGTTACGCGCCAAAACCTGCGCCGCGCATTTCCCGACAAGAGCGAACACGAACGCCGCACCATCGAACGCCGCTTCTACCGCTATCTGTGCGACAGCCTGTTCGAGGCGTTGCGTATGTTGCACATGTCCGAACGGGAAATATCGAAGCATATTCGGTTCGAAAATACCGAACTGCTCGAAAATTACGCCCTTCAAGGCCGCAATGTGTATGCCGTTTTTGGCCATTACGGCAACTGGGAATGGATCTGCTCGCTGCCGCTGCACTTGCACCTGCTCAATGTGGCGACGCTCTACAAAACGCTCCACAATCGCGCTGTGGATAGGTTATACATTCATCTGCGGTCGCGCTACGGCACACACTGCTACTCGCGCAAACAGGTGCTGCGTGGCATTGTGGAACTGAAACAGATGGGCCGACCGTTTGTCATGGCGTTCATTGCCGACCAAACGCCGTCGCTTGCCAACGCCCACTACTGGACCACTTTTCTGAATCAAGATACGCCATTCATCACAGGCTGGGAAAATATCGCACGAAAACACAATGCGCCCGTCGCTTTTCTCGATGTGCGCCGCATAGGGCGTGGCCGCTATGTCTGTCGCCTCGAACCGCTTTGCGACCAGCCCAAAGATACTGCGCCAAACGCTTTGGTCGAAGCCTATGCGCGTCGCATGGAGCAGAACATTTTGGACAATCCCGCCTACTGGCTTTGGTCGCACAAACGCTGGAAACACAAACGCCCACCGCAAGCATGAAAACCAGTGTTGTGATACTGAACTACAACGGCGAATCGCTTCTGCGCGAACTGCTGCCGAAGGTTGTGGCCTATTCGCCGCAGGCCGAAGTGGTGGTGGCCGACAACGCCTCGACCGATGGCTCGTTGGCACTGCTCAAACACGATTTTCCGCAGGTGCGATTGGTGGAACTGTCCGAAAATTTTGGCTTTGCCGAGGGCTACAACCGCGCGTTGACACAACTCGATGCCGACTATTTTGTGCTGCTCAACAGCGATGTGGAGGTAACCGAAAATTGGCTGCTGCCGCTCACGCTTTTTCTCGACGAAAATCCCGATGCAGCGGCGTGCCAACCGAAATTGTTGAGTTACACGCACCGCTCACAGTTCGAATATGCTGGCGCATGTGGCGGCTACATCGACCATTTGGGGTATCCTTTTTGTCGCGGTCGCATACTGAACACCGTCGAAACCGACCACGGACAATACGATGCCATCGCCAACATTTTTTGGGCAACAGGCGCGTGCCTCTGCATTCGTGCCGACAAATTTCGCGAAGTGGGCGGACTCGACAGCCGATTTTTTGCCCACATGGAGGAGATCGACCTCTGTTGGCGACTGAATGCGCGCGGCTACCGCATTGCGTGCGTGCCACAAAGCGTGGTCTATCACATTGGCGCCAAGACTTTGGACAAGGAGAGTCCGCTAAAAACCTATCTCAATTTCCGCAACAACGCCCTGATGATCTACAAAAATGCGCCCGCTGCCAAACGGATTTTGTGCGCCCGCTTTTGGCTCGACCTTGCCGCAGCGGCTCATCTGTTGTTGCAAGGAAAGGCAAAAAACGCCGCCGCTGTGCTGCGTGCCATGCGCCACAGTCGCCGTATGCGCCGCGATTTGGCCGCCGACCGCCAACAAAATCTACGCCTGACCGTCGTTCCCGAACCCGAAGGGCTGTTTCGTGGCTCGATTTTGTGGCAATACTATGTCAGGGGCGTAAAAATGGCACGAAATTTGCCGTTGAAAAAATAAAAGCACAAAACGGCACACCATAATCGAAAAAAGAGTAATTTTGCAATCGTTAAGAGAATGTAAAAATAGTTCACAATCATAAAAAATCATCATCATGAAAAAAATTGCACTATTCGCAATGCTGTTCGTAGCCATAGCGGCCACGGCGCAAGAGAACAAAATTGTCGAATTTAACGAGCGTACGCACGATTTCGGCACGGTGAAACAAGAAGACGGCGACATATACACCACCTTCACATTTGTAAATCAATACGCTGCGCCCATCACGCTGAAGAGCGTAAGAACCTCGTGCGGCTGCACCACACCAAGTTACAGCCACGAACCCGTTGCACCCAACGCTACGGGCGAAATCAAGGTGAAATATGTCGCTTCGACGCGCCCCGGCTCGTTCACAAAATCGATTACGGTTGTGCTTAGCAATGGCACCGAGGATTACACCGAAGTCCTCTACATCAAAGGCCAAGTAACGCCGAAACCGGTGGAACAACCAGCCGAATAAGGTCGTTGCACGCACAAAAAGCGGCTACACATTAGCCACACATTCGGGGAAAGGAAGCCGCTTACAACGCTTCTTCTCCCCTTTACTCGTTAAACGCAGCGGCAAGACGGAAATTCAAATTTGAAGATTTGAA
>CAVGYO010000068.1:0-8371 GCA_963633255.1 Erysipelotrichaceae bacterium
TCAGTTGGTTAGAGCGTCAGATTGTGGTTCTGAATGTCGTGGGTTCGAGTCCCATCTTCCACCCGAATGAGAGCGATGAAAGTCGTTCTCATTTTTTTTCGTGCGGAATTTGTAATTTGGTTATTCGTTGAATCGTTGAAGCGATTTTTTGGAAAAACACTTTTAGCGGACAGCACTGATTTTTGCATTTTTACAAACAAGAGGGAAAAATCCAATGCGATTTTTCCCTCTTGTTTTTTGGTTATTGCGCTTCGCCGTCGGTAGCAGGTTGCTGTGGTTCGGCTTGTTGCGGCTCGGTTTGCTGCGGCTCTTCTTGTTGCTGTACGCCTTTCAGTTCAGGATTTTCGACCTTTTCGTAGGTGATTTCTTCGTAAGTTACAAGGAATTCCACGCGGCGGTTGAGTGCGCGCCCAGCCTTTGTCTTGTTGTCGGCAATCGGAATGGTAGCACCGAATCCGTTGGAGGTCATGCGTTCTTCGGCCACGCCTTTACCAATGAGGTAGCGGCGTACAGAGGCGGCACGGCGTTCGGACAGAATTTGGTTGGCCTCGTCCTTACCCACATTGTCGGTGTGTCCGTTGATAGTCAGGTTGAAGGTCGGATTTTCGAACATCACATTGGCGATAGCGTCCAAAATCGAGAACGAGCGCGGGAGAATCACATCTTTGCCTGTTTCGAACTGAATGCCCTGCATGGCGCGTTTGAACAGATTACGCACCTCGCGTTTCAGTTCGGGACAGCCGTGGTTGTCGGGCGAACCTGCCACAGTTGGGCATTTGTCGAGATAGTCGGGTACGCCGTCGCCGTCGCTGTCTTTCGGGCAGCCGTTTTCGTCGATAGTGGTGTAGGCCTCTACGGGCGTGTTCGGACATTTATCGAGATAGTCTGGCACACCATCGCCATCGCTGTCGATTGGGCAACCATTTTTATCGACTTGCACGCCTTCGGGTGTATTCGGGCATTGGTCGAGATAGTCGGGCACGCTGTCGCCGTCGCTGTCGATTGGACAGCCGTTTTCGTCGACTTGCACGCCTTCGGGCGTATTCGGGCATTTATCGAGGTAGTCGGGAACGCCGTCGCCATCGCTGTCGATTGGGCAACCATTTTCGTCCACTCGCACGCCGATTGGTGTTCCCGGACATTTGTCGAGATGATCGGGTACGCCGTCCTTATCTTCGTCGAGCGGACAGCCTTTTGAATCGACCATCACGCCAAACGGTGTGTCGGGGCACTCGTCGTAGCAGTCGGGCACGCCATCTTTGTCGGTGTCGAACGGGCAGCCCACCGAATCGACTGGCCAGCCAAATGGCGTTCCGGGGCATTGGTCGTAGCAATCGGGCACACCATCTTGGTCTTCGTCCAAAAGGCAGCCAATAGAATCGACAAAATGTTTGCGTCCTACATCGGGACAGAGTTTGCGCAGTTGCTTGATAGGCGTTCCGGGGCATTGGTCGTCGATGTTTTTCACGCCGTCGCGGTCTTTGTCGCCGCTGTCGCGCCCAATGCTTAGGTTCATGCCCATCTGCACATTGAATCGCTGTGTGCCGTAGGGAATCGGATATTTGCTACCATCGGCCTCGAATTGCGTTTTTGCCCAATAGAGCGGGATATAGTCCATGGCGAGGAACATATTCAGTGCGCCAGCGCGCAGCGACAGACCAAGTCCGAGATTGTTGCCGCGGCTATTGACAAACGAGTAGGAGAGATAGGCTTTGAGCCAGTCGAGCGGGCGGAAATTGGCAGCCAGCGTAACCTCTTCGCTCACATACTGCGCATTGAAACGCATGTGCGACAGCAGACCGAAACTGATTTTGTTTTTCAGAATGCCATATTCCACCGCTGCATTGAAATTGCCATGAATCATCTGGGCAAATCCGCCTTTGTCTTCGCTTTTGAAGTGGAGCGCATCGAGTGCATCGTCGCCGATTTTTGCAAAATCGACGCTATCGCCAGGCTCGTATTCTATGCCAGTGAAACTATAAACGCCATCGGCGTGGCCGCTCACCACATTGCGGTGCCAATAGATGAAACCGAGGTCGGTGATGGCTGCCGAAACCACCAGATGTTTGATTGGTTCGTAGGTGAAGCCCACATCGAACGACGCACCGTGGCCAGCAGGTTTGTAGAGCAGTTCCAGATAGTTATTTTTGAGTTCTGCGCTGCCAAAATCGATGGTGCCGTCCTCTTTCTGCCCGAAAGTGAGTGGAGCAGAGAGGTAAGCATCGGCATCGGCGGTAACATCCCACGAGTTGCGCGAGGCATCGAGTTTGAATGTGCGCACTTTGGTTTTTGCGCCAGCGTAGCCCATCAGCAGGCTCACTTTGCCGCCCACCGTCCATTGCTCGTTGATGCGGCGCATATAGCCCACACCAAACTCGCCGTAGAGTTCCATATCGAGGCCGAAACGCTTGAAATTGAACGAGTTTACACCAAATTCGTCGGGCGTTCCGTAGAGTGCCAAGTTGAACATATCGCGCGGCAGCATAATGTTGCTACTCAAATTCAGGTCGAGTCCGAAAGTTAGGTAGTTTTTCTCGCGAAAACGAAAGCCGAACTCCAAAATGTTCATGTTGAAATTCATGTCGAACACATTGGCGCGCTTGAAGCGTTTGTAGAGTTTATCGACTCCGTCCGACGAGTGGAGCGGCGTAACAAAACTGCCATCTTTTTTGTAGATAATGTCCTTGAATGCCAGCGCATTATTGCCCGCTTCGAACGAAAAACTCGGCATAATAATGAAGTCGAGATAGAATTGCGTGTTGGGCATGAAGGCTGGGTTCATCGAACTGCGCATCGGCACCTCGTCCATAAAGTAATAGGTGTTGGTTTCGGCGGCTATCGGCAGACAACAGCAGATGCCCAACGCTATGGCTGAAATTATTTTGGTTGTTTTCATGTTTGGTTGGTGCTTGGTGGGTTAGAAAATGCTGTCTAAATTGGTCTTTATGCCGCCTTTCACATAGAGCGAGGCGCGAATTTCGAGTTGGTCGCCAAGGCTGAAATAGATCATGTCTTTGTTCGGGTCGTTGGCATTGACGGTAACGACTATCACCACTTTTTTCGTGTCCCAAATGGTGGCGATGTCTTCGCCGGGAATTTCTTGGCGTATTTCGCCAGTGGTGTTGCCCGTGGTGCGCCCTTCGGCATCGACAGGCGCAGCAGCGATGTTAAAGTCTTGACCTGTGTAGAGTACTTGGTCGAGCGAATCGAGCAGCACGGCGTGTGCCACGGCTTTCACTGGCAGGTGGTTGTCGTAGTGCAAACCGATGTTCAGTTGCTCCACATTGTATTGTGCGCCAAGGCGATCCATTCCCGTCAGGTCGGCAATGTCGCAGTCGAGTGTGTCGCGGTGTTGGTATTGCGTGGTGGGGTTGTATTGGAACGGCATTTTGGCTTCAACCACCATATCTACCAGCGGATTGTAGTCCTTGTCGGGGTCGAAAAAGACCCAATGCATGCGCTCCCATTCGTTTTCGAACTTGCTGATTTTCACATTGAACGCGTAAACAAAACGGTGTGGCGTGATTTCGAACAGCCGTTCGGTGTGGCCGTCTTGGTTGTCGAACATGTGTATGTTGAGCGAGGTGTCGCCTTCGATGTTTGGTTTGCGCAGACGCATGGTTTTGCTGGGCGATCCGTTGAAATCGGCCATGCGCTCTTCGCCCGAAGCCGAAACGGCTTTGATGTGTTCCACCGTGAAATCGAGCGGAATGCCGATGCCGTTGGTAATTTTGAAAGTTACCATCGGGTTGGTGAATCGCAGTCTGTTTTCGATGAATGTTTCCGATTCGAAAAAGCCTGTTGGCATGTGCGAATTGACGCTGTCCGCGGTAACATTACCTTTGCGGTTAAAAAATCCCCACGCCTTGCGGCAATCGATAATTTGGAAGCGTATTTGCGGCATAAATTTCGATTGGTCGGTTACTGTGAAACTTTTTGTCGCTGCGTAGGTGTAGGTAACGGAGATGGGCGTGGTGCCAGTTTTGCGGTCGAAACGCACTTTGAATCCCGACAGCATATCTTGGTGTGTGTCGCCGCTGCGTGTTATCTTGTAACTGCGGTCTTGCAGGCCATCGATGTCGTTGAAATGCAGGTCGATGTAGAGCGGCATCTGTTCTGAAATTTCCAAATCGTTGGCATCGACTTTGAAATAGAGTTCGGCGCTGTTTACCACGGCACTATCTACGCGCTGGTCGAGTTGGCCATCGTCGCCATAGTGGTCGTAGTCGAAGTCGTATTGCAGCGTATCGTGAAACTCGTATTTGCCCGCGTCCAGAGTCAATCCGCTCTTTACCAGTGGGTTATCGCCATCGACAAGCGTGTAGGGCGTGTTGTAGGTTGTGCCCTGCGAAAAATCGCCAATTTTGATGTCTTTTGTGTTCAGACGCAGGGTGTCGGTCCACCACAGGTAGCAGGTGTTCAGGTCGGAATCTTGCCTGACATCGTCGTTGCCGATAAAATCGACGAGTTTGCCGACTGTGGTCCGTGCCGTGCCGATAGGTACAACCAGCGCGGTGTTGTAGTCGATGTCCTTCGACATTTTGTTCATGTCGATGTTTGTAGTGCAGGCCGCCAACAGAGCGGAGGCGCACGCCAATCCGAAAAATGTTTTGCAATTCATATCCCTTGCAATTTATGATTCTAATTTTGCAAAGGTAATACATCTTTTTGTGAAAACCAAATAAACAAATCAACAATTTAGTCGCAAGTAGCAAGTAGCAAGAAAGTGAGAAGTTAGAAGTTAGCAGTGAGGAGTGCTTTTTGAGTGAGGAATTAGGAGTGAGGAGTGATGCGGCGAAGCCGCAATTTGAAGATTTGAAGATTGTCCAAAATCATTTGCACAATAATCAACCGATCAACCAATCAACCGATCAACCAATCAACCAATAATCAATTCAACAGAAACAAAGTTTGTAGCGACGCGGCATGCCACCGTCTTTTTTTTTGCGGTTTGTTGATAATTATTTTGCCGAAATGGCAGATTTTTGTGGCAAAAATCGTACCTTTGCCTAAATAATGCGTATGGGAAACACTGCAAAAAATATCAAAATCTACAAGGCGTCGGCTGGGTCGGGCAAGACATACCGTTTGGCCTACGAATATGTGTTGTTGCTATTTCGCAACCGCCTCGAACCGCACCCACACCGTGGCACGCTGGCGGTAACTTTTACCAACAAGGCCACCGACGAGATGAAACGGCGCATTGTGCAGGAGTTGCACGCGCTGGCCACAGGCAACGATGCTCCTTTTTTGTCGGATTTGGAACGAGAACCTGCGCTGAATGGCTTGAAACGCAGCGATATATGCGCGCTAGCGCAACGCTTCCTTACCGATATTTTGCACGACTACAGCGGTTTCAATGTCAGCACTATCGACCGATTTTTTCAGCAGATAGTGCGTGCTTTTACGCGCGAACTCGGGCTGCACGGCAACTACGGCGTGGAACTCGACACCCAAAATTTGCTGCAACAGGCCATCGACAATATGCTGTTCGACCTCGACAAAAATTCCAATTTGCTCGATTGGCTGAAAGAGTTTGCCGAAGAGCGCATTGACAACGACAAAAGTTGGCAGATAAACAGCGAATTGGAACGGCTTGGCGAAGAAATTTTCAAAGAGGCGTACCAACAGTATGCGTCCAATCCCAAACTGCACAACAAGGAGCATTTGACCAACTACCGCAAACAGTTGGTCGCCATTGTTACCGCTTTCGAACAGAAAATGCGCCAACTGTGCGACGAGGCAGCGAAAATTATGCAGCGGCATGGTTTGAAATGGTACGATTTCAGCGGCGGCGCCGCGCGCAGTTTTGCACACTATTTCGACTATAAATATCTGAAAAACAGAGGGTTCAATCTACCGAGTACTTTCAGCAAGGCTGTGGGCGACTGCGAGAAGTGGAGCAGCAAAAAATCGCCAAAACGCACAGAGATAGTGGCCGCCTACAACGATGGTTTGAACGATGTGGCCGACCAAATGAAGAAGATAATCGACGGCGACGAGTGTAAGCGTTATTTGTCGGCAAAAATCGTGCTCGAAAACATATCGTTGCTCGGCGTTTTGGGCGACATCAGTGCGCAGATTAAGAGTTATTGCGACGAAAAAAATGCAATGCCCATAAGCAACACCACCGATTTTCTGCACCAAATCATCGCTGGTTGCGATGCGCCATTCGTTTACGAAAAAGCGGGCGTTTTTCTGCACCATTTCATGATCGACGAGTTTCAGGATACCTCGCTGCAACAGTGGGAAAATTTCCGTCCGTTGTTGCAAAATAGCGTGGCCGAAAACCGTCAAAATCTGATAGTTGGCGATGTGAAACAGAGTATTTATCGCTGGCGCAATTCCGACTGGCGGCTGTTGCAAAATCAGGTGAAAGCCGATTTTGGACAAAATGTGGAAGAGTTGCAACTCGACACAAACTGGCGCAGCGCAAGGCGTGTGGTGCAGTTCAACAATGCGCTTTTTGACAATGCGCCGCAACTGCTCGAATCGTTTTGGGAGAAAGAACGCACGGAACTTGTGCAGCAATCGGAACTTGTGCAGCAATTATATAGTGGTGTAGCGCAGCAGATAAAAAGTTCGGTCGATGGCTATGTGCAGATGCAGTTTTTGCCAGCCACAAAAAGCGACGACGCTTGGTACGAAAACGCCTTGCAACAGTTGCCGCCGATAATCGAAAATCTGAAAACCAACGGCTACCAATTGAGCCAGATGACCGTACTTGTGCGCCGCAATGTAGAAGCTGCGCAGGTGGCCGATTTTCTGCTGCAGGCGGGTTACGAAGTGGTGTCGAACGAGGCGTTGCTCATTGCCTCTGCGCCGTGTGTGCGCTTTTTGACGGGCATGATGCGCTTTTTTGTCGAGCCAGCCAACCGCATAAATCGCCTGCTGGTCGAAGTCATCTACCGAAAACAGCGCGGCGAACAGCCTGCCATCAGCATCGGCAACGAAACCGCCGAGGAGTGGCTTGCACGCCTGTTTGGCAACAAAGTGGGCGAGATTAACGCACTGAAAAACAAGCCGTTGTTCCAATTTGTTGAAGCAATGATTCAACTGTTCGGCCTGACCGAGCGCGAAGGGAACAGAGTCTTTTTGCAGGCTTTTCAGGACGAAATTTTTGCCTACACATCGAACTACGAAACCGACATCAACGGCTTTTTGGAGCATTGGGACGAGGTGTCGGACAAACGCTTTTTGGCGGCTTCCGAAACACAAAACGCCATTCGTATCATGACCATTCACAAGTCGAAAGGACTTGAATTTGAGGCAGTTATCATTCCTTTTTGCAATTGGAAATTTGAAGAAAAACAAAATTCGAATAAAATTCTCTGGTGCAAACCCGCTGCCGACCAACAGCCGTTTGCGCAAATGCCCGTCGTTCCCATTGGTTACAAAAAAGATTTGGCGCGGACAATTTTTGCCGATGCGTACAACGAGGAGCAGATATACAACTGCATCGATGTGTTGAACACGGCTTATGTGGCTTTCACGCGCCCAAAAAAGTGCCTTTACATCATCGCTCCGCAACAGAAAAGTGATAAAGACGAGATAAAATCGATTGCCAATCTGTTGGAACACTGTTTTTGCCGCGAGCCACAGACTGGCGACCTTGCCGATTCTTTGCAAAAAACTGAAAACGAGATTGTTACGATGGTAGAAATAGGGCGGTGCGAGCCGCTAAAAGACGCTGCACACACGCCAAAAACCAGCGTTGAGTCGCTGCCGCTTACCTACGACACCGTGTCGGCCGAAAGTCGCCTGCGCCTGCGCTACATGCCCGACGACGACGGCAGCGAACGCCAGCACGGACTGCTGATGCACAGCATTTTGGAACGGATAGTGCGCGCCGACGAACTGGACAAAACGCTGCGCCAATGCATCAACGATGGCGAAATTACCGACACCGAGAGTGCGCAAATACGCGAAACACTGTTGCGGCTGTTGTCGAAAAACGAGGTACGCGACTGGTTCTCGGGCAGGTACGAGGTGCGCAACGAAACGGAGATAATCGCTGCATCGGGCAAACTCTACCGCCCCGACCGCGTAATGGTCGATGGTCGCAATGTGGTGGTGGTCGATTACAAATTTGGCACGCAAAAACAAGCCCGATACAGAGCGCAAGTGTCTAATTATATGCGACTTATCGAAAAAATGGGCTACCAACCACAAGGCTACATCTGGTACACCATGCTCGACGAAATCGAGAAAGTTTGAAACCGTAGGCGCGAGACAATTGATAATTGATAATTGATAATTGACAATTATTTGAAGATTTGAAGATTGATTTTTCCCAAATAACCAAACATATCTGCTCCCCTATTACGAAGCCACAAGGCAATAAAACACTCTTTTGGGCGTATTCTACTGC
>CAVGYO010000069.1:0-8345 GCA_963633255.1 Erysipelotrichaceae bacterium
GTCGGTAAAGCCATCTTTACCATAATTGCTGTCGTTACAGTATTTGGTCAGTGCAGTTTCTGCCGTACCATATTTGTAATTACTCCACGAGTAATAGCTCTTCGATTCGGTTTCGCCCCAAGCGTAGTAGTGGCCGTACATTTCTGGGCTGGTAGCGCCTACATTGCAGGTGGCCCATTTCACGCTCAAGCCAAGATCCACAGCCTCGTAAGTCGTTTCGGTGCTTTGTGCCGTAGCGCACAGCGTTGTGGCCATTGCAGCCAACAAAAAGGTGTAAAAGCGTTTCATAATAAATTGGTTTTTAGGTAGTTATAAAATTGCGTTAATTTGTTTTGTTCTTTTGTATAGCGCAAAAAAGTGCGGTTGGGCTGTCGTAATTAAACGAAGGTTTAATTGCTACACTTTTGGAACATTTCGCAAGTGGCAGCAAAAAAATTGGGGCGTATATGCAAAAAATTCTGTTTTTCTTTGCCTAAAAGTTTGGCGGTTCAAAATTATTCCGTACTTTTGTGGTGTATTTTATGGATTGAAAAAGTGTAGCAAATAAACCTTCGTTTAATTGCTACACTTTTTTGTTGGGGGAACCACCTTTTCTGGAGGAATTTATTGAATTATTGAATCATTGAGTTATTAAGTTATTCTCAACCCCCTCCGTCGCTGTCGCTCCTCGTCCCCCTATCTTTTCGCTACGCTCCAAGCAGAGGGACAGAATTGCGTTAGTGTTGGTTCGGTGCGGTTTTGTTTGTTGGTCTGCTAAGGCGTGGCATGCCGCGCCCCTACAAGTGATGATCATTGAATCATTGAATCATTGAATTATCGAATGTTCGAACTTTCGCACTTTTATACTTTCACACTTTCTAACTAAAACACTCCTCACTCCTCACTCCTAATTCCTAATTTTTCTTGCTACTTGCTACTAACATTGTCAATTAACTCTCAAACATAATTTACTTCTGGCTCAATGGTGATGCCGAATTTTTCTTGTATCGAGGCAACGATTTGTTGCGCCAGTTGCTGCACATCGTCGGGCGTGGCGTGGTGGCGGTTTACCAGCACAAGCGGCTGCTTTTCGTACACGGCTGCACCACCGAGCGTGCGCCCTTTCCAACCGCACTGTTCGATGAGCCACGCCGCTGGAATTTTGGTTGCGCTACTGCCCACGGCGTAGTGTGGCATAGTGGGGTAGTGCGCCAAAAGTGCGTCGGCTTGCGCGCGCGGCACTACGGGATTTTTGAAAAAACTGCCTGCGCTGCCCAGTTCCGATGGCTCGGGCAATTTTTGCTTGCGTATGCCGATGACGGCCTGCCGCACATCGTTCACTGTTGGGCGTTCGATGTGTGCCAATGTGTCGCGCAGATTGCCGTAGTCGAGCCGCAGCGTCGGATTTTTCGACAAGCGAAAAACCACCGCCGTAACGATATATTTTCCTTTCAAATCGCCTTTGAAAATGCTCTGACGATAGCCGTATTGGCACTCCGAATTTTGAAAAATGCGACTCTCGCCCGTGGCTATCTCTATGGTTTCGACCTGCGTGATGATGTCGGCCACTTCGGCACCATACGCACCGATGTTTTGCACGGCACTGGCGCCCACTTCGCCAGGAATGTACGAGAGATTTTCAGTCCCGCCCAAGTTTTTGGCGCACGCCTCGGCACAAAATTCGTCCCAAACCACGCCCGCCCCGACACGCACCGAAAGGTCTGTTTCGCTCTCGTGCCGAAGTTCGCAAAATTTGATGCCGCTATGCAGAATATATCCGTCGAAGTCGTTGGTAAACAGCAGGTTGCTACCCGCACCGATGTGAAAAATGCGTTCGCCACGATGCGCCGCGAGAAATGTACGCAGTTCGTCCACGCTGTCGTACTCCACAAAGTGGCGCGCACGCACATTCATACCAAAGGTGTTGTGTGCCAAAAGCGGATAGTTGTCAAACTGTTTCATGGGCAAATTCTTTCTGCAAAGATACGAAAAAAATGCGTTGCCGCAGATGCTGTCGGGCGGTGCTAAAACCAATGTTTTCGCCAGAGCCAAATGGCGATTGCGCCCGCCACAAGCAACATGCTTCCCCACGCCAGCAGGTAGCCGTATTGCCAATCGAGTTCGGGCATCACGCGGAAGTTCATGCCCCACACGCCCGCCAAAAAGGTGATTGGAATGAATATGGCCGACAGCACGGTGAGTCGGCTCATGATGCGATTCATGCGCAAATCGTTGTTGGCCAAGTACAAATCGACCAGTGCGGTGATGTTTTCTTTGGCGCTGTCAATCATCTGAAACACCTGCAAAAGGTGGTCGAAAGTGTCTTTGTAGTAGATTTTGTTGGCGGCTTTTACTTGTGCCGATTCGGTCAAAATCCGAAAGTTTTCGCACAGCGGCAGCAGATTGCGGCGCAGTTGAATGTAGTCGTTGCGCACCATCTGAATGTCGCGACCGATGTTGTTGGGTTTTTCGTCGCCAATTTCCATCAACACATTTTCCATGTCGAGCATCTGTTCGCGCTGCATATCGAGAATGCCGAGATAGCCGTTCACAATGTTGCTAAACAGCAGGTTGTAGAGGTAGTCGGCCGACTGGTGGCGCACTTTGCCCTCGTTGTTGGCAATGGCGTTGGCAATGTCGGCAAAGAGGTCGTTTTGCGTCTCCTGAAACGAAATTACCAGCCCCGGTTTCAGAATAAGTCCCACGCGTTCTTTTTCGATTTGCTCCTGCGCATCGCTCGAAAAGATGTCGAGAATGGTCAATACGGCATTGTCGAGTTCCTCTATTTTCGACAGATGGTGCGTGTTCAGCACATCTTGCAGCCAAAGCGTCGGAATTTGCAGCGCGGCACATAGCGGTTGCAGTTTGGCTGTGTCCGACAGACCGCGCACACAGAGCCAGCAGATTTTTTTCGGGTCGATATTGTCCAATATCGTCGGTTGGTCGGAGGCGAATCGGTGCATTGTTGCCTTGTCGAACACCAGCAGTTCGAACTGCGTGCTGTCCGTGCGATTGCCCGTGTATTGCAGTTGTTCGTAGAGCAGATTGTTGCGCTGCCGCAGATGCATTTTTGCCGTTTTTGTTCGCTTTTTCTCTCTCATTTCAGCGGAAAATTTATCCTAATGCCACATCGAGTATCATCATCAGTGTAAACCCAATAGCCACACCCACGGTGGCAATGTTGGAGTGGTGTCCGCTTTGCGATTCGGGAATCAACTCTTCGACCACCACATAAATCATTGCGCCAGCGGCAAACGCCAGCAGATAGGGCAAAATGGGCGTGATAATGGCGATGGCGGCTATTGTTCCCAAGCCGAAAATTGGCTCAACCACGCCCGACAACGCCCCAACGCCAAACGCTTTCCAGCGCGACAAGCCTTCGCCCCGAAGCGGCAGCGACACAATCGCCCCTTCGGGAAAATTTTGTATGGCAATGCCCACCGACAGCGCCAGCGCACCCGACAGACTTACGCCCACATTGCCAGCCAAGGCGCTCGCCAGCACCACGCCCACGGCCATGCCTTCGGGAATGTTGTGCAGCGTAACCGCCACCGCCAGCATAGTGGTGCGCTTCCACGACGATTTCAGCCCTTCGGGTTCGTTTGAATTGGCGTGCAAGTGTGGAATAATTGTGTCCAAAATCAGCAAAAAAGCCATGCCGAGCAGAAATCCAACAGTGGCGGGCAACCACGCAAATCGGCTGCCATTGGCGGCACCCATAGCAAGGCTCGGTATGAGTAGCGACCACACCGAGGCCGCCATCATCACGCCCGAAGCAAAACCAAGCAGCAGTTTGTTCACGGCCATGCTGATGCCATTGCGCATCAGAAAAACCAACGCAGCACCCAATACTGTGCCTGCAAACGGCACCAAAAGTCCTATGGCGATGTACATAATCGGTCGAGTTTTGGCGCAAAGATACAAAAAAATGGGCAACAGCAATGCAAAAAAACAAAAGCGCTCTCCGTAGAAAACGCTTTTGCTCTAGAGCGGCAAACGAGGCTCGAACTCGCGACCCTCAGCTTGGGAAGCTGATGCTCTACCAACTGAGCTACTGCCGCACATCTTTTTGCACCGCAAAGGTAGTAATTTTTTTCGAGAAAACAATATGGGCGGGAATTTTGAATCGACCGCTGCCAAACGCAAGCGGTAGTTTTCTTATTCTATAAAGCCGCGGTGTAACTGTTCGATAGGGAATATCAAATCCCAATTTTTTCCCCATACGATGTTCCCATTTTCTAACTTAAACTGACGAAATTTTCGTTCGTCGAGGTACTTATTGTATTGTGGGTGCGGATATTGGCGAATAAAATTGCCTATATCGACCACTTGTGTGGTGTTGTCGCTAAAAGTCAGATGCACCGACAAATTGCCTGCGTCGGTGGCGTTGGTTATGTATAAGCGTTCCATATCAAAGTTTGGTTTTAATGTTTGTACTGCGGACAGCCTGTTTTCTGACAAAGAAATTAATCCATTTTTCTACGATATTTTTGTAGTACTTGCGGATAAACTTTTCTGCTACTTTCTTATCTTTTGGTGGCAGTGGGGCTTCTCCCGCCTTGTCTCGGACACGCACCTCCGAAAGTTTGCCGTCGAGCATAATTATTTCAAAAATACTATTGCAACCACCGTGGCTTACATGAACATGGATTGGCGTGTGTTCGTTGGAATAGAAATAGAAAATAAAACCGAAATACTGATATATCTGTGGCATGTGTGCTTGTTTTTCATCTGCAAATATAGTGCAGAAAAATATAAAACGCAAACTTTATCGCTTTTTTTAGTTTGCGCCGCGTTATTTTGTTGATTATCAGTGTTTTTATCGAAATACGCCTAATCCCCCAGATTTATCGGGCAAGCGGTAGTTTTGTAGCGTGGCACAATTTTTGTACCTTTGCAAGTGTAAAAACGGAGGACAAAACTATGGCAACTATCACGCTGGAATATAATGCGCGCAATTCGTTTGCATTAAGTTTTTTGGAAACTTTGAAAAAGTCGGGGGCTTTCAAAATTGCAAATCCTGTTTCGATTCATAAATCAAAAGAAGCGAAAGAGGCAAAAAAAATAGCCAAAAATGTTTGCGGTGTTCGCGATGGAATAATCAAAACGCGTTCGTTGTCGTCCTTACTCAATGAGTTGTAGAGTATGTATGAAATTCGCACAATTAGTAGTTTTGATAAGCAAATCAAAGCACTTTCAAAGAAATACAAGTCGATAAAGGACGATTTATTGAACATTGCCAAACAAGTATCCGAAAACCCCACCTGTGGAACACTGTTATTCGACAATGTATATAAAATTCGTATGCAAATAAAGTCGAAAGGAAAGGGTAAAAGTGCAGGTGCGCGACTTATTTACTACAATTTATTTGCAAAACTACAAAACAATGTTATCGTTTTTATTGCAATATACGACAAAAGCGACAGAGAAAACATAAGTGATTCAGAAATAAAAAAAGCACTTCAAGAAGTTTGAGTAGCAAAAAGCGACCATCGAGGTCGCTTTTTTTGGGTTTGTATCCCATTTTGTACCTCTTTATTTTGTTGATTATCAGTGTTTTGTCGAAATATGCTTAATCCTCCAGATTTATCGGGTGAGACGAATTTAGCCTAAAAAAACGCTCGCCCCCGAAGGATCGGAGGCGGGCGTCGAGCCAATTCCCGGACTCGAACCGGGGACCTACGCATTACGAATGCGTTGCTCTACCAACTGAGCCAAATTGGCATTTATTTCGGCGACAAAGGTAACGCTTTTTGACGACACGGCAAAATTTTTCTCAAAAAAATCTTCGCAATTTAGCGTTTGCGAGCGCGATCCATCTCGCGGCGGTCGTCTTTTTCGCGCAACGAGTCGCGTTTGTCGTAACTTTTTTTGCCGCGCGCCAAGGCGATATTGAGTTTTGCAAGCCCTTTTTCGTTGATAAAAAGCGAGGTCGGCACAATGGTGAGGCCGCTCTCTTTTACGGCACGCTGCAACTTGCGCAGTTCGCGGCGGGTGAGCAGCAGTTTGCGTTCGCGCGAGGCGTCGTGGTTGTAGCAAGTGCCAAGCCGATATTCGCTGATGTGCATATTGCGTACCCATAATTCGCCGTTGGCAAAGGTGCAGAATGTATCGACAAGCCCTGCCTTGCCTTCGCGAATCGATTTGATTTCGGTGCCGCACAGCACAATGCCCGCCGTGTAGTGGTCGAGCAGTTCGTAGTCGAATGTTGCCCGCCGATTTTTGATATTTACCTTCGGTTGCGCCATGATTTTGCGTGCAAAGTTAGCGATTTTTTGCGTTTCGTAGCGACGAAAATTTGCAAAATCGGCAAAATAGGGCTACTTTTGTAGTTCGAAACGAACAAAACCACCATGACAAAACGCCACCTTCTATTTCTCGGGTTGTTGCTGACTGTGCTGCCGCTTGCAGCGCAAATCGACCTAAAAATATACGAACTGCCTCGCAATCAGCATAAAGCGACTGTGAGTAGCGTGCGCTTGTCGGGCGTGGTTACCGCCATTGTGGGCGACGGATTTTTTGTTCAAGACAAAATGGGCGACGGCGACCCGACCACCTGCGACGCCATTTTTGTGGCTGCCGACACGGCGGCGATTCGGCTTGGCGACGAACTGACGCTGACTGGCCGCTGCACCGCCGACACGCTCACTGCCGTTGCATCGCTCCAAAAAATTGCGGAGCGGCAGAGCGTCAGCGCAACGAAAGTCGTTTTTCCCGACGATTTTCTGAATGGCAACGGCAGCAAATACATCGGTATGGTTGTGGAATTTGACCAGACGCTTGTGGTTACAAACAACTACTATTGGAACAGCGGCACAATCACGCTGTCGTCGCAACGCCTGATGACCCCGACCGAGGTGGCACTGCCTGGGAGCAGCGACTATCGGGCAGTGTTGCAAACGAACGCCAAAGACAATCTGATAGTTGCCCCGAAAACGACACAAAGTCGCCCCTTTGCCGATGATAACGGCACGCTACGCACTGGTTATCAGGTCGATAACTTGACTGGAACGCTCATCACCTCGAGCGGCAACTACCACAAATTGCAGATAACCGATACGCCCGATTGGTACGGCAACGAGCGTCCAACCACGCATGCCGACATTGGCGACTACAATGTGAAAGTGTGCGCCACCAACCTCGAATACTACCTGCGTAGCGACTACGGCACAGGCTATGGTGCCGACGACGAAGCGGCCGCCGACCGCCAACACGCCAAGATAGTAAAAGGTCTGTGCGCCATCGATGCCGACATCTACGGATTGCTCGAAATTCAGCAAGGGCAGACCGCCATCGCCTACCTGTGCGACGCGCTGAACCAAGCCGCTGGCAGCGACATCTACGCCTACATCGACGATGGCACACTGGTGTATGGCACCTACACCAAAACGGGATTTATCTACCGCAAAGACAAAATTGCGCTGAAAGGTTCGTTCCAATTCAACAACACAAAAACGCTCTACCGCAAGGCCATTCAGGGATTCACACTGAAAGAGAATTGCGAATCGTTTGTGCTATCGCTCAACCACTTAAAGGCCAAAAGCGGCACACCAACGGACGAAAGCGACAACGACCAAAACGATGGTCAAGGCATATTTAACGGCACGCGCGTGGCCGAAGCCGAATCGGTGATAGCAAGATGTGCTGCCCAAGCCACCGACAGCGATGTGCTGGTGATGGGCGACCTCAACGCGCATTCGATGGAAGACCCTGTGCAGCGTTTTGTGGCAGCGGACTACAAAAATCTGCTGAAAAAATATGCCACCAACCAATACTCGTATGTTTTTGGCGGTCGCTGCGGACTGCTCGACCATGCGTTGGCCAATGCCTCGATGAGTGCGCAAGTAACGGGCGCGACCGTCGTTCACCTGAACGCCGACGAACCTGCTATTTTCGAATATCCAACCGATTTAACAACCACGATGTACCGCTATTCCGACCACGATGCGGTGGTGGTTGGGTTGAGTCTCGGTACTTACCACGACGATGTTGCGCTCGATGCGCCCGAAACCGATGGCGTATTTGTGTCGTCAACAACGCACGATGGCTGGTTCGAAATCTGCAACGCCACAGGGCAAACCGCCTACATTTACGACCTTGGCGGGCGGCAACTCCACACCGAAAAACTAACCAACGATTGCCAATCGTTCCACACTGCCACTCTCGGCACAACAAGCGGCTTGCTGCTCGTACGCCTACAAAACAATGGGAAATCGGCAATTTTCAAAGTAGTGAGCGGTTTTAATAGTGAGAAGTGAGCAGTGAGAAGTGAGGAGTGTTCTTGAGTTAGGAATTAGGAGTGAGGAGTTTTTAATTGATAATTGACAATTGACAATTATTTGAAGATTTGAAGATTGAGGCGTTGT
>CAVGYO010000070.1:0-8309 GCA_963633255.1 Erysipelotrichaceae bacterium
TGCAAAGATACGAAATTAGTGTGAAAGTTGTAAAGTTTATCAAGTTTATCAAGTTATCAAGTTAGAAAGTTAGAAAGTGTGAAAGTATAAAAGTGTGTAAAGTGCGAGAAGCGTGCAAAATTTACATTTTTTTGCCTAAAAAATAAAAATTACAAAGTTTGGCACGAAATTTGTACTAAATTTTGCACGAAAAAACAAAAACGATGAAAAAAGTAACTAAAACACGCAACCAGATTCTCGCTGTTGCAAGCGAGTTGTTCAAAAAATTCGGCTTCTACAAGACTTCGATCGACGACATTGCGCACGAAGCACACAAAGCCAAACGGTCGATTTACAACCATTTTACGGGCAAGGAGGAGTTGTTCGCCATCATCATTAGCAACGAACTTGAAGAGGTGCGCACCTCGCTGCAACCCGTGCTCGACGATGTAGAACGCCCAGCCGCCGACCGTCTGAAAGAGTACATGATTCGGCGCATGGAACTGCTCAATCACGCAGAAAACTACCAACAGATGCTGCGCAACGAGATTGGGCACGCTTTCGACCAGCGGTTCGACAACATACGCCAGTTGTGCCGCGATTTCGACGAGTGGGAGCGCACGCAGTTCAAGCGTATCGCCGCCGACGGAGCTACCAGCCGCTTTGCGCCCGATTTCAGCATCGACGCATTTGCCGATATGCTGCTGATGGTGCTGAAAGGTCTCGAAATTTCGTTTTTCGTGCAGAAAAATTATGCGAAATACGCTGCCACATTCAGCACATTTGTGGGTTGCGTGGTCGAAAGCCTTATCGAACAGAATAGAAAAAAACAACATTAAGAGAAGAAACATTACAAAAGAAAAAAAGATCACAAAATGAAAAAAACAATGATTTTTGCGGTTGCACTGCTTGGTCTCTGCTCCTGCAACAAAGCGAAAATTTTTACTGGCGACTACGCCTACAAAACTTCGGGAACGCTCACCATCAGCCGCACTGACACCACAGCCGTGCCATACGAACTAAAACAGGTTGGACAGTTGAGCGTTGTCGATCTGAAATCGAGCAAAAAAGATAGCGTGTTGCTGATATTCAACGAGTTGGGTGGCAAAACTACTACCGTGCGTGCCAAAGTCGATGGCGACTCGCTGCACTTGTTGCCATACACCAAAACCATATCGCTGCAAACGGGTTTAATACAATCGGTTAGCGGCGAAATAAAAGTGAGCGGCCGCGGTGTGCGCTACGACGACATCATCATGCTCGACGAAGTGTACGATGGCGAACTGACAAGCGACACAACCACCATAAAAATATACGGAAGCCACATAGCCACAGTAGCCAACCGCAACTAATCGGGCAGAACGATGAAACGAATCGGAATACTCTTAATCTGCGGCTGCTATGCCGTCGCACTGGCTGCGCAGCCAAAGACGGTGGACGACTGCATTGCGCTGGCTACCGAACACAGCACATCGCTCAAGGTGGCCGACGAAACGGTGCGGATAGCGCAAAACACACGCAGCCAAACCATCAGCAACTATTTTCCGCACATCGGCGTGGTGGGTTCGTACCAATGGAACCAAAAGAACCTTGAACTCATCGACTACGGCAGTATGATGTATGGTATGCTTATTCCTGCCGAAATTCGCCACTTGACGCGTATCGACATTCAGAATGTGATGGTGGCCGATGTGGCGTTGGTGCAGCCCGTGTTTCTCGGCGGAAAATTGATTGCGCTGAACCAGATGGCCAACTACGGACAGACGGTGGCCGAAAACAATGTGAAAGCCATGCGCGACAATGTGAGTTTGCTGACGCAAGAAAACTACTGGTTGGTGGTGTCGTTGGCGCAAAAACGCGCGCTAGCACATAGCATGGTGGAACTGCTTGCGCAGACGCAAAAAAATGTGAACCACATGATAGACGAGGGCATTGCCACGCCATCGGACTTGCTGAATGTGGAGGTGCGTCTGAACGAAGTGCAACTGGCCGAATCGAAGATAGACCAAGGACTGACAATGGCCAAATTCAACCTGATGCAACTCTGCGGCATCGACCTGAACGACACCATTGTGCTGGCCGACGAGGCGGTCGATACGCTGTCGCTGCAGATGACCGACAACCTATTTTCGACGCTCGACACTGCCAACATCTACAGCAATCGCACCGACATTGCCAATCTCGAATTGGCCAAGAAAATCACCAAAAAACAGGAGACTGTGGTGCGCTCGTCGCTGCTGCCGAATGTGCTGTTCAACGCCAACTACCTTGTATCGAATCCAAATCTGTACAAAGGTTTCGACAATTCGTTTGGCGGCATGTTCAATGTGGGCGTTTCGGTTACCGTGCCAATCACTGGCTGGATAGGCGGCAGTTACCGCTTGAATTCGGCCAAAGCCAGCACTCACATCAAAGATTTGGAGATAGAGGCCGCCAAAGACAAGGCGCAACTGGAACTGAAACAAGCCACGCTCCAATACACGCAAGCCAACAGCACGCTTGCTGCCGCCACCACAGGCAAATCGACTGCCGAAGTGAACTTGCGCTCGGCCGAACTGCGGTTCGACGAAGGCTTTAGCAATCCGCTAGCACTGATGGAAGCGCAAACAGCATGGCTCAAAGCGCAAACCGAATACATCGACGCACAAATAGGCGTGCGCATGGCCGAACTCACCCTGCAAAAAGTGAGCGGACAGGTAAAATAAACTGATTTTCAACGGAATAAAACAGAAATAATAGTATGAGCGAAGAGGTAAACAACAAAAAAGAGAAAGATGTTTTGGCATCGAAAAAGAAAATCGCGCTGAACAACATCATCATCGCTTTTTGTGTGATGGTGGGCATCATTGTGTTGGTGGCAGTGGCGGGATTTTTCATCTTGCAGCCCGAAGACGAAATCATCATGGGGCAAGCCGAAGCCGAAGAGTTGCGCATATCGGGCAAGGTGCCTGGGCGCATAGTCAAATACAATGTCGAAGTGGGCGACAAAGTGCAGGTGGGCGACACCTTGGTGCTGATTCCTAGTCCCGAAGTGGCCGCCAAACTGGAACAAGCCGAAGCCTTGCGCCAAGCCGCCTCGGCGCAGCGCGATCGTGCCGAAAAAGGTGCGTCGGGCAACACCGTGCAGACCGCTTACGAACTTTGGCAAAAAGCCAAAGCCAACCGCGAACTGGCCGAAAAAACCTACAATCGCATACAGAAACTCTACAAAGAGGGCGTAGTATCGGCGCAACGCCGCGACGAAGCCGAAGCCACATTGCGCTCGATGAAAGCCTCGGAAAAGACCGCCTACACGCAGTATAAGCGCAGCAAAGAGACCATTACCGACGAAAATCAAGCCATTTTCGATGCCTTTGTAAACTACTCGCTCGGTACGCTGGCCGAAGTGCATTCGTACGAAAAAGAGGGTGCGCTGATTTCGCCCACCAATGGCGAAGTTTCGGAAATTTTCCCCAAAGTGGGCGAACTGGTAGGGCAGGGCGCACCCATCATGAACATCGTCAATTTGGACAATATGAGCGTGATTTTCAATGTGCGCGAAGACCTGTTGCCGCAGTTCAAAATGGGCGACACCATCAGCGCATTTGTGCCTGCGCTCGCCAACGACACCATCGCTCTGCGCATCACACACCTGAAAGATATGGGCACTTACGCCGTTTGGAAAGCGACAAAAGCCACTGGCCAATACGACATCAAAACATTCGAAGTACGCACGCACCCCGTAGAAAAAGTGGAGGGATTGCGCCCCGGCATGAGCGTCATTCTCAAACTCGAAAACAAAGATTGAGGGAGATTCCCATAAATTTTCTTGTAGTGATTTTTTGAATTTTTGGGATAATGTCGCTGAAAGTTACAGCCAAACGCCTGTTTGCCCTCAATAAGCGTGAGTGGCAGCGCATTGCGACGCGACCGATTTATGCTTTTGGCATATTTTTCGCGCCGATAATCACTGCGCTCATCATGCTGTCGTTGATGCGCTGCGGCCTGCCCACCAACCTGCCCGCTGGTGTGGTCGATTTAGACAACACCGCCACATCGCGCACGCTGATACGGCAACTCAACAGTTTTCAGCAGACGGGCATTGTGATGCAGACCAAAAGTTTCACCGAGGCACGGCGCGCCTTGCAGGAGGGCAAAATTTTTGGGTTTTTCTACATTCCCGAAGGCTTCACCGCCGATGCCACCGCTGGTCGCCAGCCGAAAATATCGTTCTACACCACGAGTTCGTTTATGATTGGCGGCTCGCTGCTGTTCAAGGATATGGAAACTATTTCGGTGTTGGCTGGCAAAGCCGTGTCGCTGCAAACGGGCTTGGCCTACGGACAGACCGAAGATGCCATCATGGCACGCATACAGCCGATAGCCGTACACACGCACGCACTCGGCAATCCGTGGCTCAACTATTCGGTCTATCTGAACAACTGTTTCCTGCCGGGCATGATGCAACTGCTCATCTTTATGATAACGGTCTATTCCATCGGCATCGAGATAAAAGAAGGTACCTCGCGCCAATGGTTGAGTCGTGGCGGTAACTCGCTGACTGTGAGTCTGTTGGGAAAACTTTTGCCGCAAACATTTTTGTGGTGCATCACAGGTTTGCTGATGTTGTCGCTGCTCTATGGTTATGGTCATTTTCCGCTGCTTTCGGGCTGGGCACCGATGCTCGGAGCGATGTTTTGCCTTATCATTGCATCGCAAGCCGTGGGTGTGTTTATGATTAGCATTCTGCCGACGCTGCGCATGGGATTGAGTTTTGCAAGTCTGTTTGGAATGCTCTCGTTTTCGGTGTGCGGATTTTCGTTCCCCGTGCAAGCCATGTACGGCGCTATACACGCTTTGGCCTATCTATTCCCAATGCGGCACTACTTCGAAATTTATGTATCGCAAGCGTTGAACGGCCGCCCGCTTTTCTATTGTTGGTGGAACTATGTGGCGTTGCTCTGTTTCCTGTTGCTGCCCATACTGAACGCCCGCAATCTGAAACGCGAACTGCTGCATTTCAAATATATTCCGTAACGCCATGAACAATCCATACAGTCTGAAACAGCGCATAAGCGAAGGCATCAAAGGCACTTTTTTTGTCTGGCGGCAGGAACTGAATTTCATTTGCAAAGATTCGGTGGTGGTGCTGTTTTTCTTTGTCGTGCCGTTGGTCTATCCTGTCATTTACACACTCATCTACAACACCGAGCGTGCCAGCGATGCGCCGTTGGTTGTTATCGACGATTCGAACAGCGTATTGAGCCGCGAATTTATACGCCGTGTCGATGCAAGTCCCGAAGTGAAAGTGGTGGCGCACTGTCCCGATATGCCGCACGCACAAGAGTGGCTCGACAAGCAGTATGCTTACGGCATTCTCTACATTCCGCGCGACTTTAGCGAGGCGATACACAGAAACAAACAGGCGCATGTGAGCCTCTATTGCGATATGAGCAGCCTGCTTTTCTACAAAGCGTTTGTGCTGACAGCCACCGAAGTGTCGCTCGATATGGGCGCAGAGTTGCAGATGGAACACGAAAAACACGCCACGCGTCAGCAAGACGATGTGGCGGTTGCGCCTGTCGAATCGGCGTCTATTGCGCTCTACAATCCGCAGTCGGGGTTTGCCAGTTTCCTTATTCCAGCGGTACTGATGTTGCTTATTCAACAAACGCTGCTCATCGGCATTTGTATGCTGGCTGGCACGGCACGCGAACGCAACCAGTTCGACACGCTAATTCCTGTGGCGCAGCACTACAACGGCGTTTTCCGCATCGTATTCGGTAAATCGTTGCTCTATTTCATGCTCTACACGCTGGCCTCGTTTTGGCTTTTGCTGGTCATGCCCAAACTTTTTTCACTGCCGCGCCTTTCCGACCCGATAGACTTGTTGCTGTTTGGTTTGCCCTACATTTTGGCGTGCATATTTTTTGCCATCACGCTGTCGTGCTTTGTCAAAGACCGCGAAAGTCCGATGATACTATTCGTTTTCACATCGGTCATCTTTGTATTTCTTTCGGGCGTTTCGTGGCCAACTGTTTCCATGCCCGATTTCTGGCGCTATTTCTCGTACCTCATTCCATCGACACACGGCGTGCAGGGCTTTGTGAAGATGAACAGCATGGGCGCCACATTGGAGCAGATTCACTTCGAATATCGCGCTCTCTGGCTGCAAGTGGGATTCTACTTTTTCACCGCTGTTCTCTGCTACCGTATGCGATTTAAGCAAACGCACTTGCGCCATCGGCACAAACGCTTGAACCGACTCCAAATGCGTCTTGCAGAACTGCAAAAGATAACCGTAAACATCAAAAATCGCGAAAAATGATTATCAATTTCGATAAAATAGAGGAGCAGATTCTTCCCAATTTCAAAGGCGGCGACAAAGAGGTTGGCCTACGCATATTCGACGATCCGCAAAACCGCATCATGCGCGGACGGCTCGCACGCGGCACCTCAATCGGGCTGCACACGCACGACACCAACTGCGAAATCATTTTCGTAACGCGCGGCAGCGGCCATGTTATCGACGACGGCGAGCGGTTGCCACTGACCGCAGGCGACTGCCACTACTGCCCACAAGGCCACACACACAGCCTGATAAACGACGCCAGCGACACACTGGAATTTTTTGCAGTAGTGCATTAAAAAGTCTGGCGACTGTCAGATTTATAGATTAACTAAATCTGCAAGTCAACAAAAAAGGTCTGTTGCGTCCCTACGGGTGATGATTATTGAATCATTGAATCATCGAATCATTGAATCATCGGATCATCGAATTGTTTATTTGCAGATTTGGTTATTGGGGAAAAATCAATTTTCAAATCTTCAAATTTTCAAATCTTCAAATTTTCAAATCTTCAAATTTTCAAATCTTCAAACAAAAAAACTTTCAACTTTACAAACTAAAGTCATGAAAATCCTATTAGTTATCGACCAATTCGATGCCGACAACAACGGCACGACTATATCGGCAAAGCGTTTTGCAAATGTGTTGCGCAACCACGGCCACGAGGTGCGTGTGATAACCACTGGTTCCGAGAGCGACGACAAATACATTGTGCGCGAATTTCACCTGCCGCTCTTCGACAATCTTGTCAAATCGCAGGGCATGGCGTTTGCTACCCCCAACAAAGCCAAACTGACCGAAGCCATCGAATGGGCCGATGTGGTGCATTTTATGATGCCGTTTGCACTCTCGATTGTCGGCTTGAAAGTGGCAGAAACGCTGAATGTGCCACACACGGCGGCTTTCCATGTGCAGCCCGAAAACATCACCTCGTCGGCGGGCATGAAAAACTGGCGGTTGGTGAACAAATCGCTCTATCTGATGGCGCGCGACATCTTCTACAACAAATTCACGCACATACATTGCCCCAGCCAATTCATTGCCAATCAACTGAAAAAGAACGGCTACACAGCGCAACTGCATGTGATTTCGAATGGTGTAGAACCCGATTTTGTCTATCGAAAAAAGGAAAAAACGCCCGAATTTGCAGGCAAAATCCTGATTATGATGATTGGGCGGCTGTCGGCCGAAAAACGCCAAGATGTCATCATCAAAGCCGTCAAAAAATCGAAGTACGCCGACCGCATACAACTGATTTTTGCAGGGCAAGGCCCCAAGCGCGAAGAACTCGAACAGATGGGACAATCGCTCAAAAATCCGCCCATTTTCCGCTTTTTCTCGAAACCCGAACTGCTCGATATGCTGGCCATGTGCGACCTCTATGTTCACGCTGCCGACATCGAAATCGAGGCCATCTCGTGCATCGAAGCCTTCTCGAGCGGTCTTGTGCCGATTATCGCCAACAGCAGCCGCTCGGCCACGCCGCAGTTTGCGCTCGACAAACGCAGCCTGTTTGTGCCAGGCAACGCCACCGATTTGGCGCAAACCATCGACTATTGGCTCGACAACCCCGACGAACGCGAACGCATGGAACACAAATACAGCGAACACGGCCGCCAGTTCGGCATCGAACAGAGCGTACTATCCATCGAAAAAATGTTCCAAATGGCCATCGACGAAAACGCCGTCAAACCGCGCCACCGCTCCATCGAAGAAAAAATCCAAGAGCGACTCGGCAGGATAATGGGGAATTGACAATGTTAGTAGCAAGTAGCAAGTAGCAAGTAGCAAGAAAGTGAGAAGTGAGGAGTGAGGAGTTTTTTAGTGTGAAAGTGTGAAAGTGTGAAAGTATAAAAGTTCGAACATTCGATAATTCAATGATTCAATGATCATCACTTGTAGGGGCGCGGCATGCAACGGCCGAAAAGACCAACAAACAAAACCGCACCGAACCAACACTAACGCGATTCTGTCCCTCTGCTTGGAGCGTAGCGAAAAGATA
>CAVGYO010000071.1:0-151 GCA_963633255.1 Erysipelotrichaceae bacterium
CTGCGCATGTTTCTAAAAAGGTTTGTTTCCATAGTATGTTTGTTGTTGTTTCAAAATTCGTTGAAATGATTCTGATTTCAAATTTCAAATTTCAAATTTCATTTGATTTCTGGTTGATTGATTGTTGAATCGCAGTTGGCTGTTGTTACCG
>CAVGYO010000071.1:233-8279 GCA_963633255.1 Erysipelotrichaceae bacterium
TTAAAAAGTCTATGCTCTATCTTCTATGTTCTTAAAATCTTTCTTGCTACTTGTTTCTTGCTACTTGCTACTAATTGTCATTACGGCTTCGCCGCATCACTTCTCACTAAAAAATCCTTTTGTTACTCATTGTCCACTGTTTTGTCGACCAACTGGCGTAATTCTTCTTTGTTAGGAAGGTATAATTCGTATTTCGAAACAAATAGATTTGCATCCATGCCGTATGTGGCATATTTCACCATTAATTCATCTTTGTGGTGCGCCAACACGATACCAATGGGCGGATTGTCGTCGGGAGCATTTTCTTCGGCAGCGAAATAGCCCATATACATATTCATTTGACCGATGTCTTGGTGTTTGGCGGCATTACATTTCAAATCGATCAGCACAAAACATTTCAGAATTCGGTGATAAAATACCAAATCGATGTAGTAGTGCCGATTGTTAATGGTTATCGCATATTGGCGACCGACATAGGTAAAGCCCTTTCCAAGTTCAAGCAGAAAATTTTGCAAATTGTCTATCAAACGCTGTTCAAGGTCTTTTTCGCTATACCGCTTGTGTTCTGGCAATCCCAAAAATTCAAGCGTATATGAGTCTTTTATTGCGTCTTCGGCGCGCTGCAAAGTTGTTCCTTTTTTTGCTAACTGCAAAATGCCTTCTTTATCTTTACTGGCTGCAAGTCGTAAAAAGAGTGCGCTATCTATTTGGCGGCGCAACGAACGCACATCCCATCGAGCGGCAATACACTCTTTTTCGTAGAAATTTCGCTCCAAATCGTTGTCTATGGAGATTAACTCACAAATATGCGACCAACTTAATTTGTCAGACACTGTCTGACAAATTGGGAAAAGCAGGTAGAATTTTCGCATATTATTGAGGTTTGGTCGGCTAAAACCCTTGCCCAATTTTGTGCGCAATACACTAGCAAGTGAGGTCAAAAGGTGCGTACCATATTGCGCTTTGGCATTACCTTGCTGTTCAAATTCGACAATATATCGACCAACCTGCCAATAAGTTTCCACCAATGTAGTATTCACGGTGTGAACCACCTGCTGGCGTGCATCGCTCACCAAGTGTACGATATTGTCGGCCAAATACAGCAATGCTGCATTTTCGGTCGGCAAAGAGTTCTGTTTCACATCGTTTGGCATTGTTGTTTCAGTTTTTGTTGAAGCGTTGAAGTGATTATTATTTCGTTTCACGCATTTTTTCTCCGCTCGGCATAGCTCAAACAAGTTTGGCTCTGCTCTCGCTTGTCGAAAAAATTCTAATTTCTAGATTTCTGGTTGATTGTTGAATCGCAGTTGGCTGTTGTTACCGAATAATTCTTAATTATTCATTCTTAATTGTTTTCTTGGCCCCCTTTCCCGTTTCCCCCGAAGGGGGAAAAGCCATGCAATCAATGCTGTCGTAATAATCTTCAAATTTTCAAATGAAAAACCTTTTACACTTTTTCTTCCTGTGCAACCAAACAACATACGCACTGGCGCAGAGCAGCAGAGGCACTAATGCGCCGCCGAGTGGTGGTTGTTCTTCGGGGAATGGTTCGTCTTTACCGCCATCGCCGCCGACTTTTGGGCGTGGGCGGGCGCTGGGGCGCTCCAGTTCGTCGGCAAAGGGTTCGCTCACGATAACGGTGCGCACCGACTGCGAAGCGACGCTGCTCGATGCACAGCCCGAAACGCTGCCCGAAGCACGCGCTACGCTGCTGCCCGTCGTTGCTGCGCTGCGGTGCGTGGTGGCGATGCCGCCGCTTGTTGCGCCGCTGCTCACGCTGGTGCCGCCCTGCAAACCTGTGCTGACTATCGACTGACCTGTGGCGGTAGGCGTGGTGGCGGTACGCACACTACGCCGTGTCGACGAGGCGTGAAAATCGCTCTGCGCAATGTTTGGCACAAGCCAACTACGGTCGCCGCCGAGCGACTGTGTGGCTGCTGGCGCATGGCTGGTGCGGTAGGTTACTATGCCGCTCTGACTCATCTCGGTTTTGCCAAAGGCGGCCAATACAAAGCAGACCACGCCCACCAAACCGACAGTAAGTGCAATGTTTCCAAATATCTCTCTACGAATGCGTTTCATAATCTTTCTCCTTGTGTTTTTCTGATTTCTACTAATTGTTCGGCTATAAGATTATAAAATCGTTTTGATGCTGTAACTGTCGTTGCCGCTGACCACCTGTATCAGGTAGGCTCCGCGCACAGGCGCATGGAAGGTGATGGTGCCACCGTCGGTATGTTGCTGGTGCAGCACACGCCCTATGGCATCGACTATGCGCACCTGCGCATTTGCGGGCAGCGACTCGATGACGAGCGCATCTCCGTGGCGATAGACCACAGGCACACCGCCGTCGGGGTCGGTGATGCTGGTGGGCACTTGACTGGCGCACAGACGGAGGCTAAACCGCCCCTCGGTGGTTTTTGCAGCGGCCGAGAAGGTGTAGTCGCTCAACAGCAGGTTGGTGGTGTTGTGCAGCAGGTTGTCGTCGAGATAGATGGCGTCGTAGCGGCTCATGCCCTGCAAACGGTCGATGCTGAAGGTGTAGTTGCCTTTGGAGCGTAGATAGAAGCCCACTGGAATGCTCTGATTCACAGGCGATTCGCGGTCGATTGCTTGACGAATCATGGCGTAGCCCGCCGAGTCGATGGTGTAGGGCTGCGGATAGGATTGCTGCGTGTTTATCATGCGCAACATATCGTAACCTACTTCGTAACTGCGGCTGAACTGGTCGCCTATCATCACGCTGGTGATGCCCGACACACCGCTGGCGTTGGTCAGCACAAGGTTGAACTGGCTCACGCTGTTGGCGTTGTCGGTGGCGCGACTGGCAGGTGCGCCAGCGGGCAGGTTGCGTGCCGTTTTTACAAAATCGACTTTACCGTCGCTCACGGCCTGCACAAAGAATGCACGGAACGGCAGCAGGTTGGCAGCGCTGGCTTCGGTCTGTACCCAGTCGGTAGCACCGCCAGTGCCTTCGTCCACCGCTACATAAATGTCGGGATAGCTCACATCGTAGGTGGTGCCTGTTTTGCCGTCGGTGTAGTAGCCATTGAGCAGCAGGTCGGTGCTCCATTCAGGAATTTGCGCACTACCATCGAAGCGCGATATGAACGGATTGCCAATGTAGTTCCAGCCGCGGTGGCAGGGCAACTCTTCGGCTTTTGCGCCTGTGTAGCCCGTAACAGGCAGTTGTTGGTCGCTGACATTGGTTTCGGTGTATATCTGTCCCGATACATTGGGCAGGCTGATGCGCACTTTGTATTGCGGCAGGTTGGGCTCTACCTCGTGCAGACCGCCCATGCCGATGATGTAGCCCACGCCCGCTTTCAGTGTGCCAGTGGCGGGCACATGCTCCCAGTTGGTAGGCGTTGCGCCGTTGGGTGTGCCACTGATGGCGCGTTTTTGGCCGTCGTAGTACTTGATGAACCAATCTTTGCCATACTCGCCGAGGCTCTTGCCGTTGCTTCGGGCAATGTCGGCCACCTTACAGTTGTAGGGCAGCGAAAAGTCGTACCATGCCAGCGCGTCGATGCGCTTGTAGTGGCCCACGCCGAGCAGTGCCGACAGTGTGCCTTCGACCAGTGCATAGCCCACATCGTTGTTGTCGCTCGACACATACACATGGCGTGTGTTGTAGGTTCTGCCCTCTTCTATCTGCAAGCGTCCTGTGTGATAGACATAGACATCGCGCAGTTGGTTGTAGCCACCTTGAACCACCTCCAGTTTGGCGTTGTCGCGTATCACCACATCGCACTCGGGGCAGATTACGCGCCCTTGCCCGTCGAAATCAAAGAGTGTTTTGTCGGCAGTGGTGGTGCTGGCATCGACTATTATCGGCACCTTGTAGTCGAGGGTGGTGCTGGGTTGGTCGCTGCCATCTTTGAAGCCCTGTATCTTGATGCTGCTGCACGACAGGTCGCTGAAGTCGGTGAAACCGTCCAACTTGATGTCGCTGGCATCGATGCGGAATGTGCCGTCGGGGTTACGCTTGCCGTCGGCCACTATCTTGATGCTGTCGCTTATTGGCTCGTAACGCTGGAAGTATTCTTTATAATCAAAACTGGCAACATACTCAAAGCCATCACAAGATGCAGTAACGCCATTATCACCATCGCTTTTAGGAATCTGCATACCGTTCCATTCACCTTCAATACACTGCGATTTGTCAGAACTGTTGTATGTCCCTAATGTGTTGAATCTACTATTGATATTTTCTGTCAGTGTATTAGCACCACTCGTTACTGTATTTTTACGAATTAAAAGGGTGCGATTCATACTAAGTGCTATTTTCTCTGAATCATTTTGAATATTTCCGCCATATCCAACCCAACCACTGTCGTCTCCCCAATTAGGAGATTCTGTTACCTTAACTGGCATCCCAGAAGCAGAATTTTCAGTAATGCTTCCCAATATGTCGATTGGATCCGCATTCTTACACAACACAAGTTGTTGATTACCGCTAAAAACTACAGCCGATGTGTTAAGATAAGCGGTCGAAAAATCAAATTTACCCTTCTCTTTAACACAATCTATTATACTACAATCATTTATAGTTGAACCTTTACAATTTGGGTAGTCAGTACCTGTAGAATATACAATAATTTCTTCACCTGCACCTATATAGCCTATTTCCTTGCCATAAGCACTTAAGTCTATAGTAGATGCCCAAGATGCTTGGGAGGACGAATTAACACGACCTATTTTAACTGTGTAGGAAGACAAATCTATTTTGTCTTTTGTACCATTGTATATAGCAAACAATTTTACATTTCCTGTTGCCTCAAAGTATTTCGAGAAGAACAACTCTTCGGCTACATTTCCCGTTACTCCTGTGCTTTGCCCGGTGTTGTCGCGCACGATGGTGAGTTTCACAATGTCGGCACTATCGACGGCCACATCCATATAGTCGCGGTGTTGGTTTATCACCTCTATGTTGCCGTTGTTCAGTTTGGCGCAGTTGGTTACAAAACTGTGGTAGCGTGGTGTGCGCACTTCGACAACGGCCGAGGTGGAGGATTCGCAGTAGTCGCCGTGGGCGGCTTGCGTGGCAGTAAGGGTATAGACACCCATGGCCGAGGCGTAGAAGTAGCCGTCGGCTATTTTCCCGCTGTTAGGCGAAACCGTCCATGTTACTTCGGCAGGGCTTTCGCTGTAGTACACCACGCGTTTTTTGGCTTGTCCAGCCACCAGTGGGGCGGTGTTGTCGTTGTTTTCGAACATAATTTTCAGGCCAGCCACGCCAGTAACATCTACCAATGCGCCGCCGTTGATGGTTGCGCTATAGCCTGTGCCTACCTCGTTGGTGGCGTAGGCACGGAAGTAGTAGTCGCCCGGCTCCAAAATGGTAACAATGTCGGCCACTTCGCCGCTGGTTACCGTGAGCGGCACCTGTTTCACCTTTTGGGCAAAGGTGGGGTCGGTGCTATACTCGATACCGTAGGCCGTTACGGGGCATTTGTCGGACGGTGCGGTGGCTGTCAGCACAAAGTCGCTGCCGAGCGACACCGTGCCGCACTCTTGTGTTACTGTGCCAGTGGCGGTTACCGTCGGTGCTTCGTCGCAGTTGGTGGTGGTGGCTACGATGTTCGTTTGGTCGGAGCAGATATTTTCGGCGGTGCCATGTTTTGCTCTTATATATATGGTGTATTCGGTGCCAGCGTTCAGTCCTGTGATTGTGAGGCTTGGTGCTGCCAAGTCGATGCTGGCAATGTTGGTCCAAGTGGCGCCATCGGTGCTATATTGGTAGGCATCGGCGCCCGCCACTGCAGCCCATGTGAGCGTGAGTGTGCTCGATGTTTTGGCCGACACGCGTAGCCCTTGCGGTGCTGCGTTGTAGGCGCAGGTATCGGTTATGGGCAGAATGCGCAGTGCCGTTACATTGCTATTGGCATACATACCAAAGTTGTTGAGCGTGCTGCTGGCGGTGCTAATCGAGAGCGAGCGGCTATTTTGGGCATTGCCTACGGTGTAGGTTGTCAGGTCGGTGGTTTGTAGCAGCCAGTTGTAGGGCAGATTTGCGCCTGTGGCACTCACAGCATAGTTTTGTATGCCTGTGTTGCCATCGCTGCTTGCCCAGAGGTATTTGCTGTTCAAGCCCACAAAGCGTGCATAGCGCAGGTCGCTGCCGTTGGGCATACCATCGAAGGTATAGACTGTGTTGCAGGGGGCTAATGTGGCTGCGGTGGGGTTGGTTTCGTCGTCTACTACCAACTGCCCATTGCCAAGGTAGGTGCTGCTTGTGGCCATATCGGCAGGCAGTGCGTACCACTTGCCCGCGTTTTGTGCCGCTATCACAAACTTTTCGGGCAGTGCGCGCGCATACACGGTGGCGCTGTCGAGCATGGCAGTGGTGTTGTAGAGAATGTGCGGCACTATGCGCACCGTTTCGAGCGTGTTGTTGGCACTCGGTGCGTATTTAACCACTATATAACCCTTGATGCTGTAGGTGTCGCCATCTTGGGTTACATCTTGGGTGATGGTTGTGGAGATGTTACGGTTGAGTGTGCCGTCGCTCACATTGTGCTGGTATTTGGCTTGGTTGACAAACACTTGCACTTCGGGTGCATTTGTGCCAGACCCCACCAATGAGCCAGCCACAAACCGAATGGTATCTTGTGCCTCTACGCTGTTGCGTGTGTTGCCAGCGTTGCCACTGGTTACATACACCTCGTTGCCGCTGGTTATCTGCAGGTAGGGTCCGCATATTGGCGAGGTGGTGTAGTAGTTGGTAGATGTTACCCTGCAATACAACTGCACAGCAGTCATTACGATAGTATAATAACGGAAGCGTCCGCCATTATTTTGCAATGTCAAATCTGTATTAGAACCCTGATTAGGAACTATAAGCGCATTGCCGTCGGTATCAAGGCTCAAGGTGTGCTGTTTGTCGTTGGTTACTGTAGTGCTAGCATTTAGGTTGCCTGTTTTAGAAGCGCCAATGTATTTGCCCGATTTCGATTGAATGGTGTAATAATCTCCATTTTTGGCAATAGTGAAATTTTTGGCTTCGGTATCGGTAGATGCCGCAATAGTATTGTCGCTAATTGTAACGGTGAAATTATTGGTCGCCACATCCAAAGTAGTCAAACTACCATCGAATGCCTTTGTATCTGATACTATGAGGTATTCGCCGCTCCAGTCTTCGGGTGCAGAAGTTACCAAATGGTAGTTGCCGTCGCCGCTGCTTGTATCTGCCCATTTATACACCGCATAGAGTGTTTTTCCGCCTTTGGGTATGGTGTAGGGGAACGAAACGAATGTAACGCTGGTGGCGTTGCCTGTAATTTTGGTTTCGCTCCAGCCCGCAAACTGGTATTCCGTAGGTGTGGTGCATACGCCAGTGGGGTCGTCGGGTGCATCGACAGTGGTGGTGGCATAGCCGCTCATGGTGTGGTAAGCGCCGCCGCGGTTGTTGAACACAATATCGTAGTTGGTGCAGGTTACAGTAGACGATATCGCAATGGTTTTCGTCTCTATCTCGTCGCCCGTAAAGGTGATGTTGCCGCTGTATCCTTCTGTGCGTGCCGCAGCGGAGTAGGCGCGTACATACACACTTACTGTTATTTTGCCTGCATTCGCTCCCGTTGCGGTCGGCTTGAGTGTTACGCTCTCGGCGTATTTGGTTTTGTCGGTTTTGTTGGTCGAAACCAAGAAACCTTCGGGGGCGGTTACGGTTACCGCTTGAGTCAGGTTGTAGTTGGTACCAAGTGTGATGGTTGCGGCCGTGTTCATGCTGGTGGTATCGCCGCAACTCGCCTCAAAAATGCTTCTGTCGATGGTTGGTGTTTCGAACACGGGCAGTTTAGCAACCGTTATGGTTGCGCTGCCGCTCTTGGCGCAGCTCTCGGTGTAGGTGGCAGTAACGGTGTAGGTGCCCGCTGCCGTAGCCGTAAAGGTGGTGCCGTCGAAAGTTGCTCCTGCAGGACTTACGCTGTAACTCCACGAGCCGCTGCCGCCGCCCGCTTGCGTGCAGGTAACCGTAGTGGTGGCACTGCCGCTCTCGCCGAGGTTGAGCGAGGTTGCCGCTGGCGTAACCGTTACCACCGC
>CAVGYO010000072.1:0-8257 GCA_963633255.1 Erysipelotrichaceae bacterium
GCAGCCCATGGCAATATGTTCGCTGGCAATTATCGTCATACCAAGTGCAAAGATACTATTTTCTTTTGAAAGTGCAAAATTTTTGAGCAAAACAAATTCTTCAATGTTAATTTCTTGGCTTTATTGTTCATTCGTCATTAAAACCGCAGAGCCGCCACATTGTGGCGGCTCTACTTTATACACAAATTTTTCACAAATAACCATATCTGCAAATCAACAAACAAATAAACAATGGTTTTCATTTAACACCTGTTAACCAGTAAGTTAAATAACTATAAATCGTGATTTGCAGCGTTGTGCGACGAAAAAAGTGCGTATCTTTGCAATGAATATGAACGATGAACTTGACAAATTGACGGCTATTTCCAAATAGCCCAATCGACAATCTGAAATTTTTATTATTAACCAACAAAAATTTATCATTATGAAGAAATTTTCTACGCTCGTAGCCGCCTTGTGCGCTACAACAATGGCTTTTGCCGCAACTGATTACTCGACAGTCTATACGAGTAATGTAACTATGACGCCTGACAGTAGTAGTGCAGCCGTAAAAGTTAAAATCAACAATGAGAGTTATGATGCTGTCAAATTGGGAACAAGTAGCAAAACTGGTGCGATGACCTTGGCTGTTCCAGCAGAGAAAAATGTGCTTTATCTCCATGCAGCAGCATGGAAAGGTAGCAAATGTTCGATTAAACTCGCTGCAGACAAAGAGGGCGTAAAACTCTCTACCGACAGTTTGGTGCTTACTGCTAATGCGGGTATTGCCAGTAATAGCCCATTTACCTTTGTTGGTGAAGTAACCTCCGATTATTTTTTCACGATAAAAATCGATGGCAACACCGAAGGTTTTACACTCGCTATGGAAACAGTAAAAGGCGCACTCCGTGGCGTGGTGTGGGGCGTTAATGCCGATTCGCGAGAAGAGGTTGTTGCCACTGGCATTATGCTCGACAAAGAGGCATTGGAGTTGGAGCAGTACAAGTCGGCTACCCTGATGGCAACGCTTACACCCGAAGGCGCTATAACAGATGTGGTTTGGACTTCCGACGACGAAGCCGTGGCCACCGTGGTCAAAGGCAAAGTGATGGCGATGGGCATCGGTATGGCCAAAATCAGCGCTACCATAACGCCCTCCGAAGGTGTGTCGTATGCCGATACTTGCGTCGTTACCGTCAAAGAGGCTGCTGCGATTACCTGCGCCAAAGCGGTGGAGATTGCCAAGACCGTTTCGGTCGACAACGAAATTGCGGCTGGCGGCAAATATGTCATTCGCGGCTATGTAACTGAATATGAAGGCACGCCATCGGAAGATATGAAAGGGTACGGCAACTACTCCGCATGGTTGGCCGACGAAAAAGATGGCGGAAAAGTATTTCTTGCCTACCAAGTGAAACCTTTAGACGATGATAAAATTGCCGCTGTCGGCGACTTGGTCGAAATTGTGGGCGACATCACCAAATACAAAGACACTTACGAAACCGTAGGCCATGGCGAGGCAACCATCAAAATTATTGAGGCTACTGCTATTCGCACGGTCGAGGTGCTGACCAATGTCTATGCACACAACGGTCGCATCTATGCCGAAGAGGGCGCGCAAATCTACACTATCACTGGTTTGAATGTTACCGAACAGAACCAAACAAGCACGCTGAACGAGGGCATCTACATTGTGAAAGCCAACAACAAAATCGCCAAAATCGTGGTGAAATAGTTGATAATTGACAATTGATAATGCAGAGCCGCCACATTGTGGCGGCTCTACTTTATTCACAGATTGACAATTTTATTCGCTTTAACAAAACTCTCACTCCATTTCGCAAATCACTTCCGCCGTTCGTCGATGAATTTGACGGGTTTGCGCGATTGGGCGGGGAAATTTATCGCTTGAATCAGGTCTGGCGGCAGAATTTCGACGATGGGAGCAACACGAATGCGCGCACGGAAACGGTCTTTCAAGTCTTTTATCAGTGCCGATTCGGCTTCGCCGATGGTCGGCGCCAACTTGGCGTAGGGGTAGTTCTTTTTCAGACCGATGCGCACCACCACTTCGTCGGTGCCAGCCTCGCTGTCGCGCACCACCACCACATAGTTTGCCACATAGGCCGTGTTGTCGAGCACATCGTTGATGGCAGGCGGATAGAGCGTGGTGCCTTTCAGTTTTATCATGTTGTTTTTGCGCCCAACGAGCGGCGTCAAGCGGTAACTGTTGCGACCGCAAGCGCAGCGTTCGGTGATTTTGGCGGCCATATCGCCCGTGCGGAAGCGCAACAGCGGCATTCCCTCGACACCGAGCGTGGTTACCACTATCTCGCCCACTTCGCCATCGGCAACGGGCTGGTTGTCGTCGCCAATGATTTCGACAATTATCAGTTCGGGGTGCACATGACCGCCGCAACCGCAGGGACATTCGGAGAATGTGGCCGACATTTCGGTGGACGAATAGGTGGCAAAAAGTTTCACTTCGGGCCATTTTTCGTGAATGCGTCGGCCGAGCAGATTGAGTTCGAAATGCTGGTCGCGCAGCCCTTCGCCGATACCGATGATGCGCTGCACACTCGACTGGCGATAGTCGATGCCGTGTGCTTCGGCGTACTCTATCAGCCGCAAGATGAACGACGGCACGCACATGATAGTGTCGGGAGCAATGCGGCGAATGGTGTCCCACTGCAGTTCGGGAATGCCGTTGCCCACGCGAATAATGCCTGCTCCCAACTTGCGCAAGCCGAGAAAATAGGCCATACCCGCCATAAAGCGTTTGTCGAGCGTGGTCATCAGTTGCACAATGCTGTGGTTGGTTACGCCAGCGCAGGCAAACGAAACCGCCTCGTTGTAGGCCAATCGCTCCAAATCGTGTTCGGTGCAAGCAAATGTTACAGGGTCGCCCAGCGTGCCAGATGTGGTGATATAGTCGATGATTTTTTCGGGCGGAACGCACAGAAAATCAGTATTATGCACCTGCAAATCCTGCTTTTCGGTAAAAGGCAGTGCCACCAAATCGTCGATGGTGCGTATGGTGGCGATGTCGATGGCGTGTTGGGCAAAAAGATTGCGGTAAAACGGCGAATGTGCCTGCAAATAGGTCAGATGTTCGCGCAATTTTTCGTTCTGAAAACGCTTTATCTCGTCGACCGACTGGAACTCTATTTCTGGTTCAAATGTGTGCTGCATGGTGTATGATTTTTGCAGCCACAAAATTAGAAAAATTTAACGAAACAACGAAAAGCCAACAACACACTGCGATGATGTTTATTGAGAGCAACATTGACTACTCTCATTTTCGATAGCCAAATTCGGTCAAGAGTTCGTCGGCAAGATATTCGTCGCTGAAGCAGTGCATATCTGCAATGCCATTACTGACAAGTTCATAAGTTTTTGAATCGTAGAATTTGCCCAACGCCTCCTCGTACGACAATCCTGCTTGCTCGGCAAAAAGTTTCACAATCCGAGCATATTTCATCTGTAAAATAGTTTGATTCGCTTGCATAATTGCGATGGTATCTATAAAATTCTCCGATAGGTAATTTAATGCGTGTGGGCGTTTTTGTCTACCAAAAATCAAGTCAGAAGTATGTGCCAAACTTCTACAATTTTTGCGAGCCTTTGAAATGCAAGTATCGATCGAGAACCCGTTGCGATGTGATACAAATCTGGTGATTTGGTTTCTTGTATAACAATCGGTTCAATGCCTGATTGCGCGTATAAATGCCAGCAAAATACAAATCTATTGTGTCGAACACCTGATCATCGGCAATGCCGCCCTCTATGATGTCGTATTGTTCGTGCGGCAAACCTTTGCGACATGCCGTGATAAAATCTATCCATTCGTCGTTGTATGCTTCGAATACTTTATGCGAACAATCGGCACGAACATCGTCTAATTCGTAGATGTTTAGGTATGCAGCATCTCCACGCCGTATAAACCGCTCGCCATATTGCTCTGCCTGCTTGCGCATTGGCGTCAGGTAAAATCCCGCACCAAAATCCAAATGCAAGCGCGAATACAACACTTCGGGTTTGTCGATTTCTGTGGTAGAAGTATGATAGAGTATCATTGCAGCACTCCTTTTTTTTGCATCAATTCGACCAAATCGTCAATAATGTATTCTTTCGGAAAAGTATGCAACACACCATAGCAAGGGACAATATATCCATCGATAATATCCGCCTTTTGCATCTGATGATACACCTCGCGCGCACTGCGATTGATGTGTAGAGCCACACTATTGACGCAAAAAATGGTGAAATTTAGAATTTTGAAGTCCATTATTCTCCCAATTTGACTACAAAGATAACTATTTTTTTTTACATCTGCAAATGGAAATGCTACGCCAATAAATAGTGCTTTCGGCGACAGCCCAACGAAAAGCCAACAACACACATTTGCTGGTTTGCAAATAATGTTGTATTTTTGCTTTTTGAAACATTTTGATTGATATGGCAAAAAAGAGTGCGATAACTACGGAACAAAAAAAGAGATTTGCGCTTTGGTTTTGGGCGATATTTGCGGCGGGCATAGCGTTGCTGGTGCTGCTGTTTTGGACGATAGCCAAAGGCTGGATTGGCTATATGCCAGCCATCAGCGAACTGCAAAACCCGAAAAACAAGTACGCTACCGAAATTTATTCGGCCGATATGCAGTTGCTCGGCACTTTCTACACCGCTACCGACAACCGTATCACCACGCGCTACGACGAACTGTCGCCCTACTTGGTGGAGGCACTGGTGGCTACCGAAGATGCGCGTTTCTACGACCATTCGGGCATCGATGGTTATGCACTGATGCGCGTGCTGGTGGTGCGCGGGCTGCTTCAACGCAAAAACGCTGGCGGCGGCAGCACCATCACTCAGCAGTTGGCCAAACAACTCTACTCTCCTCCAGTTACAAACCTGTTTCAGCGCGCACTGCAAAAGCCAATCGAATGGGTCATTTCGGTGCAGTTGGAGCGGCTCTACACCAAAGAGGAGATTCTGACAATGTATCTCAATAAGTTCGATTTTTTGAACAATGCCGTGGGCATCAAAACCGCCACGCAGGTCTATTTTGGCAAGCAGCCCAACGAACTGACCATCGAAGAGGCGGCCACGCTGGTGGGTATGTGCAAAAATCCGTCGCTCTACAACCCTGTGCGCCGCAACGAACGCACCATGCAGCGCCGCAATGTGGTGCTAAATCAAATGGTGAAAAGCAACTACCTTACCGAGGCGCAGTACGATTCGCTCAAGCAGATTCCGCTCACGCTCAACTACCACAAGGTGGATCACAAACTGGGACCTGCACCCTATTTCCGCGAATATCTGCGCATGATGCTGACCGCGCAAAAACCCAAACGCTCCAACTATTCGCAGTGGCAACTGGCGCCATACGGACGCTACTACATGGATTCGATAGCGTGGGCCGACAATCCGCTGTATGGTTTCATCGAAAAAAATCCGAAGTCGGACGGCTCGAAATACAACATCTACACCGATGGTCTGAAAATCTACACCGCCATCGATTCGCGCATGCAAAACTACGCCGAACAGGCTGTGAGTGAGCATATTCGCGACCTGCAAGCCCGTTTTTTCCGCGAACAGAAAGGGCGCAAAAAAGCACCGTTTGCCAACAATCTGACCAACGACGAAATCGACCAGATAATGAACCAAGCCATGCGCCAAACCGATCGCTATCGCGGCATGAAAAAGGCCAAAGCCAGCGACGAAGAGATTCGGCGCGCCTTCGAAACGCCCGTCGAGATGAGCCTGTTTTCGTACAACGGCAACATCGACACAGTGCTGTCGCCGCTCGACTCGATACGCTACATCAAAAGTTTTGCGCGGTGCGGTTTCATGTCGATGGACCCTGCCAACGGCTATGTGAAAGCCTATGTAGGCGGTCCCGATTTTTCGCATTTCCAATACGATATGGTGAATATCGGTCGCCGTCAGGTGGGCTCCACCATCAAACCGTATCTCTACACACAAGCCATGAGCGAAGGTTATTGGCCGTGCGACAAGACTATCAATCAGGAGATAACGCTCATTGCAGGCGACGGCAGCGAATGGACACCACGCAACAGCGGCAAAACGCACATCGGCGAGGAGGTTACGCTGAAATGGGGCTTGACCACATCGAACAACTGGATAAGCGCGTATGTCATCAGCCAACTGACTACACCACAGCAGTTTGCAAAAATTCTGCGGTCGTTCGGCTTGCGCGGCGAAATAGTGCCCGACTACTCGCTCTGCCTCGGTCCGTGCGAAGTGTCGGTGGCCGAAATGGTCGATGCCTACACCACATTCCCCAACAAAGGCATACGCATCACACCGATATATGTTACGCGCATCGAGGACAACAACGGCAACCTCATTGCCGATTTCAAACCTTCGACCATCGAGGTGATTGGCGAAGAGACCTCGTACAAAATGATTGATATGCTGACGAGCGTGATGGACCACGGCACAGGCGTGCGTGTGCGCTACAAATACAACCTGAAAATGCCTGCTGGCTGCAAAACGGGTACCACACAAAACAACTCCGACGGCTGGTTCATCGGATTCACGCCCACGCTGGTTTCGGGCGTGTGGGTTGGCTGGGAAGACCGCGGCGTGCATTTCAGCAATATGGTCGACGGACAGGGCGCTAGCATGGCCTTGCCAATTTGGGCGTTGTATATGGACAAAGTACTGAAAGACAGTTCGTTAGGCTACGATGCCACGCAGCGTTTCGACATTCCCGACTGGTTCAACGCCAACGCAGGCTGCCCCACCGAACAGAGCGATGGTGCTGTGGTAGAAGAGTAAGCAATGCGGCGCAAAAGCGACTGCAAGAGGTCAATAAGTTTAACGCATTGGCGTTAATTTCAAATTTCTAGATTTCTAATTTCTAGTTTCTAGATTTCTAGTTTTCGCGCCCAACAACGCCGCAATTATTATTCATTATTCATTGTTCATTATTCATTGCCTTACTCGTGGCCCCCTTTCCCGTTTCCCCCGAAGGGGGAAAGCCTTCGCGCCCCTTTCACACTTTCTCACTTTCACACTTTTACACTTTTACACTAATTTTGCCAACGCTTGTTTGATGCGGGCAAAGGCTTCGGATAGTTTGGCATCGCTAGTGGCGTAGGAGAAGCGCAGAAAATCGGGTGCGCCAAATGCAGTGCCGCTCACGCACGCCACATGCGCCTCGTCGAGCAGATACATGGCCAAATCGGTGGCGGTCTCTATTTTGCGCCCATTGGTGGCTGTTTTTCCAAAAAACGCTTTACATTCGGGGAAAACATAAAATGCGCCCATCGGTCTATCGAGGCGGAATCCGGGAATTTCGGCAATGAGCGACAGCACCAAATCGCGGCGGTGACGGAAAGCGTCGCACATATCGACCACGCACTGCTGACTGCCGTTGTAGGCCGCCTCGGCAGCCTTTTGCGCTATGCTGCTCGCTCCCGAGGTATATTGTCCTTGCAGTTTGGTGCAGGCTTGGGCTATCCAGAGCGGCGCAGCCACCCAACCAAGCCGCCAACCAGTCATGGCGTAGGCTTTCGACACGCCATTGACCACCGCCACACGGTCGCGCACCGCCTCGAATTGCGCTATGGACTCGTGCCGACCAATGTAGTTGATGTGTTCGTAAATCTCGTCGGATATGGTGATGATATTCGGGCAGTTGGCAAGCACAGCCGCCAAAGCAGCGAGTTCGTCGTGTGTATAAACGCTGCCCGTAGGGTTCGAAGGCGAACAGAGTATCAACGCTTTGGTGTGCGGCGTGATGGCACTTTCGAGTTGCGCTGGCGTGAGTTTGAAGCCGTTTTCCATCGTTGTGTGCACCACCATGGGCGTGCCTTCGGCCAACTTGACCATCTCCACATAACTCACCCAGTATGGCGCAGGCACAATCACCTCGTCGTCGGGACCAATAATCGACATCAGCACATTGCACACGGCCTGTTTTGCACCGTTGGAGCAGACAATTTGTGCAGGGTCGAAATCGAGGTTGTTTTCGCGTTTCAGTTTGGCGCAGATGGCTTGGCGCAGCGACAGATAGCCGGGGACGGGCGAATAGAACGAAAAATCGGCGTCGATGGCCGCTTTGGCCGCCGTTTTGATGTGGTCGGGCGTGAAAAAATCGGGTTCACCGACGCTCAAATTGATGACATCGATGCCCTGCGCCTGCAATTCACGACTGCGCTGCGACATTGCCAGCGTTTCGGACTCCGCCATATTTTTCAATCGTAATGAAAGTTCCATAAAATCAGTGTGAAAGTTTGTAAAGTTGAAT
>CAVGYO010000073.1:0-8249 GCA_963633255.1 Erysipelotrichaceae bacterium
ATTGTCAATTATCAATTGTCAATTGTCAATTAAAAAGTCTATGTTCTCAAAATTATTTTCTCTTTTTTGCGAAAAAATTGCTCATCAATGCGCTACATTCGTCGGCGAGTACGCCAGCGGTTACCTGCGTTTTGGGGTGTAGTACTTGCGGTGCAAAGCGTGTAAAACCGCGTTTTTCGTCGGCGGCACCATAGACCAAACGCCCTATTTGCGCCCAACCGAGTGCGGCAGCGCACATGCTACACGGCTCCACGGTAACATATATCGTGCAGTCGTTCAGGTACTTACCGCCCAAATAGTTGGCCGCCGCCGTGATGGCCTGCATTTCGGCATGCGCTGTAACATCGCACAGCAGTTCCGTGAGATTGTGCGCCTGCGCCACCGTGCGTCCACCGCACACAATCACCGCGCCAACAGGCACTTCGTCGCTTTCGGCGGCTTGCTGCGCCTCGGCCAACGCCTTGCGCATAAACAGAATATCGTCCGCTGTGTGGTCCATTGTTTAGCCGATTTTGCGCAATTTCTGCAACGCTTTTATTTCGCCAAAAACCACAATGCGGTCGTTGTTTTCGAACTTGAAGCCGTCGGCGGCGGGGTCGGTTACCTCGTAGTAGAGGCTCTCTTTGCCAAATACATTTTTGCGCGTGCATTGGCGTTTTACTGCCACCAACTGCACCCCGAAATTTTCGGTCAAATTGGCCTGTGCAGGCGTTTGCGACACCAATATCGACGGGATTTCCAACTCTATCAAGTGGTGCGTTTCCGACACGAGATAAACGCCCTTTATGGCGGGCGATTCGAGCGACATGGCGAACTCTTCGGCGGCCTGCGCCTCGGGCATTATCACATCGTCCACGCCGATGGCTTCCAAAATGGTGCGGTGCAACTTGTTGCTGGCGCGCGCCACAAGGCGTTTCACGCCGTGCTGTTTGAGCAGCGCCACCGATAGCACCGAATCGGACACCAATTCGCCGATAGTAACAATCACCTCGTCGGCATCGTCGAGCGGCAGCACTTTCAGGGCGGTTGCCTCGGTAACATTCAGGCAGATGGTCGAGCCAATCGTGTTTTTATACTCCTCCACGCGGTTCATATCGGTATCCACGCCGATAACCTCGTGTCCCATAGCGGTAAGCCGTTCGGCCAAAGCCACGCCAAAATTTCCTAAACCAATGATGATGTATGTCATATATTTCAGATTAAGTTGATGAGTTGTTGAAGCGTTGAATCGTTGAATCGTTGAATCGTTGAACTGATTATTTGGGAAAAATCAATTTTCAAATAGAAAAACTTTCAACTTTATAACTTTATGAACTTGATAAACTTTCAAACTTTCAAACTCGTCTTGCTACTTGCGACTAAAAAATCAATTTATCGGAATCGATTCGCTTGGGTAGCGGTAGTTCGAAAAACGCTTCTCTTTTATCAAGCAGGCGAGCAGACTGATGAGTCCTACACGCCCGACGAACATCAGCACGATGAGCACCACACGGCTGGCGTTGCACAAATGCGGTGTCAGGTTGAGCGACAGACCACCGATGCTCGCCGCCGACACCGTTTCGAAAAGCAGTGCCATAAACGGCTGGTCGGGTTCGAACCACATCAGCAAGAGCAAACCTGTGCCAATCAGCATCAGCGACGCAAAAATGATGATGAACGAGCGATTGACCGTCGAAGCGGCAATGCGGCGGTGGCGAATCTCGATGCAGTCGCGCCCACGAAGCGTGTTCCAAATGTTGAGAAACGCAATGCCGAATGTGGTCGTTTTTATGCCACCGCCCGTGGACATAGGCGACGCACCAATCCACATGAGAAACATCATCAAAACGAGCGTTATCGGACTCAACGCTGCGGTGTCGAATGTGTTGAAACCCGCCGAACGCGTGGTAACCGACATAAAAAAGGCGTTCATCAATCGGCTCGGGAAATCCATATTTGCCATCAAATTGTGGCGTTCGGTGGCGTAGAAAAGTGCCGTGCCGCCCACCAGCAACACCGACGACACAATCAACACTATCACCGTATTCGATGTGAGCAGATGCGGGATGTGTTCGTAGAAACGCTGGCGGCCAAACAGTCGCCGCACACCGTTGCAGAGAATGTGCCACAGCCATTTTGTCAGGTTGAAAATTATCGGGAAGCCCAAACCGCCCACAATCACGATGACCGAAATTACCGATTGCAGCGCATAGTTGCTGCGCAGCATTGGTGCCGCCAAACCACCGCCAATGGTCGAAAGACCCGCATTGCAAAAGGCCGAAATGGCGTGAAAAAGTGCCACCGCAAAGTCGTGCCAAGTGGACCCGCCGATAGTAAAAAAAATGGCGTATGCGCCCACCAGTTCTACCACCAGCGTGATGGCGATAATCGACCAAAGTGTCCGAAATATCTGACTTACGCCCTTTTCGGGGTCGATCAAATCTTTTATCATCATCTTGTTCTGACTTTGGTGCGCACCCGAGAAAAAAAGTCCGAAAAAACTGGTGAATGTCATGATGCCCACGCCGCCAATCTGAACGAGCAGCGCAATGATGCCTTTGCCCATGGTGGTGAACGACGACGCCACATCGACCGTAGTCAAACCTGCCACGCAGACCGAACTCACCGCTGTGAAAAGCGCGTCGATAAAGCGGATTGGGTGCGTGGTGCTGCGCGGCAACATCAGCAAACCTGCCCCCACAAGGCACAGCAGCGCAAAACTGCCCACAAAAATCACCGTGGGACTCAAACGCGATTGCAGCGACTGCGTGATAGAAACCGAAATTTTGACCACCGACTGCGCTATGACAATGGCAAACAGCACATAGATGTTGCTCGCCCAAGTGAGCAGCAGCGAATTGTCGACCACGCTGGCTGGCAGCAGCAACGCCGCCGCCACAAACACCATCAGCAGCAGCGCAACAAGTTTCAAATACCATGTTTTGGGCGGCTTCAGACTGAACGCCTCGCGCAGCACATCGACCAGAAATTCGACCGAAAAGAGCCAAAAAGCCAGCCGAAACCAGCGAGCCACATCGGCCATGTGCGACTCCTGCTGAAAGCCCAGTCCATAGACCACCACGCCCACTATCAGCAGCGCAATCAGCCCGTTGGCCACCTTGAGCGACGACCACAAAAAAGCACGCAGCGGCTGCATAAACAGACGCAGGCGCAAACGCATCGATTTTATGAATCCTCGCAGTGCCACAGCAGCGTTACAACAATCTTGCAAATGTACGCATTTTTTGCGAAATTTGAAACAGAAAGAGCCCAGAAACAATTTTTATGATTTTTTTTGACAGATTTGTGCGATTTTTTCAAAAAAAATTTGGTGCAATCAATTTTTTGTATATAAATTTGTTTTCAATTTGATACGCAAACGACCGTTGCAACTTTTGGGCGCATTGTTTGTCGCTCAATTTACTGATAATCAAATAAATAACACAATAAAAACCCACGGACGATTTTTGTTCGTAGGCGAAAAATTTAAGGCTTAAAACGACTGTTTATGGCAAAAAAATCGATTCTGACCGAAGAATTGAAGAAAAAATTTGGCTTCGACACCTTCAAAGGAAACCAAGAAGCCATCATACAAAATGTGCTCGACGGCAAAGACACCTTCGTGTTGATGCCCACGGGCGGCGGCAAATCGCTTTGCTACCAACTGCCGTCGCTGCTGCTCGAAGGCACTGCCATTGTCATATCGCCGCTCATTGCGCTGATGAAAAACCAAGTGGACGCCATGCGCAACTTCAGCGAAGAGGACGGTGTAGCGCACTTTTTGAACTCGTCGCTCAACAAAGCCGCCATCGAAGAGGTGAAAACCGACCTGCGGAACGGCAAGACCAAACTGCTGTATGTGGCCCCCGAATCGCTCACCAAAGAGGAGAATGTGCAGTTTCTGCGCACCATAAAAATATCGTTCTACGCCGTCGATGAGGCACACTGCATATCGGAATGGGGGCACGATTTCCGTCCCGAATATCGCCGTATCCGCCCGATAATCAACCAGATAGGCAATGCACCAGTCATTGCACTCACCGCCACTGCCACGCCCAAAGTGCAGCACGACATACAGAAAAACCTTGGCATGACCAACGCCACCGTTTTCAAATCGTCGTTCAACCGCCCAAACCTCTACTACGAAATACGCCCCAAAAACAAAGATGTGGACAAAGAGTTGGTGAAATTCATCAAATCGCAGTCGGGCAAATCGGGCATTGTTTACTGCTTGAGCCGCAAAAAAGTGGAAGAGATAGCCGAAGCCCTTGTGCTGAACGGCATCCCTGCACTGCCCTACCACGCTGGCATGGAATCGGGATTGCGCAGCGAAAATCAGGACAAATTTTTGATGGAAAAAGTCGATGTCATTGTGGCAACTATCGCTTTTGGCATGGGCATCGACAAACCCGATGTGCGCTATGTGGTGCACTACGATTTCCCGAAAAGCCTCGAAGGCTACTACCAAGAGACGGGGCGCGCTGGCCGCGATGGCGGCGAGGGGCTTTGCATCGCCTTCTACTGCAACAAAGATTTGCAGAAACTCGAAAAATTTATGCAGGGCAAACCCGTGGCCGAACAGGAAATCGGGCGCCAACTGCTGATAGAAACAGGTGCTTACGCCGAATCGAGCATCTGCCGCCGCAAAATGCTGCTCCACTACTTTGGCGAAGAGTACACCGAAGATAATTGCGGCAACTGCGACAACTGTCTGCACCCACGCAAACAGGTCGAAGCGCAAGAGTTGCTCTGCGCTGTACTCGAAGCCATTGTGGCAGGCAAAGAAAAATTCAGGGCCGAAGTCATCATCGACCTGCTGGCAGGCAAAGAGACCGCCGAAATCAAGTCGTACCACTTGGAAGAACTCGACCTTTTCGGGGCTATCACGGGCGACGATGTGTCGCTGCTCAACGCCGTAACGCGCCAAGCGATGATTGCAGGATTTATCGACAAAGAGATAGAAAACTACGGTGTGCTGCGCCTGACAGATGCGGGCAGAGAGTATCTGAACAACCCGAAATCGTTCACCATAACCAAAGACCACGACTACGCCACCGACCTGAACGACACACCACAGCGTGGCGGAGCGGCTTGCGCCATGGACCCCACACTATTTAGTATGCTGAAAGATTTGCGCAAAAAAATCTCGAAGCAGGTGGAGTTGCCGCCATTTGTCATTTTCCAAGACCCATCGCTCGAAGCCATGGCCACCACCTACCCTGTAACGATAGATGAGTTGCAAAACATTCCGGGCGTGGGCGTGGGCAAAGCCAAACGCTACGGACAGGCTTTTGTCGATTTGATACGCAAACATGTCGAAGAGAACGAGATAGAGCGTCCCGAAGACCTGCGCGTGCGGAGCGTTGCCAACAAATCGCGCCTCAAAATCGAGATAATACAAGCCATCGACAGGCAGGTAGCACTCGACGATTTGGCCGAATCGAAAGGACTCGATTTCGAAGAGTTGCTCGACGAAGTGGACAGCATTGTCTATTCTGGCACCAAAATCAACATCGACTATTTCTTGAACGAAATAATGGACCCCGAGCGCATCGAAGAGGTGTTCGACTACTTCAAAAACGAGGCGCAAACCGACAATGTCGAAGAGGCGTTGCGTATTTTGGGCGAGGACGAATACAGCGAACCCGAAGTGCGGCTTGTTCGCATCAAATTTCTGTCGGAAATGGGCAACTAACCCACACCGACAGCACAACAACTGCCACCAACAAGGGCGGCGTAACACACTGTTTCAAAGACAGATAGCGCATCGTTGCACTTTTTGAGCAACGGTATTGCTTTTGTCGAAAAAAAAGTATATCTTTGCACGCTTCATATTGGCACGCTTTTTGTGGCTTTTGAAGCGTATTTTCCCGTCGAAAAATCTACTAATTCATACAAAATTGAGACAGTTAAAAATCACCAAATCGATTACCAACCGCGAAAGTGCATCGCTCGACAAGTATCTGCAAGAGATTGGTCGCGAGCCGCTGATTTCGGTTGAAGAAGAGGTTGAACTGGCACAACGCATTCGCAAGGGCGACCGCGCCGCACTCGACAAACTGACGCGCGCCAACCTGCGTTTTGTGGTGTCGGTGGCCAAGCAGTACCAAAATCAGGGTTTGAGTCTGCCCGACCTCATCAACGAAGGCAACTGTGGCTTGATAAAAGCCGCCGAAAAATTCGACGAAACGCGCGGTTTCAAATTCATCTCCTACGCCGTGTGGTGGATTCGGCAGTCGATTTTGCAAGCGTTGGCCGAACAGTCGCGCATTGTGCGCCTGCCGCTCAACCAAGTGGGTTCGCTCAACAAGATAAACAAAGCACTGTCGCGCTTCGAGCAGGAAAACGAGCGTCGCCCGTCGCCCGAAGAGTTGGCCGAAGAGTTGGACATTCCCATCGACAAGATAGCCGACACACTGAAAGTTTCGGGGCGGCACATTTCGGTAGATGCACCATTTGTCGAAGGCGAAGACAACAGTCTGCTCGATGTGCTGGTGAACGACGACAGCCCCGTGGCCGACCACACGCTCATCGACGAATCGCTGCAAAAAGAGATTGACCGCGCACTCGAAACACTGACACAACGCGAAGCCGACATCATACGCATGTTTTTCGGCATCGGCTGCCAAGAGATGACACTGGAAGAGATTGGCTCGAAATTTACGCTGACACGCGAGCGCGTGCGGCAAATCAAGGAGAAAGCCATCAGGCGATTGCGCAACAACACCAAAAACAAACTTTTGAAGGGCTACTTGGGATAGTTCGCCACAAAAGCATATTCGTGAGAGAGCACTTTGGGAGAAACGGTGCTCTTTCTTGTATCAAAAGCGAGAGGAAAGAGAAAAAATTTGAGGAATCGCACACGCATATCGAACGCCGAACGGCTCGGCACCGACAGCATAGGCAAGTTGCTGGCCGAATACGCTTTGCCAGCCATCATCGCCATGGCCTCGTCGAGCATCTACCACATTATCGACAGCATATTTGTGGGACACGGCGTGGGCGGTGCAGCCATTGCAGGCATGGCCATCACAATGCCGATAATGAACATCAGTTCGGCGTTTGGTGCTATGGTAGGCGTGGGCGCAGGAGCCACCATCTCGCTGCGGCTGGGCGAAGGCAACAAAATGGCTGCCGAAAAGACGCTCGGCAACGCAGCACTGCTCAATGTGGTCATCGGCTTGGTGGTGATGGTGCTGATGCTAGCGTTTCTCGACCCGATATTGCTGCTTTTCAGCGGCGGACGCGCCACCGAAGAGACCATCACCTACGCACGGCAATTTATGCAGATAATTTTGGCGGGCAATGTCATCACGCACCTCTATTTGGGCATGAACGACATGATACGCGCCTCGGGCTATCCGCGCAAATCGATGACCATAGTGCTGACCACCGTGGCGGTGAATTTGGTGCTTAATCCGCTGTTTATCTTCAAGTTTCATTGGGGCATACGCGGTTCGGCAGCGGCCACAGTCATTGCACAATGCGTGGCTTTTGCCATTGCGCTGTCGCACTTGAGTTCGCGCAAAAACTACATACATTTCAGTCGCCGCTCGCTGCATTTCGAGTGGAAAATAATCGGTGCCATCTTGTCGATAGGACTTGCGCCATTTCTGTTGAACCTTTGCGCCTCGCTGGTGGCAGCGTTTGTGAACCACGCGCTCTTGAAATATGGCGGCACGGGCGTGAACGACGCTGTGCAAAATCTGGACGGCCTCGGCGACATCTATGTGGGCAGTTACGGCATTGCCAACCGTGTTATTCTGCTCTTTATCATGATTGTGCAGGGTTTGGCGCAGGGCATGCAGCCCATTGTGGGCTACAACTACGGCGCCGAGAAATTCGGGCGTGTGCGACGAACGCTCTTCATCACCATCGGTTGCGCTGTGGGCGTGGCGACGGTCGGTTTTGCGCTGTCGCAACTAATGCCCGAAAAAATTGCGCAACTCTTTGTCGATTCGGGCAAGGGCGGCAACGAACAAGCCATGATTACGGCCGCCACACAAGCGCTGCGCATCATTATGCTGATATTCCCATTGGTTGGTTTTCAGATAGTTACGGGTAATTTTTTCCAATACATCGGCAAAGCACCATTGGCCATATTCACCTCGCTCACGCGACAGATGTTGTTTTTGCTGCCACTACTCTACTTTGTGCCGCGCACTTTGGGGGCATACGGCGTGTGGATTTCGTTCCCGATAGCCGACTGCGCCTCGATTTTGCTGGCAGCCATACTACTCGTTTGGCAGTTGCGCGACATGAAACAACGC
>CAVGYO010000074.1:0-8221 GCA_963633255.1 Erysipelotrichaceae bacterium
CCCCTGCTGCGCAGCAGATAGGGGGAGTACCCGCCGAATGGCGGGGGTAGGGGTTAGAAATAATTCAATGATTCGACGATTCAATAATTATCACCCGTAGGGGGCTACGGCCAAGACAATCTGAAATTTTTGCGAAGCAAAGAAATAGCGCATTTATGGGCAAGAACAAACTGAAAAAATTCGCCGAGATGGAGACATTTCCGCATGTTTTCCAACTGTCGTACAACGAACTGGCGGCTGGTAGCACTTTTGCGCTACGCGGTCGCTGGCACACCGATTTTTTTCACAATGCCAACCCGATAACGCTCGAACTTGGCTGCGGACGCGGCGAATACACGGTGGAACTCGCCAAACGCTTCCCCGACCGCAATTTCATCGGCATCGACATCAAAGGGGCGCGTATGTGGACGGGCGCAAAACTGGCGCAAGAACTCGCACTGCCAAACGCCGCTTTTGTGCGCACGGGCATCAACGCCATTCCGCACTTTTTCGCACCCGCCGAAGTGGCTGAACTGTGGATTACTTTTCCCGATCCGCAGATGAAAAAACCGGGCAAACGCCTCGTCGGCACCGAATTTCTGAAACTCTACGAACAAATCATGCCAAGCGATGGCGTTATCAACCTGAAAACCGACAGCAATTTTCTCTTCACCTACGCCCGAGCAATGGTCGAATGCAACGGCCTAAACTTGCTCGCCGCTACCGAAAATATCGAAGCCACCCACCCCGACGACCCGCTGCTGGCCATACGCACCTACTACGAAACGCAATGGCGCGCACGCGGCATCGACATCAAATATATGCGCTTCGGCATAGCGCACCAAAACGCATGGAAAGAGCCCGATATCGACATTCCATACGACGAATACCGCAGTTACGGACGACAAAAACGCTCCTCTTTGACCGCTGGAAAATGATTTTAACGCAAAAAATCAAAAAAAACCGCACTTTTAACTCGCTGATTTTCAAGCAACTGCAACTTTAATATAATTTTTGCAAAAAAAAATATCAACAATGTAAATTATTTGCTAACTTTGCAGTGTTTTATAACAAAAATTTTTGTTTAACCAATTTAATTCTCATCTAAGATGAAAAAATTAGTTCTTTTCATGGCTGCCGCTGTTACGGTTGCTTTCGCTTCGTGCGGTGCCAAAGAATGCAACAAAGAAGCCGCTGAAGAAGCCGTTCCAGTTGTTGAAGAAGTTGTTGTAGAAGAGGCTGTTGTCGATTCTGCCGCCGCTGTTGAAGCACCAGCCGAAGAAGTTGCTGCTGAAGTCGTTGCTGAATAATTCATTCGCAACAACAGAACAAAGGTCTATTTTTCGATAGGCCTTTTTTTGTTGCAGAAAATTCGCTATTTTTGCACACGCTTATTGCACACTTTGCTTGCAAAAGCAAAAACGCCGCAATAGGCCGCAAATAAATCGAACAAAATAGAAACCATTTAATTTTACAAAACCATGCAAACGATTGACAAATTCAACTTCGCTGGCAAAAAAGCGATTGTCCGCGTGGACTTCAATGTGCCGCTGGACGAAAATGGCAAAATCACCGACGACACACGCATTCGCGGCGCACTGCCCACCTTGAAAAAAATCATAGCCGATGGCGGCGCAGTCATCATCATGAGCCACATGGGCAAACCAAAAGGCAAAGTGAACCCAAAAATGTCGCTCGGCCAAATAGTCGATGCTGTGTCGGAAAAACTCGGCGTGGCAGTCAAATTCGCACCCGACTGCGCCAAAGCCGCCGATGCCGCTGCCGCGCTGAAACCCGGCGAAGCACTGCTACTCGAAAACCTTCGCTTCTATCCCGAAGAAGAGGGCAAACCTGTGGGCATCGACAAAGAAGATCCCGCCTACGAAGCCGCTAAAAAAGAGATGAAAGCACGCCAAAAAGAGTTCGCAAAAACGCTGGCCTCGTATGCCGATTGCTATGTGAACGATGCCTTTGGCACAGCACACCGCAAACACGCCTCTACGGCCGTCATTGCCGACTATTTCGACACCGACAACAAAATGCTCGGCTACCTGATGGAAAAAGAGGTGGCGGCTGTCGATGCAGTGCTTGGTAACATCAAACGCCCGTTTGTAGCCATCATGGGCGGCTCGAAAGTGTCGTCGAAAATCGGTATTATCGAAAACCTGCTCGGCAAAGTGGACAGACTCATTCTCTGCGGCGGCATGACCTACACATTCGCCAAAGCACACGGCGGCGAAATAGGCAACTCTATCGTCGAAATGGACAAACTCGATGTGGCACTCGGTGTGGAAGAACTCGCCAAGAAAAACGGCGTACAACTCGTGCTTGGCAGCGACTGCGTAGCCACCGACGGCCTCGACTTTGGCACAATGAGCCTGAAACCTGGCGCAAAAATTGTCGATTGCTCGGCCAACGCCGTTCCTGCTGGGTTCGAAGGCGTCGATGCAGGCAAAGAGAGCCGCAAAGCGTTTGCTGCAGCCATCAAAGGCGCAAAAACCATTCTGTGGAACGGTCCTGCTGGCGTGTTCGAGTGCGACGCATTCTGCGACGGTTCGCGCGCCATCGGCGAAGCCATTGCCGAAGCCACCAAAGAGGGCGCATTCTCGCTCATCGGCGGCGGCGACTCGGTGGCCTGTGTCAATAAATTTGGCTTGGCCGACCAAGTGTCGTACATCTCGACTGGCGGCGGCGCACTGCTCGAAGCCATCGAAGGCAAAGTGCTTCCCGGCATTGCAGCCATCAAAGGCGAATAAAAACCGACAACAAAAATGATAGAGCCGCCTCGAAAGGGCGGCTCTACTTTGTTCCATATTCTCAAAATCTGGTCGTGCGAACTCGTCAATTCGCTTCCGTTTCGGGAGCAACAAGTTTGTAGCCGCGACCGTGTACATTCAGAATTTGCACATTGGGGTCGTCGGAGAGTTTTCGGCGCAGTTTGGTGATGTAAACATCCATGCTGCGGGCGTTGAAGTAGTTGTCTTCCAACCAAATCGATTTCAGCGCAAAACCGCGCTCCAACACGCTGTTCATACATTCGGCCAAGAGCGTCAGCAATTCCGACTCTTTGGTGGTGAGACGAATCGCCTTGTCGTCGATGGTCAGTTGTTGCTTCTGTGTGTCGAACACGAAGCGGCCAAGCAGGTAGTTCTGCCCCGCTCTGTTTTTGTGGTTGTTCATGCGGCGCAATATGGCCTCGATACGGAAGAGCAACTCCTCCATGCTGAACGGTTTGGTGATGTAGTCGTCGGCGCCGAGACGAAAGCCCGCCAGCACATCTTCTTTCAGCGTTTTGGCACTCAAAAATATGATTGGCATACGGCTGTCGATGCGGCGAATCTCCTGCGCCAACGCAAAGCCGTCTTTCTGCGGCATCATCACATCTAACAGGCAGAGGTCGTAACTATTTTCCATAAACGCTGCCAAACCTCCTTCGCCGTCGGCCATCAAATCTACATCGTATCCTTTTGTTTGCAGATATTCGCGAAGCAACATGCCGAGATTTTCGTCGTCCTCGCACAATAAAATTTTTGCTAATGTCATAATCGTAAGGTTTTTTATAAAAATTGATTCTGTTTTGTTCTGATTTTCAAGCGGTTGGCAGTTCGATAGTGAATTTTGTGCCAATGCCGAGTTCGCTTTCGGCGCAAATGGTGCCGTTGTGCATATTCACCACGCGCGCCACATAGGCCAGCCCCAGCCCGAAGCCTTTCACATTGTGCAGATTGCCCGTAGGCACGCGGTAAAATTGGTCGAAAATGTGGCGCAAATGCTCTTTGGCAATGCCGATGCCGTTGTCTTCGATAACGATGAGCAGCCGGCCATCGTCGGTGTTGCGTGTGGCGATGGTCAGCATCAAGTCGTGTTTGCGATACTTCACAGCGTTGTCCATCAGGTTGTAGAAGACATTCGTCAGGTGCATTTCGTCGGCCAAAACCACCGTTTCTTGTGCGTTCAGTTGCGTGTTGATGCGCCCGTGCATGCGATCGACTTTGAACAAAAAGTTGTCGGCAATGTTTTGCAGCAATTCGTGCACATCTACCGCTTTGAGGTCCATCACCGCTTTGCCCTGCTCGAACATCGACATTTGCAGTACGCGATCGACCAAAAAGCCGAGGCGTTTGGTTTCGTCGCCGATGACATTCGACACATGCGACAAAATCGTGGCATTGTCCTTTATCGATGGGTCGTTGAGCATCTGCACCGCCAACGAAATGGACGAAATGGGCGTTTTCAGTTCGTGGGTCATGTTGTTTACGAAACTGTTTTTTATCTCGTTCATGCGGCGTTGGCTGAAAATGTACCAAAGTATGAACGCAAAAGTCATGGTAATGAGCACCATCAGTATGAGTAGCGGGCACAATATCCCCAGCAGATGTTCGAGATGTTCGTCGGTTCGCAAAAATTGCACGCAGAGAAAATAGGCGTCGCCATCGTTTTCGACGGGGAAAAGTTGCTGGCGATAGCGCGCGTCGGCAGCGTTCAACTCGTGGCGGCTCTTGTACACGGCCATTCCTTGCGCATCGACCACAGCATAATCGTAGGGCAAATCGATGCCGTTTTTGGTAAATTCGTAGCACAACATGGCGTTCAACCCATCGAAATCGACACGCTGGTCGATGGGGCGGCGGTGTGCATCGCGCAGCAGGCGTGCCAGCACCTCGTTCACAATCTCCGACGGCTCAAGCGAATAGGTGTTGTCGCTGTTCGACATCGGGGCAACTGCGCCATTTTGGCTGTTTTCGACCGCAAGAAATTCGTTCAGGTATTGGCGCACCTCTTTTTTGTCGACCAAGCGCACCACCCGATAGAGACTGCGCTGCACATTCTCGTCGAAACGCTCGGCGGCGGCGTCTATCAGGTCGCCGAAAATGTGTATCTGCAATCCCACCAGCCCCACATACGAGAGGAGCATCAGTGTCATCAATATCCAAAGCGATTTTTTTCTCATGTCGATTATCGCGCCACAAAACTAACACATCTATCTCAAATAACAACGCTCTTTTGCCCGAAAAGTGTGTTTTTTAACACAAAAATAACTTAAAATAACATTTTTTAAGCCTCTCGAGCCTGTTTTTTTTGAGCGAGAAAGTTTTTGTTGATTTCGCTTCGCGCATTTTTTCTCCGCTCGGCATTGCTCAAACAAGTTTGGCACTGCTCTCGCTTGTCGAAAAAATTCTAATTTCTGGTTTCTAAATTTCTGGTTGATTGGTTGATCGGTTGATCGGTTGATTATTGTGCAAATGATTTTGGACACCGACAATCTTCAAATTTTCAAATCTTCAAATTTTCAAATAATTGTCAATTATCAATTGTCTGCGGCTTCGCCGCCTCACTTCTCACTACTCACTGCTAACTCCTCACTCTCTTGCTACTTGCTACTCACATCTTGCGACTAAAAAAAATATCAACACAATTTGTGGATTAGAAAAAAATCGTTACCTTTGCCAAAAGATAACCACATTAGAATAGAACGATTATGGCAGTAGAAATCAAACAACCGTCGGCCGAGAAACTGAAAGCACTGCAGTTGGCGATGGACAAAATCGAGAAAGACCACGGGCGTGGCACCATTATGAAACTTGGCGATGAGCATATCGAGGAGGTAAATGTCATTCCCACAGGCTCCATCGGGCTAAACATTGCGTTGGGCGTAGGCGGCTATCCACGCGGTCGCGTCATCGAAATTTATGGTCCCGAATCGAGCGGTAAAACCACGCTGGCCATTCACGCCATAGCCGAAGCGCAAAAAGCGGGCGGCATCGCTGCCATTATCGATGCAGAGCACGCTTTCGACCGTTTCTACGCTGCCAAACTCGGCGTTGATATCAACAATCTGCTCATTTCGCAGCCCGACAGCGGCGAGCAAGCACTCGAAGTGGCCGACCAACTTATTCGCTCGTCGGCAGTCGATATTGTTGTTATCGACTCGGTGGCGGCACTCACGCCCAAAGCCGAACTCGAAGGCGACATGGGCGACTCGAAAATGGGTTTGCAGGCGCGCCTGATGTCGCAAGCACTGCGCAAACTCACGGCCAGCATCAACAAGACGAACACCACCTGCATATTCATCAACCAACTGCGCGAAAAAATCGGCGTGCCGTTTGGCAATCCCGAAACAACCACGGGCGGCAATGCGCTGAAATTCTACGCTTCGGTGCGCCTCGACATTCGCCGCTTGAGCCAACTGAAGGACGGCGACGAGGTAATCGGCAACCAAACGCGTGTGAAAGTGGTGAAAAACAAAGTTGCACCACCATTCCGCAAAGCCGAATTCGACATTATGTACGGCGAAGGCATCTCGCGTTCGGGCGAAATTATCGACTTGGGCGTGGAGTATGGCATTGTCAAAAAGAGCGGTTCGTGGTTCAGTTACGGCGACACAAAACTGGCACAAGGCCGCGATGCCACGAAAAAACTCATCGAGAGCAACCCCGAACTCGCTGCCGAGTTGGAAGAGAAAATTATGACCTACATCAAAGAGCAACAGTGATGGGAATCATTGAATCATTGAATTGTTGAATTGTTGAATTGAATAAGTGTAGAGCCGTCACAGTGTGGCGGTTCTACTTTTATGAAATTGGGATAATCGCCTGTTTTCGTTAGAACTGCACAATTCTGCCACCGCGCTCGTCGAGTGCGATGCGTACTTTTGTAGTGTCGTCGGGGAGCAGAGCGCCAATCATTTCGGGCCACTCCATAAAGCAGACTGCACCGCTGGAAAAATACTCCTCGATGCCAAAATCGAGGGCTTCGTGCGGCGTTTTTAGGCGGTAGAAATCGAAGTGATAGATGTGTTCGCCTTTGTCGGTGGCGTAGTCGTTTACTATCGAAAATGTGGGAGAATTGACCATATCGACCACGCCAAGCGCCTCGCAAATGGCTTTGATAAAGGTGGTTTTGCCTGCGCCCATCTCGCCATAAAAGGCAAAAAGCGTGCGATTGCCCATGGCCGCCACAAACTGCTGTGCGGCTTGGTCGATGGTGTCCAAACTATCGATTTTGAGTTCCATCTTTTTTCTCGATTTTAGTTTTTACGCAAATTGTTCGACATCGGTAGCGGTAACACCTTTGCCCGAAAGAATAATGAGCCGCTCGACCACATTGCGCAGTTCGCGTATGTTGCCGTGCCATGTGTGCCGCTGCAACAGCCCCACAGCCTCGGCATCGAAGGTTTTGGGCGCAATGCCCTGTTCTTCGCATATCTGCGCGGCAAAATGGTCGATGAGCAGCGGAATGTCGTCGGTGCGTTCGGCGAGCGAGGCCACATGTATCGGAATCACATTGAGGCGGTGGAAAAGGTCTTCGCGGAAGCGACCTTCGTCTATCTCGTGGCGCAAATCCTTGTTGGTGGCAGCGATAACGCGCACATTGATGCGCACCAGTTTGTCGCTTCCGACGGGCGAAATAGCGTTTTCTTGCAGGCAGCGCAGCACTTTGGCTTGCGCCGAGAGACTCATATCGCCAATTTCGTCGAGAAAAATAGTGCCGTTGTTGGCCTGTTCGAACTTGCCTGTGCGTGTTTTTATGGCCGATGTAAACGCCCCTTTTTCGTGTCCAAAGAGTTCGCTTTCGATCAGTTCCGATGGAATGGCAGCGCAGTTCACCTCCACAAACGGTGCATTGGAGCGGTTGCTCAACTCGTAAATTTGTCGTGCCACCACCTCTTTGCCTGTGCCGTTGTCGCCAGTTATCAGCACGCGTGCATCGGTGGGAGCCACCTTGGCAATGAGGTTGCGCAGTTGCTGCATCGGTGCCGATTCGCCAATCATGGCGTATTTTTTGTTCACCTTCTTTTTGAGCAGTTTGGTCTGCGCCACAAGGTTGGTTTTGTCGAGTGCGTTGCGCACCACCACCAGCAGATGGTTCAGGTCGATGGGTTTTTCGATGAAATCGTACGCTCCTTTTTTGATGCACTCCACAGCGGTTTCGATGTTGCCGTGCCCCGAAATCATCACAATTGGCGTGTCGATGCCGTCGTTGCGCATCTTTTCGAGCACCTCGATGCCGTCCATTTGTGGCATTTTGATGTCGAGAAAAATGGCGTCGTAGGTGTCGGTTTTCACCTTTTCGAGCGCAATAAGCCCATCTTCGGCCAGTTCGACTTCGTATTTTTCGAATTCGAGAATATCTTTCAGCGTATTGCGAATGCTGCGCTCGTCGTCAACGATAAGGATTTTCATGATTTATTTGTTTTTAGTAGCAAGATATGAGTAGCAAGTAGCAAGAAAAGTATGAAAGT
>CAVGYO010000075.1:0-8058 GCA_963633255.1 Erysipelotrichaceae bacterium
CGTGCTTTTTTCGCACTTTTTTCGCAAAAACTATTGTTTTCTGAAAAAAACTCACTACATTTGCAAGTTAAACTAATTTTGGGCATACTATGAGAAAATCGACACTCGTTTTTGCTTTGTTGTGGTGCGCGATGGCGGCACAGGCATGGACGGGCAGCGGCACCGAGACCGACCCTTACAAAATCGCTACCGAAGCCGATCTCGAGCAACTGTGCAATGCGGTGAATAGTACTTCGTCGCAAGATTACGATGGCTACTATTTTGCGCTTACCAACGACATTGCGCTCACCAAACCGTGGACGCCAATCGGTGTAAAAACGGCGTTCAAAGGCTTTTTCGACGGTCGAAATCACAGCGTGAGCGGTGTGCAAGTCGATTCGCGGGAGAAATATGCGGGATTTTTTGCCCAAGTACAGGGCGGCAGCATCTGCAATTTGCGCATTGCAAGCGGCTCTATATCAGGCGATTCTATTGTTGGTGGTGTGGTTGGCTACGCCAAAGATGCCACGATAGACAACTGCGCCAACGCTGCCACCATACAGGGCAAATGCCAAGTGGGCGGCGTGGTGGGCTGCACCTTCAACGCCCAACTGCAACGCTCGTTCAACATCGGTGCGGTGAGCAGCCAATACGAGCCAGCAGGCTATTATTTCTATGCCGTGGGCGGTGTAGTGGGCTATGTTGATGGCAGTTCGGCCATCAATTCGTGCTACAATGCGGGCGGTGTTGCCAGCAAAGGCGACAAATTTTACACAGGCGGCGTGATTGGCGAGATGAGCAACGCCAAGGCACGCTGTTGCTACAATATCGGATTGGTAGCAGGCAAGCGCGCTGGTGCGGTTTTGGGGCAGCAGACTGATTGCACGCTCGATTCGTGCTACGCCGATGCGCAACTCTGTCCCGATTTGCCTGCAATGGCAAACACTACCGGTGCGTTCGCAAATGTGGAAACAGTACCGACAAAAGAACTGACCGCCATGGGCAAATTCGGTCTGTTTGTCGAAAATCACGATGCCAATCGCTACAGTTACTACTCTGCAAATATCGAGGACGACCCATTGGTGCGCGTATCGGTGGCGGCTATCACGCTAGCCGATGGCGACGAGATAACAGGTGTGGGCAACGATTTCGCCATAGGCGATTTGTCGCTGTGGCGCTGCAGCAACCACAAAGTAACTTTCGGCAGCAACAATGCCAGCGTCGATCTCTGCAAAGATGGCACCGACCAAACGACACTCACCGCAACGGCGGGCAACTATTCGCGCCAGATTGCGCTGAAAATCGCCAACCGCTGCGCCACTTACACCAAAGATCAGACGCAGCCAGACACTAAAACGCTCTGCGCCAGCGAGTTGCCATACACATTCGCCGACAAAAACACGACGAAAATCACCGCTGACGATTTCGATTTCGAAAAAAGAGAGTACACCAGAACACGCGACTTGACCTTTGCCACAGTCGATGGTTGCGACAGCGTGGTGGCCTACACCATCACCTGCTATCCGCTGCCTACCGCCACGCTCAGCGACGAAATAGAACCCGACCAGAAAGTACTCAAAGGCAGCAGTCTGAAAGTGGTTTACGAACTTACTGGTGCAGCCAACAACTTTGCGTTCGAAACGCCAGACGGCGCGCTTTATACGCCTACAAATCCGATTTTTACGCTCACACTGCGCAATATCGAAAGCGATCAAGACTTTACGCTCAAGAATCTGACTTGCACCACTTCCGATGGTCATAGTTGCGCTGCCAACGCCTCCGACATCAGTGTGGTTCACATCACGGTGGTGGACAAAGTAGATATCACAATCGACACCGACGGGCAAGGCACGATGACCGACCTCAATCCCACGGTGAAAGCCGACGGCCAAGCCGAAAAAATCTACAGCATTGTGCCTGACAACGGTTGGTACTTGTCGAAACTCGAAAACAATCTCGACGAAGATGAGGTCGAAAATGTCTATGTAGTTGGCGGTGAATTGCGCTACGCCTTTACGCCCACGAAAGACACCAAACTCACCGCCACTTTTGCACGCATCACGCCGTGGGACGGCATTGTGCGCCAGCCGTTTATGACACGCAACCGCGACTCGGTGTTCATCTACACCGCACAAGAATTGGGTTGGGTGGCACAACAGTTTGCCGCCACAGCAACGCCCAGTCCTGCGCCTGCACTTGCGCCCTCCCCGGGAACCAGTGTAGATTGGACAGCAGCCACTGTGGTGCTAGAAGCCGATTTGGATTGCGGTGGCGTGTGCGACGCTAAATACAGTTGGAGCGGCACAACTTGGAGTCCGATTGGCACAGAAGCCACTCCATTCACCGCTGTATTCGATGGGCAAAATCACGAGATCAAAAATCTCTACATCAATGCCCCAACCGAAAACTATCAGGGATTGTTTGGCAAAATAAGCAGCACCGCCGAACTAAAAAACTTTGCCGTAACCTTTGGCAGCATCAGCGGCAACGACTATGTGGGCTGCGTGGTAGGCTATAACGATGGCGGAAAAATATCGCACTGCTACAACATGGCAGAAATTCCCAAAGCGAATAAATATGTGGGCGGTATTGTTGGTTACAATGTTGGCTCTATCGAATACGCCTACAATGTGGGACTTTTGCTCGAACTTGACCAATATGGCGGCGGCATAACTGGCTACAATGCGGCAACGGGAACGGTACAATATGTCTACAGCGCCGCCGATGCGTGGAAAGGAAAAGACAATGGCGCACTGGTCGGTAAAAACGAAGGCACATTTGCCAATGCCTATTGGGACAATCAGATGTCGTCCACGGTGAATGGCGATGGCTCAACACTCGGCAACACCGTGGTGAGCAAACCGACCGACGAGATGTCGAACATTTTTGCCGACGACGCAACTAATTGGGTTACTGGGGCGGGACTCTATCCGCAACTGAAAGGTCTCGACGGCAGCAATGCGGCATACGCATCGATTGCGCCAGTGCTTTTGAGTCAGAGAACAGACGGACGCAGGGAAAATGCGCACGCCGTTCAGCACGATTTCAAATTCGATATTCAAAACAGCGTTACATGGTCAACGCCCAGCGACGACTGGCTCGACATAAGCGACAATTCTGCCAAAATTCTTTATAAAGATTGCTACGGAACAGATGTTTTTGTGGTAGCAAAACTCGGCAACGAGATTAAACGCGCCAAAGTGAACATTCGCCTTGATGGCGATTTCAGCGCAACCTATATCGACACAAAAACCGACACGGCTTGCTCGGTAACCGACATCGGTTATATAAGTGGTGTAAAGGCATCGGGTGGCAACAGCGAAACCTATGTCTATCGCTGGCTCTACACCATCGGCGACGACCCCACCGAGATAGAATTGGTTGTCGATACCACATTCAGCAGGGAAGACCGCGAATATCTGCCGCCAATTACCAAGCCTGGCACTTACCATTTCTACCGCGAGGCAAAAGACAACGCTTGCGAGAATAACTATGTGCGCTCCAGCGGCGTTTGGACGCTTATATTGCTGCCACCGTTCGAGCCAGGAGCCATCAAAAAACTGCCCGAAACAGTTTTGTGTAGCGCTTTGGACATTCCCGAATTGCAAGACTCGATTGCGGCCACTGGCGGCGATGGAAACATCAGTTACCGCTGGCTGTTGGACGGCAGCGCCATAGTTGGTGCTGATGCTGTGAATTATACACCAACTGCCGACCAACTCGCTGACAATCAAGCACATACATTTATGCGCCAAGCCAAAGACGGCAAGTGTAACGATTGGCGCAACTCCGAAAATAGCGTTACCATTACGCTGTTGGCGGCGTTCGATGCGGGCGCTATCAAAAAACTGCCCGAGACAATTTTGTGTAGTGCTTCGGACATTCCTGCGCTGCAAGACTCGATTGCGGGCACAGGCGGCGACGGAAACATCAGTTACCGCTGGCTGTTGGACGGCGAAGAAATTGCCAATGCAAACGCCCAAAACTACACGCCCACAGTGGCTCAACTGATCGACTATGCGCAACACACCTTTGTGCGGCAAACCAAAGACGGCAAGTGCAACGATTGGACGAACTCCGAAAACAGTTTTGTCGTTACACTGCTGCCCGAATTTACGCCGGGCACAATCAAGAAATTGGGCAATGTGGAACTCTGTCCCAACGAAGCCATTCCTGCGCTGCACGACTCGATTGCGGCCACTGGCGGCGATGGAAACATCAGTTACCGCTGGCTGTTGGACGGCAGCGCCATAGTTGGTGCTGATGCTGTGAATTATACACCAACTGCCGACCAACTCGCTGACAATCAGGCGCATACATTTGTGCGCCAAGCCAAAGACGGCACCTGCAACGATTGGCGCAACTCCGAAAATAGCGTTACCATTACGCTGTTGGCAGCGTTCGATGCGGGTGCTATCAAGTCGGTAACCGACGAACTGCTCTGCCTCGATGGCGACAAAACCACGCTGCTGGCAGAAAGCGAAACCGCAGCCACAGGAGGCGACGGCAACTACGCTTACCGCTGGACGCTCTCGTTCTACGACCAAGAGCAAGAGTTGCTTGGCACAGCAACCGTCGAAAACAACGCTGCCAGCCTGAACTACGAGTTCGACAGAGCCGAACAGTTGTCGGCCGCCAAGTACCCGATATTCGTAACCATCGTGCGTGAGGCAAAAGACAGTCGCTGCTACGACGCTTGGGAGAAATCGGGCAATACAGCCTCGTACATCATGGCACAAAACGAAGCAATCGACACCAACATCAGCGTTTGCGAGCGCGACTTCCCCTACACCTACGAGTACACCTACAATGCGCCATCGAAAGGGACAAAACAGATTACTTTTGCTAATCCCAACGATGTACAGACCATCGACGACGACGAAACCGCGTGGGGCTGCTTGCGCACAGTAACCATCACCGCCAAAGCCACGCCCACACCAACGGTAGCGATAGTCGATTCGCTGCTCGAAATATGCGAAGGCGAGAGCGGTAACCTGTTTATCGAGATTGAACCGCTGTCGGGCAACCCAACGAAATACAAATTGCTGTTCGACGACACAGCGTTTGTCAGCGTTACCAAGTACACCGACATTCCAGCCGACCACATCATTCCGATAGAGGCCGTTGGCACACCGCAACCGCGCATCTACACAGCCTCGCTGCAGTTCTTGGGCGGCACACAGTCGTGCGAGAGCGAGGCGCATCGTTTGGAGATTTCTATTTCGCTCGATGGCTATCTGCACCAAAAATGGAACGATGTGATTGTGGTGAACAACAGCGGCACACTCGAAGGCAAACCGCTCACATTTGTGGCGTATCAGTGGTATCGCGAAGGGCAGAAAGTAGATAATGCCACGCTGCAACACATCTACGAACCCGACGGTTTGGCCAGCGTCTATTACGCTCTGCTCACCGCCGCCGATGGCACACGCTACCGCACTTGCGACTTCTACACCGTGAAAAAAGAGGAGAAACAGAACATCGGCATCAAGGTTTATCCCGTGCCTGTGCGCCCGAACGAAGCCTTTGTTGTCGATCTTGAGTTTGCCGACGAACTGCTGACTGGCGGCACGCTCGAAATTCGCAATGCACAAGGTCTGAAACTGTTCGAAACCGCGTCTGTAGCCAACGAAACGACTATAAATCAAGCACTTGCGCAAGGCTTCTACTTGGTACGCTTTGTCGATGCCGCAGGCGAAGAACATTTGGCGAAATTTATTGTTAAGAATTAGGCGCAAGAAAAATGAGGAGTGAGGAATTAGGAGTGAGGAGTGATGCGGCAGAGCCCAATTTCAGATTTCAAATTTCAAATTTCAGATTTCAAATTAACAGGTTTATCAATTCTCTAAATAACCAAATCTGCAAATCAACAAATCAACGCTTCAACGATTAAACAATTAAACTTATCAACGACCAATCAACCAATCAACCAATCAACCAATCAACCAATCAACCAATCAACCAAAATCTAAAAAACAACACACCAAATAATATGAAACGGAACGCTCTAATACTCATCGCCGCTTTGTGCGCTACGGCTGTAGCAGGGCAAGAGGAATCTGACTTTGTTTTTGGTGAAAACGACAGCATCGCAGCGGCCGACACGCTAGCCATCGACCCATTTGCCGAGGCCATCGAAAACGATGTGGCAGCCGATTCGGCGCAATATGCGTTGCTCGATTCGCTTGACGAAGAGGAAAACGACACCATTCGGCGCAAACTCGAAATTCACCCGCTGCGCAAAGGCTCTTATTTTCAGTTTGGCATCGGCGCAGGCATAAGCGACCTGCTCTACACGGTGGAGGCTGGCACGCAAACGGTGCTGCCTTCGCTCACAGCCAACATCGGCTATACCTACTTTTTCCTGCCGTGGATGGGTATCGGTACAGGCGCACATGTGAGCCACTACGGCGCCATAGCCAAACTCGATGGCGAATATGGCAAGGCGATTGATGCGTGGGACGGCGTTTCCGACACCGATGGCGACACCTACAACCACCGCACACGCATGCAAAACTGGAAGGAACGCCAACTCATCTATATGGTCGAAATTCCGCTGGCACTACATTTTCAGCAGAATTGGGGCTACCGCACAGGACTTTACGCCCAAGTGGGTGCTAAATTTGGGCTGCCCATCTATTCCGACTACAAAGTACTGGACGGCTCGATGCGCCATGTGGGCAAATATCCGCAGTACGATTGGAACATTTTTGGCATAAACGAAACAGCACACGCCTTCGGATTCGAGGATAATGCAGGGCAAAATGGCTCGATAAAGGGCGTGCCGACCAACAAAAATAACCAGTTCCGCTACAATATCGCCGCATTTTTCGAGATTGGCGCACTGTTTCAGGTGAGCAAACGCGTCGATCTGTTCCTTGGTGTCTATTTCAACTACGGTTTCACCGACATCGACCCGTATAACGGCACTATCAAACCAAACAAGCAGGAAAAACAGGACATCGGGTTCAAAAATGCCGACCATCAGTTCATGAACGAGTACCAAGGCGTGTTGGCGACCAAACAGGCGCAAGGCAGTGGCATCAATGGCGGCATCAATCCGCTGTCGGCTGGCATTAAATTCGGTGTGAATGTGTTTGCTGGTCGCACCGAACCCAAAGAGAAAAAAGAGCGCGACAAGAAATCGAACAAGAACCAAGAGCCGCAAATCATCTATGTTTACGACACCATACGCATTCAGGATACCATTGTGCTGAACGACACCATCGTGCTGAACGACACCGTTGTGCTACGCGACACACGCCCGCTGCCCGATGTAGTAAGCACCCCGCAAGAACCCGTAACGCGCCACGATACCATAGCCAAAGCCGTGGCCACGCTCGACGAGGAGTTGCGCAAGTCGGTTATCTTCTTCGATTTCGACAAGTACGACCCCAAATTGCAGCCCGCCGACATTCTCGACAAGGTGGCCGCCGTGCTGGTGCAGCACCGCGATATGGGCATCGAGGTGAATGGACACGCCTGCAAAACAGGTTCCGACGAGTACAATCAGCAACTATCGATGAAGCGTGCGCGCGCCGTAGCCAATATGTTGCGCCAAAAAGGCGTGAACGATTCGCAGATGAAAGTGCAGTCGTTTGGCGCTACCAAGCCGTTCCGCTACAACGATTTTGCGCACCAAAAGTCGAAAGACCGCCGCGTAGAGATTATTCCTATGGGCTATGTCGATACGCAGACGCAGCAGCAACACGCCGCCGAAGCCAAAGAGGCGAGCAAAACCGACAAGGGCGTAGTGAACAAGACCACGCGCGAAATTCCGCTCGTCGAAATCGATGGCAAAATGGTGCCGATATTCCTGAAATACACCGAATTTATCGGCGAAGTTACGATGAAACGCGGCATGTATTTGGCACAACTCTCGCGCCAGTGGTACGGCGGCGAACAGGCTTTCTGGGTCTATATCTACGAGGCCAATATGTTCCAAATACAGAACCCGAGCGACATCGAGCCAGGCACCATACTGATGATTCCAAAACTCGACCCGTCGGTGGGCAACCCCAAAGACCCCGAGTGCATACGCAAAGCCAACGAACTGAAAGAGAAGTATTTGCTGAATAA
>CAVGYO010000076.1:0-8032 GCA_963633255.1 Erysipelotrichaceae bacterium
TCGGCAATGGGCAGAAAACCCTCGGCAAATTTGTGAAACAATAGTAGCAAGACAAATTAGAAGTTAGAAGTTAGCAGTGAGAAGTGATGCGGCAGAGCCGCAGACAATTGACAATTGATAATTGACAATTATTTGAAGATTTGAAGATTTGAAGATTTGAAAATTGCCTTTTCGATTCAACAATTCAACGATTCAACAGTTCAACGATTCAACAGTTCAACGATTCAACGCTTCAACGATAACTCGAAATCTGGAAATAGAAAAGCAGAGCCGCCACAATATATGACGGCTCTGTTTTTTGTCTATGGACTCTACCAAAAATCTGAAAATCAGCGACTTGCTATCGCGGCTATTTCGTCGGGAGAAGCGACGATGTGGGCGGGAGCGAACTGTTCCAAATCGGTGCGTGGGCGGAAGCCCCAAGTTACGCCAACAGCCTCGATGGCGGCGTTTTGCGCTGTCTGCATATCGATGCCCGAGTCGCCCACATAGAGCGCGTCGCTGGGGGCGCACTGCGCCAACTGCAAAATGTCGGCCACCACTTGCGGGTCGGGTTTGAGCGGCACGCCGTCGCGCTGCCCAAACACTGCCACAAACGCTATCTCGGGAAAGAAATGGCGCACCAACCGTTCGGTGGCGGCTTGGTATTTGTTCGAAGCCACGGCCAGCATTATGCCACGCTGTTGCAGTTGCGCCAGCAGACGGGGAATGTCGTTGTAAGGCGTAGTGTGGTCGCAGTTGTGCGCACCATAATAAGCGAGAAAATGCTCTCGTATGCGCTTGATATTCAGTTCGTTGCGTTCGTTTTCGGGCAGTGCGCGCTCGAACAGTTTATTGATGCCGTTGCCCACAAAAGCGTTGTATGCCGCCAACTCGTGCGTAGCAAAACCGCACTGTTTCAAGGCGTGATTCGTCGCCATGCCAAGGTCGGCAATGGTGTTGAGCAGCGTACCGTCGAGGTCGAAAATCACTAACTTTTTCATACCGCAAAAATAGTGTTTTTTCGGCATTTGTTGTGCTGCGATATTTTTTGTAACTTTGCCCGAATGAAAAAAATATGAAAATTGCGATTATCAACGGTCCTAACCTCAATCTGCTTGGTCGGCGTGAACCCGAAATCTATGGCACAGTCGGTTTCGAGGCCTACCTCGACGATTTGCGGCAGCACTACCCCACTGTTGCGTTCGACTATTTTCAGTCGAATGTCGAGGGCGAAATCATCGACCAGATACAGCGCGTAGGTTTTGCGTGCGACGGCATTGTGCTGAATGCTGGCGGCTACACACACACATCGGTGGCGATAGCCGATGCAGTGGCGGCGGTGGCTGCGCCAACGGTCGAGGTGCATGTGTCGAATGTGTTTAAGCGCGAGGCGGTGCGCCACACATCGTTGCTGTCGCCTGTGGTGGCGGGCGTTGTGGCGGGCTTCGGGCTCGATTCGTATCGGCTGGCCGTGGAGGCTCTGCTGGCAATAAAAGGGCAACTATGAGGCGCATTTTTTCTGATTTTGAGCGTATGAAACACTTTTTTGCCGCCCTTGCGCTGATGTTGTTCTGCTTTTCGACTGCTCGCGCCACCGTGCTGACGGGCAAGGTGGTCGATGCGGCCGATGCGCCGTTGGAATTTGTGAATGTGGTGCTGAAACTGGCCGACTCCGACGAGTTTGTCGGTGGCGGAATCACCGACTTGCAGGGCGAATTTCGGTTGGAAGCGGTGCCTGCTGGTGCCTATCGGCTCGAAATTTCGTTTGTTGGTTATCTGCCTTATTCTCAGAATGTTACCATACGACAATTAAGCCAAACCATCAACTTGCGCACCATCAGACTCAACGAAGATTCGCAGATGTTGGGCGAGGTGGAGATTGTGCGGCAGGGTTCGCAAATGCGTTTCGACATCGACAAAAAAGTGTTCAATGTCGATCAGAATGTGGCCGCAGCGGGCGCATCGGCATCGGAAGTTTTGGAAAATATCCCGTCGATCGAGGTCGATAACGATGGCAACATCTCGTTGCGCAGCAACAGCAGCGTGGAGGTGTGGATCAACGGCAAACCGTCGGGCTTGGACGAGGAGAACCGCGCGCAGTTTCTCGAACAGTTGCCCGCTGGCAGCATCGAGAGCGTCGAGGTGATTACCAATCCATCGGCCAAATTCAGTCCCGAAGGCACGGCGGGCATCATCAACATTGTGCTGAAAAAGAACCGCCGCAGCGGATTTTTTGGCAGCGTGTCGGGGGCGGTCGATTATCAGATTGTGGACAAGGTGGGCGGCAACGCCAGCGCAAATTTCAATTATAGCAGTTCCAAAATCGATTTTTCGCTGAATGTAGGTTATCGCCAGCGCAACCACGGCGGCAAAGGCTACACCGACCGCTGGTCGCTGAATGCAGGCGACACCACCTCGTTGATGCACCAAGACAACCGCGACGGGCGCAAAGGCTGGGGCATTTTTGGGCGCACAAGCCTCGATTGGCACATCGACGAGCGCAACACGCTCAGCCTGTCGGGCATGGTAAACACACGCAACAACACCAACTGGGCCGAAATCGACTACAATGTGCAACGCTATGCGCTCTCCGACACGGCGATTTACCACCACCGCACCGACCAGACCGCCAAACGCCTGTCGTACGACATCGAACTCGACTATCTGCACGAGTTCGACAAACGCGGCTCCGAAATTCGCGCCTCGCTCTCGTATAGCAACAACGACCGCGATCAAAATTCAGACTACGACCAGACCGTCGAAAGCGGTCGCGCCACGGCATATCAGCAGTTTCAGTACAACGGATTTGTGAACCAGCGTGCCGAATTTAAGACCGATTATGTGCAGAAAATCCGCGACAATATGAAGGTCGAAGCGGGCGTTTCGGTGAATTGGCAAGATCGCTTTTCGAACTCCTACACCAACGACTTTCCGAAAGCCGACAGCACAGTGCAGTCGGCCTACAACGACTACACCTACCGCGAATGGATTGCCGCAGCCTACGCCACCTACGGCGCAAAATTCGGCGGATTCAGTTTTTCGGCGGGACTGCGCGGCGAATACACGCACACGCAAGTTGGCACACGCGATGCCGCTGCCGACGACTACACCGTGAACAACCGAGGCTATTTTCAACTCTATCCGACGGCCTATTTGTCGTACGCTTTTCCGAACAACCACGAACTGCAACTCAACTACACACGCCGTGTGAATCGTCCGCGTGGGCGGCAGTTGAGCGCATATCGCAATGTGTCGGACTCGACCAACATCTCGTATGGCAATCCGAATCTGATGCCCGAATTTGCCAACGCTTTGGAACTGAACTATCTGAAAAGTTGGGAGCAACACACGCTTTCGGCCTCGATCTACTACCGCTACAGCACCAATGTGGTGCAAAGTGTGCAGTTCGAGTCGCCCGAAAATCCAAATGTGATGGAGCAGACCTACGACAATGTCGCCAGCCACCAGTCGGTCGGGCTCGAAGTGGTGGCCAAAGACAATTTCACAGCGTGGCTCAACACCACACTCACCGCCAACGCGTTCTACGAGCAGATGAGCAGCATCGACTACAAAGGCACGCACCTGCAAGATGCCTCGCAGGGTTTTTCGTGGAATGTGCGTTTGATGGCTAACTTCCTCTTTACCAAGACATTCACGGGGCAACTCACCGCCGCCTATTTCTCGCCGCGCGTCATCGCACAAGGCAAAACCAAAGATTTTTACAGCATCGATCTTGGGCTGCGCAAGTCGTTCCTCAACCGCACGCTCAATTTGGCATTCACCGTACGCGACCTGCTCAACTCGCGCGGCTGGCGCAAACGGACTTGGGGCGACACCTTTTATCAAGATTTCGAGCGAAAACCAGCGGGGCAACGCTTCACGCTATCGCTCACCTATAATTTTGGCAACATGAAAGAGCGCAAAAAACGCAACGAAAACAACCAAAAACAGAGCATCAGCCCCGAAAGCGACTTTGGCGGCGACGATTTCGGCGAATAAATCGCATTTTGTCCGATTAAAATTTCGCCATTTCCATTTATATGCGTAATTTTGCAAACCGAAAACAAGTCATACTAAAAACAATACAATTATGTCAAAAGTAACCGTTGTAGGCGCAGGTAATGTGGGTGCTACTTGTGCCAATGTGTTGGCTTTCAAAGAGATAGCCGACGAAGTTGTAATGCTCGACATCAAGGAGGGCGTATCGGAAGGCAAAGCCATGGATATGATGCAGACCGTGCAATTGCTCGGCATCGACACCAAAGTGGTGGGCTGCACCAACGACTATGCGCAAACTGCCAATTCTGATGTGGTTGTTATCACATCGGGCATTCCGCGCAAACCGGGCATGACGCGCGAAGAGTTGCTCGGCGTGAACGCTGGCATTGTGAAAGGCGTAGCACAAAACATTCTGAAATACTCGCCAAACGCCATTTTGGTCTGCATTTCGAACCCGATGGACACGATGACCTACCTTGCGCTCAAATCGCTTGGATTGCCCAAAAATCGTGTGATTGGCATGGGCGGCGCGCTCGATAGTTCGCGCTTCAAATACTTTTTGAGCCAAGCCCTCGGCTGCAACCCTAACGAGGTCGAAGGTTTTGTTATCGGCGGCCACGGCGACACCACCATGATTCCGATGGCGCGTTTGGCTACCTACAAAGGCATTCCTGTTTCGACGCTGTTGAGTGCCGAAAAACTCGACGAAGTGGTACACTCGACCATGGTTGGCGGTGCCACACTCACAGGTCTGCTCGGCACATCGGCGTGGTACGCACCGGGAGCAGCAGGAGCCTATGTTGTAGAGAGCATTCTGCACGACCAGAAAAAAATGATTCCTTGCTCGGTACTGCTCGAAGGCGAATATGGCGAGAGCGACCTCTGCATCGGCGTTCCCGTGATTTTGGGCAAAAACGGCATCGAACGCATTGTCGAACTCGAACTCACTGCCGACGAAAAAGAGAAATTCGCTGCCAGTGCCAAATCGGTCAAAGGCAATGTTGCCACACTCAAAGAGTTGAACCTGATTTAATCAGCACATAACCAAGAAAAAACGCTCTCCAATCGCTTGGAGGGCGTTTTTTGTGTATGTGAAAGACGATTGGTTGGAATCCGAAAAACGGCTCACGCCAAATTCTTCTTGCGACTAACAAAAATCAAAACTTGTAGCGGAAACCAACGCTGACCAACTCTTTGAATTGCAGGCGCGGGTCTTTGCCATCGGGCAGCGTGATGGTGGAGTCGTAGCGCGGATTGAGCGACACGCGCGCCGACAAAAAGCGGTTGATGATGAAGTTGCCAATGATTTCCCAGTCGGCTTCGACACCCTTGTAATTGGTATAGAACGAAAAAGTGGTTTCGAGTTTTATCTCGCGCATGAAACTGTGTTCCCACTTTACCTTGATTTTGCTGCCGAGGTCGTGTTTGGTCTTTTGTCCTGCGGGAATGCCCTGTTTGTCGGCAATGCTCTCGCTCACGCCGTTGCGGTGCGTGGTGTCGGCCACATGCAGCATTTTGTACGAAATCGGCAGCAACTGCACCGACAACTCCTTTTTGTATTTGAAATCGAAACCAGCCGACAGACTGAGGCGCAGCGGCGAAAATGGCCCAGTAACACGCTCGTAGGAGTTTTTGATGTAGGTATTGAACAGTGGCGTAGAGAGTTCGAAGTCGGCGGAATAGAACCACATTTGACTTTTGAAAGCGCGAATGCCCAGTTTCGAGGTCAGTTTCACAAGGTCGTCGTTGGTGCGGAAGGTGCGCAGCGTGTCGGAAGCAGCGGTATTGAAACTGAATTTTGCATCGAACTGATTGTCCCACTGTATTTTATCCGATGTATAATTGACTTTGCCTTTGAAGAAAAAGTAGGCTGCCATGCTGCTTTCGCCGCCCGTGTACCAATTGCTCGAATAGTAATTTTGCGAAAATTGTACCTGCACATCACCGCCATACTCCCACGGCGATTTGTTGGGTTTCAGTTTCGCCAGTTTGTCGATTTTGACGGTCGGCACATCGACCACATTCACTTTGTCTTGATTGCTTTTTGTGCGGCGGCGGCGAATTTCGGTGATGTTGGGCAGTTGCGATTCGTGGTAGGCAAACGCATCGGGATTGGCACGAAACGCCTCGCTTTGCGCACGATGGCGCAGACGACGCACCGCATCAGTCGATTCGGCACGGCGCACCGCCACCCATTCGTCCATAAAAAGCGGATTGCTCTGCGCACGCTGGGCGGCATTTTTGCGAATCTCGGCCAATTCGTCGGCACTGATCAGCGGCACAGCAACAAGCGTATCGGGCAGAAATTCCAGCGAATCAGAACTTGCATTTGTAACGACGATTGGCAACGAATCCGCCTGATTATCAGCGACTTGTAGCGTATCTTCGTGATTGACAACAATCGGAATCGTATCGGGATTTGCAGCGGCAATCTTCGCCGTATCTTCGTGATTGACAAGCGGTTGCAACGAATCCAGCGGCACGGGTTGTGCGGCAAGCGTATCGTTTGGGGTGCCGCCATCGGGCAGCGAATCGACCACGGCATACTGTTCGAGCCACGCATCGAGTTCGGCATCGCTCACGGTGGGAATTGTGTCGGTCGTCTGCGCAAAAAGTGCAGCAGTCGACAGCAAAAAAGCCGTTGTCAAGCCCCAGAATTTCATTCAGAATCGGTGTCGTCGTATTTGTCGAACAGAAAATCGTTGTACGGAAAGCGCGTAACATGAATCTGCTTCACGCGGTCGTAGAGCAAGCGTTTCAGCGCGTCGATATTCTCTTTGCGCTGCGCCGAAATGAATATGCAGTCGTTGCCCAACTTGGCCATCCACATGTGCTGCAACTCGTCGAGGCTGTAGTTTTCACGCCGTTTTGCGCCAAGGTCGTCGGCCTCTTGCGGCGTGTAGGTAAATGCGTCTATCTTGTTGAAAACCAGAATGGTAGGTTTTTGTTCTTTGGTAATTTCGGCCAATGTGGCGTTCACCACTTCGTACTGTTCCTCGAAATTCGGGTGCGAAATATCGACGATATGCACCAGCAAGTCGGCTTCGCGCACCTCGTCGAGCGTCGATTTGAACGACTCGATAAGATTTGTGGGCAGTTTGCGTATGAATCCGACCGTATCGGTGAGCAGAAACGGCAGATTGTCGATGATGACTTTGCGCACAGTGGTGTCGAGCGTGGCAAAGAGTTTGTTTTCGGCGAAAACATCGCTTTTGCTCAGCAGGTTCATCAGCGTCGATTTGCCCACATTGGTGTAGCCGACCAGCGCCACACGCACCATTTTGCCACGGTTTTTGCGTTGCACGGCTTTTTGTCGGTCGATGGCGGCCAACTGTTGTTTGAGCAGCGAAATTTTGTTCAAAATAATGCGGCGGTCGGTCTCGATTTGCGTCTCGCCAGGGCCGCGCATACCGATGCCGCCTCGCTGGCGTTCGAGGTGCGTCCACAGGCGCGTGAGGCGTGGCAACATGTATTGGCATTGTGCCAGTTCCACCTGCGTTTTGGCGTGTGCCGTCTGTGCGCGTTTGGCAAAAATGTCGAGAATGAGGCTGGTGCGGTCGAGTATCTTCAGCCGCAACTCTTTTTCGATGTTGCGCAGTTGCAACGGCGACAGTTCGTCGTCGAAAATGACCATGCCCACCTCTTCGTGTTCGGCGGCAAAAGCGCGAATTTCGTCCAGTTTGCCCTGCCCCACAAAAGTGCGTGGATTTGGGTAATCGAGCCGCTGCACAAAGCGTTTCACGGGCAGTGCGCCAGCCGTCTCGGCCAAAAAAGCCAGTTCGTCGAGGTACTCTTTCGAGCGTTCCTCGTTCTGCTGTGGCGTTATCAAGCCAACCAAAAGCGCATTTTCGGCGTATATTTCAGTTTCTCGTTTTTCCAAAGCGGTTATTATTTCTATTTGGTTATTTGGAGTTTTGTTGAATTGTTGAACTGGTTGTTATTTCTAGATTTCTGGTTTCTAGTTTTCGGTAGCCGAAACGCCTTAATCTTCAAATAATTATCAATTATCAATTGTCAATTATCAATTAAAAACTCCTCACTCCTAATTCCT
>CAVGYO010000077.1:0-8011 GCA_963633255.1 Erysipelotrichaceae bacterium
TAGAGCATCACACTTTTAATGTGGGGGTCCTGGGTTCGAGCCCCAGGCAGATCACGGAAATGGCTTGTCGCACGGCAAGCCTTTTTCGTGCGCACTTCCGAAAAAAAGTGGCGTCTGTTAGTAACTTTTTGCGCCAAATTTTCGCCAACACCAAAAAATCTGCTACCTTTACAATCCGACCGCACGCACCGAAAAGTCGCTGCATCACATTGATTTTCAACCGTTTACTAAACAAAAGGCACACAAAATGAACTTCACGCACCTACATGTTCACTCGCACTACTCTATTCTCGACGGTATGTCGAAAGTTCCCGATTTGGTCGACAAATGTATGCGCACTGGCATGCACGCCATGGCACTGACCGACCACGGCAATATGTTCGGCATAAAAGAACTGCTCGACTACAGCAAAAAAGTGAACAATGCGCCTAAAAAGAAGTTGAACGAGTGCAAAGAGAACATCAAACGCGCCAAAGAGCAGATTGAGCAGATGCCGCGGCTCGAAGAAGAGTTGAAAAACTGCACCGACGCTTTCGACAGCGACAAACTGAAACAAGCCCTTGCCGACGCACAAAAAGCCAAGGACGAACTGCCAAAACTCGAGGCCGAACTGCCAAAACTCGAGCAAAAACTGGCCGATTTTGTGCCTTTCAAACCGATTGTGGGCGTGGAAGCCTACTGCGCCCGCCGTAGCCGATTGCAAAAAGATGCGGCACTGAAAGAGATTGGCGGAAACGGGCGGGAACAAATTGTCGATTACAGCGGTTGGCACCTCATTGTGCTGGCCAAAAACAAAGTGGGCTACCACAATCTGTGCAAACTTGTGAGTCAGGCCTTTCTCGACGGCAAATACGGGCGCCCGCGCATCGACAAGGAGTTGCTGGCGCAGTACCACGAGGGACTCATCGTGTCGTCGGCCTGCTTGGGCGGCGAACTGCCACAACTCATCATGCAGGGCAAAACCGACGAAGCCGAAGCGTCGATTCGCTGGTTCAAATCGGTGTTCGGCGACGACTACTACATCGAACTGCAACGCCACAAAACCGACAAGCCCGGCGGCGACCAAAATGTCTATCAGCGACAAAAAGAGGTGAATCCTGTGCTGATAGAATTGGCACGAAAAACCGACACGAAAATAATCTGCACCAACGACGCACACTTTGTGGAAGAGGAACACGCCGAAGCCCACGACCACCTTATCTGCGTATCGACTGGCACGCTGGTGGACGAGCCACGCCGCATGCACTACACCAAGCAGGAGTGGCTGAAAACGCCCGACGAGATGGCCGCCATATTCAGCGACCTGCCCGAAGCACTCGAAAATACGCAGGAAATTGTCGATAAAGTGGAGGTTTACAGCATCGATGCCGACCCAATAATGCCGAAATTCGACATTCCTGCCGACTTTGGCAGCGAAGAAGAATACCGCCAAAAATATACCGAGCAAGACCTTTTCGACGAATTTACACGCAACGAAAAAGGCGAAGTGGTGATGTCGCAAGAGAAAGCCGAAGAGAAAATACGCAAACTCGGCGGCTACGACAAACTCTACCGCATAAAATTCGAAGCCGACTACCTATCGAAACTTGCGTGGGAGGGCGCACACCAACGCTACGGCGAAAATCTGACCGACGAACAGGTGGAGCGCATCACATTCGAGTTGCACATTATGAAAACGATGGGCTTCCCCGGCTACTTTCTCATTGTGCGCGACTACATACGCGCCGCCCGCGAAGAACTCGGTATGTTTGTCGGCCCCGGGCGCGGCTCGGCGGCGGGTTCGGTGGTGGCTTACTGCCTGAAAATCACCGATGTAGATCCGCTCAAATACGATTTGCTGTTCGAGCGTTTTCTGAATCCCGACCGCATCTCGCTGCCCGATATCGATGTCGATTTCGAAGACACAGGCAAAATTATCGAGTGGGTAACGCAAAAATATGGCGTTTCGCAAGTGGCACGCATCATCACTTATGGCACAATGGCAGCCAAATCGGCCATCGCCGATGTGGGACGCGTGAAAAGCATTCCACTGGCTACCGTAACCGAAATCAAGAGTTTCATTCCCGAGAAACTCGACGATGTGCGCGACCCCGAAACGGGCAAAACATTCAGCCAACTGAGAGATGCAAAAAAGATAAAAAAAGTACCAGAATTGACGCTCGCCAACTGCTACAAATACATCGACGAACTGCGCACACGCCTCCACGGCGACAACCAAGCCATCAGTTCGATGCTCGTAACGGCAAGCGAATTGGAGGATACCATACGGCAAATCGGCGTGCATGCGTGCGGCGTCATCATCGGTGCCGACGACCTGACAAATTTTGCTCCGCTGGCCACCGTTTACGACAAAAATCTGAAAAAAGATATCGTTGTAACCGAATACGACGGCCATGTCATCGAATCGGTGGGACTCATCAAGATGGACTTCCTCGGTCTGCAAACGCTCACCATTATCAAAGAGACGCTGAACAACATCAAAAAATCGCAGGACAAAGAGATCGACATCAACCATATTCCGCTCGACGACGCTGCCACCTACAAAATGTTCCAAGAAGGGCGCACCACAGCCGTGTTCCAATTCGAATCGGCGGGCATGCAAAAATATATGAAGGAGTTGCGCCCGACGGTCTTCACCGACCTGATAGCCATGAACGCACTCTATCGGCCGGGGCCAATCGAAAACATTCCGTCGTTTATTGCACGCAAGCAGGGCAAAGAGCCAATCACCTACGACCTGCCCTGCATGGAAAAATATCTGAAAGACACCTACGGCGTTACCGTCTATCAAGAGCAGGTCATGCTGCTATCGCGCGAAATTGCGGGCTTCACACGCGGCCAAAGCGACCAACTACGCAAGGCGATGGGCAAAAAAATTTCGGCACTGCTGGACGAACTCTACCCGAAATTCATCGAAGGCGGCAAGAAAAACGGCCACAAAGCGTCGGTTTTGAATAAAATTTGGGAAACATGGCTCAAATTCGCTGAATATGCGTTCAACAAGTCGCACTCCACCTGCTATGCGTGGTTGGCTTACCAAACGGCCTACCTGAAAACCAATTTCCCCGCCGAATTTATGGCGGCCAACCTCACCGTCAGCAAGGACAACATCAAGGAGGTTACCAAACTGATGGACGAATGTAAGGCAATGCGGCTGGTGGTGCAAGGTCCCGATGTGAACGAATCGGAACTGCATTTCACGGTAAACAAAAAAGGCGTGATTCGCTTCGGATTGGGCGGCATCAAAGGCGTGGGCGAAGGCGCAGTCGAAGCCATTGTCAAAGAGCGCAACGCCAACGGCGCATACAGCAGCGTGTTCGATTTTGTGGAGCGTGTAAATCTGTCGGCCTGCAACCGCAAAGCCATCGAAAGTATGGCGTTGGCGGGCTGTTTCGATGCGCTCGGCGACATCACACGCGAACAGTTTTTTGCCACAAACACCAAAGGCGAGGCCTTTATCGATTCGCTGATTGCCTACGGCAACCGCTATCAGCAAGACCAAGCCGCCAACCAAAACTCACTCTTCGGCGGACTCGATGCCGTGGAGATAGCCAAACCAACCATTCCACAGGCTGCACCGTGGCCGCCACTCGAACGGCTGAACAAAGAGAAAGAGTTGGTCGGCATCTACATATCGGCGCACCCGCTCGACCGCTACAAAACGGCCATTCACTACGGCTGCTCCCACCAGATGGTCGATTTGGAGCGTCTGCTACGCGAAAAACGCAACACCAATTTTGTCGTGGGCGGCATGGTGGTCGGCGCACGCGAAGGCACCACACGCAACAACAAACCATACGGTGTGATGAGCGTTGAGGACTATTCGGGCATCAACGAGTTTGCGCTCTTTGGCGACGATTATGTCAATTTCAGCAAATACATGAAAAAAGACCTCTTTGTGCTTGTGCGCGGAACGGTTCAAGAACGCTCCAACAAATGGGCAAAACCCGACGACAAAACGCCCGTTGTGTGGGAGATGAAGGTTACACGCATCGAACTGCTGGAGGACGCTCACGACAAACTGATACGCAAAGTAAACATCACGCTGCCGCTCGCCAAAATCGACAAGATAACCATCAACGAACTCACATCGCTCTTCGACAGCACGCCAGGCACGGTAGAACTCGGTTTCACCGTCCACGACGACGACACCAATTTCGATGCGCGGCTCTCGGCACGCAAGTGCCACATACGCGCCACCGACGACTTTTTTGCCGCCCTCGAAGAGTTGCAAAACGCAGGCCGCATCACCGCCTTCGCCGCCCACTAAACGCCGCCGCTATATGACTTTGGCAGGTTTCGTCCAGCGTTTTGGGGTCGGGTAGGTTCATGCGCTCTTTCAGCAGGTCGCGCCGACGATAATAGGTGTTTTCGTTCATCCAAAGCAGCAGAATTATCTCGCGATTTTTGAACTTCAGCCCCAACAAACAGGCTATCAGAATGTCTTTGTCGGTCAAATTGGGATAATTTTTGCGCAGCACGGCAAAAAAACGGCCATAAACCGCCACAAGTTCGTCGCGCAACACTTTCCAGCGGTTGCCGCAGTAGGTCGTTTGGCGCACAATATCGCGAATGTTGGTGGGCAGTTGCTCTAGCGTGTATTTGCCGAGATTTGTATCGACATTCATCTTTATCGTACACTCAATTCTGAAGCGCAACAGGTTCAGTTCCTTCTCCTGCTCGGCAATAATCCGCCGCCGCTGCGCCCTGTTTCTCTGGGCAAAAACGACGCAAAACCCGACAACCACCGAAAGCACAAACAACACTGCAAACAGGACGGCGAGCAAAATAGCACGCTGTTGCGCCATTTTCTCCGTCAAGAATTGGTTCTTTTCGCGCTCTTCATTTACATCGAATCGGTGCAGTATTCTGTATGTTTCCAGCCGATTTTTATTGTACTGCTGCCGTTCCAACTGCGTATAAGCACGACCAAGTGCAGCAAACGCATCGCTGCTCTGCCCGCTGCGGTTCAGATACAACGCTTGCAGAAAACTGATTTTGTGATCCTGCACGCCAGCAAGCGCAAGCAGGTCGATATAGCGTTTGCACGAATCCAGTTCGTTCCGATAAAGAAACGCCTCCGCCAACAACACATTGTAGTAAGGATATTTCGGCGCAAGCTTTCGATAAAAATCGATTGTCAAGTCCGAATAGGCCATCTGCTGCGCATTACCGACGATGTTTCCTGCCACAATGGTATGCAAATCGGGCTGTTCGCATACACTATCGGCCAAATGCAACGCCTGCTGAAAATAACGCGCCGGTCTGTGATCGGCCATGCGCCCCAACGCACAAAAAGTGCTGATGGCATAAAGCACATCGCACCGCTGAAAATAGGGCAACGCCCTTTGATAACAAGCAAAAGCCACTTCGTTCATCTCCTCTTGTTCAAACACCGTGCCCTCGGTATAATAGAGTCGCCCAAAAAGCATATCGGCAACCGTGTCGGCCTGCAGCAACGCCTTTTCGGCACGCATCAAATCGACGATGGCCGAATCGTTTTGCGCCTCACGAACCAACTCTGCACCACGCAGATAATAGCCAAGTCCAGCACGACTCCACGACCCATTTTCTGCAAAAAATGCTATCGACTGCGAAAGCGGCTCAATATCAACGGGTTTATCACCACCATAGCGAAAAAATGAGCGCAACAACACCGCCAACTGCTTGTCGGCAACACGCAAATGTGCCGATTCGGCCGCCTCTAGAAGCAACGCTGCACTGTCGGTTTTCTGCCAAAGAAGTCGCTCCGCTTCGAGCAAATCACGATTTTTGACTTGCTGGTTACAAGCCGCAAGCAGTAGCGAGAAAAAGAACAAAAAATTTAACCTAAAAAACGCCTTGAAGATTTTTTTCATTTACAGAAAGACTAATTTGTTGAAATTCAGAAAATTATAAATCATCAAAAATCTAATTTGAAGATTTTTATTGTTGGAGATAACATACAATCATCATATCTTTGCAACAAAGATATGAATAAATTTTCTAAACTCCAAAAAGCATGAATACAAAAAGTTTCTTTTTCTACCTTTTTCTGGTGCTATTATGCGCATGTTCTCCATCAAACAATGAAACAGATTCCAATTCCATTGCAGATGTTCCGATGATAAAAATAGATAAAAAAGGGTATCCCAGCGATATTTGCATCATGCAGATTTTCAACAGGTACACTTAAGCCAGGAACAGGTCGAGAATAAAAACAAACTCTCAATACTCACCCATTAAAACATTACCACTATGAAAAAGCAAAATTCAAATTTCGTTGCAGCCGCTTGCTTCTCGCTTGCGCTTATATTGTCGGGGTGTGCAGGAACCACAACCGAAGAGGATTACTATTTTCATGGCAGCGAAACCTGCGTAGCCAAAATTAGCCAAAAGTCGGCAAAGGTTGTTTACGAGAAGTTAAAAAAGGGAAAGACCATCAACCCGCTGGGCGACAACGAGATATGCGTCGAAAACTTTTATGTGCAAACGACGCAAATAAAAGGGTATGCCTACCTTATCATCGAAGGGACGGAGGTTGATAGTCTAGGGCAGACGATTTCGACCATAACAGCGTGTCCAATTTTTGCCAAACAGAACGAGGCACAACTACCAAACGCAAAAATCATCCACAAGTGTGTGCCACACCTATGCGGCGATTGCGGTTTTGTGTACAACACAAGCGATGCCATTATCGGCTGCAAATGCAACGACGACGACCCAAGCCCTTTCAACAAATGCAACCACTGCATCTACTACATCGAAGACCATGCGGGGCGCGAATAGCCAACGCTGACTGAAGCAGTCGTCGGTCGGAAAAATTCGGGAATTTTTGGCGTTTTATAGTTCCAACTTGGCAGGAAGATTGCCCATCATCCAGAGAATTTGGGCTTGGCGACGGCGCATATAAGGACCAGGATTGGTAACGCTATATTTGCGCGGATTGGGCAGTGCCGCCGCCAACAACGCCGCCTGATTGGCCGAAAGACGCGACGCAGCAATGTGATAATAGCGGTTGGCGGCCGCCTCGACACCATAAATGCCGTCGCCCCATTCGACAATGTTCAAATAGACCTCGAGTATGCGCCGCTTGCCCCAAAAAAGTTCTATCAGCACGGTGAAATAGCCCTCTACCGCTTTGCGAAAATAGGTGCGCGAACCGAAAGTGAAGACATTTTTGGCCGTCTGCTGCGAAATGGAACTGCCGCCACGCAACCGCCCGCCCTGCTGGTTCGAGGCGTGGGCTTCGCGAATTTTTTGCCACACAAAACCATTGTGCTGCAAAAACAGGTCGTCTTCGGAGGCGATAACGGCACGCACAATTTGCGGCGACATCTGCTCCAGCGGCACCCAAGTTCGGGCGAAGTGCGCAGGGCGCGACTCGTGCCTAGCCTCGACCGCACGCACCAACATCAATGGCGTGAAATAGACGGGCAAAAACCGCAACAACACCACCCAACCGATGGTGAGGCCGAAAAACAGAAGCACTATTTTCAGCAGAAATTTCTTCATCACAAAGCGGAAATTGCGCGCACCAACGCATCGACTTGCGCCAAAAGACTTCGTTTGCCGTCGTTTTCGATAACAAAATCAGCTTGCGCACGCATATCGTCCGACGACAGTTGCGCCGACATACGACTCTCGATGGCCGATTCTGTTGCGCCATCGCGCTGCATGGCACGCGCTACACGCACCTCGGCAGGCGCATCGACCACCACTACCCTATCGACCAGCGTGCGGAAATCGGTTTGGAGCAGTATGGCCGACTCGGCAAAGAGCGTCGGTTCGGACTGCGCCGCACGCCAACGGGCAAAATCGCGAAAAACGGCGGGGTGAACCAACGCATCGAGTTGCGCAAGTTTGCCGACATCGGCAAAAACGACCGCTGCAAGCCTTTTTCGGTCCAGACGACCATCGGCATAAATTTGCTCGCCAAAGAGCCGCACCATGTCGGCACGCAGCGCAGCATCTTCGTCGTAGAGCGATTTGGCGCGCGTGTCGGAATCGTAAACAGGGAATCCATAAACGC
>CAVGYO010000078.1:0-7999 GCA_963633255.1 Erysipelotrichaceae bacterium
TCGGGCGATAATGTGGCGACCATCGAATATGCAGCGAGTGCGCAGATTCGGCTCGACTCGATAGTCTGCACGCTTATCGGCCCTTGCACCGCCCCAGAAGAGCCGTTGGCAGTTTCGCCAAAAACGCTTGAACTCGAGGCAGGGCAGTCGCTCAAACTGACGATTTCGGGCGGCAATGGTGCAACGCCTACCTACACATCGTCGGACAATGATGTGCTGACGGTTTCGGCCGACGGCTTGGTTACCGCTCTGAAAAAAGGCGAAGCCACCATCACCGTGGCGCAAAGCGCAAACACGGACGGCGAAACAAACTACTGTTCGCAGTCGGTAGAACTGCCTGTAACGGTGTCGAACGCATCGTACACCATCACTTGGCAAACGCCCACGGGCAGCACCACCGCAAAAGTGCCGCAAGGCGAAGCCATCGGCACAGCCCTCCCGACCGCCGAAGTGGCTTCGTGCGATACCGAGAATTATCCCTATTTTGCGGGTTGGATTACCGAAAATGTGGGCAAAGTGGGCAGCATGGAGGTAACTTTTGTTACAGCGGCTACCGTTCCCACAGGCAATGAAACCTACTACACCGCTTTTGCCGACAATGCCAAGGTGGAAGGCACGCCATTCTCTTGCGATGGCAGTTTGACCTCACTCAAAAACGCTGGCGGCTCGTCCCAAGGTTGCAGTTCCTACAATTCGGGCAGTTATACTATAAAAATGGAAACGGACAGCGCATACATCACGGTGCCAGTTAAGAATCCCGAAACAGCAACATTCAAATACACTCGTAGGGGCGGTGCAGTTACCGCTTCGGTAGAACTGCAATACACGCTCGATACCGAGAACTTTACCACGCTCGAGACTTGGACTGTTACAGGTGCAGAGACAACCAATGTTACCACGCTCACCAATGCAAAGCCGTTCCCTGCGGGAACGGTAGGCGTGCGTTTTCTTTACAAAAAGACGAGTGGCAACATTGCCGTTGGTCCTATCTCGGTTACGGCAAAGACGGATTTCCCCTCGGCGACCGCTTTCATCACCGCTTGCTGCGACGCTTGGACAACCACGCCAGCCATCGCACTAGACAAAACCACGATCGATGCCGATGCTAGCGAAACGCTGTCGGTAACTAGCGTGAGCGGTGCGCCCGCTGGCTACGCAGGTACAGTTTCGTATGCGTCGAGCAATCCGCTGGTGGCAACAGTCGATGCCAACTCGGGCGTAGCCACCGCCAAAAACGCTGGCACATTCCGTGTGATAGCCACTTGGAGCGGCGATGTCAACTTCTGCGACAACAGTGTTGCCTCTGACGAAGTAACCGTAACGGGCAAAGTGTCGATTGAATACTACAAAAACAGCGACGAAGCCACAGGCTCTATGGCAACCACAAAACACGAACTCAATGCCGAAGTTACGCTCGAAAAATGCACCTTCACACGCACGGGTTACCACTTTGTGGGCTGGGCCGAACAACCTGACGGCTCCAAACTTTGGAACGATGGCGACAAGGTAACGCTCACCGCCAACAAACAACTCTATGCCCTTTGGGAAATCAACACTTACGACATCACCAAAGGCGAGGAGTTGAACGGCACATTCACAATCGCTGCCGAAACGGTGAACCACGGCGGTAGTGTCGAAGTAAAGGTAACTCCCGCTACGCACTACCATTTCTCAAGTCTTTCGATTAACCCTGCCGAAAATGGCACAATCGATGGGCTGACCGTGAAAAATATCGTTGGCGCAGTTACTATCACTGCCAATTTCGAGGAAGATCCGACATACACCATCACATGGCACACTGGCGAAACCACCGCCACCACCACTGTTTATCAGGGCGAGGCACTTGGCACACTGCCCGATGGCGGTACCAGTTGCGACCCGAATTTCCCAGAATTTTATGGCTGGTGCGCTTCGGAATACGGTTCGTCGAGTGCGCCAAAAACCACGAAACCTGCGCTCATCGATGCTGCTCATAAACCAGTGGCCGATGCCGACTACTATGCCGTTTATGCCGATGGCGTCGATGGTGGCGGCCAAAAAATGACCGCACTGCCCGTGGGCGTTCAAGTGCTGGTCGTTTCTGGCGACTCGGTGGAATTGGGCGGAATCGAGATGGCTAATAGCAAAAGCATTGGTAATGCCACAAAATACGAGGGCGCACCAAATGCGCTTTATCCACTCAATGTGGTGGCAGGCCATACATCGGGCAGTTACGCTTTCGAACACGATGGCAAATACCTGAGTTATTCGTCGTCGTCGGCGGCAGATAACGAACTTTTTGAATCTGCAACGCTCGATGACTACTCGTCGTGGAAAGTATCGTTTAGCGATGTCAATGCCACAATTACCAATGTAGGTTCGTCAACAACTCGCATACTGAAATATAATCCACCGACCTCCTCCGCTGTCGCGCGTTTTGCTTGCTATAAGACTAGTAGCAACACAAAGCCCATTCAACTGATTCGTGCGGGCAAACAGGTTACAAAGTGGATAACCAACTGCTGCACACCGCAACCATTTGCCGTGCGCGACACAACTGTGCTGATAGACAACACTCCAATCAGTGTCGATTTGACGGAACTGGTTGATGGCACTGGCAATGGCGGCGATAAAGAATTCCGCTTGGCCGAAGAATACACAGACGCCAAAATGGTTTCCACCGATCTTGCTGCAGATAAAGCAGGCAAATACACGGTGATTGTATCGCAAAAAGCTACAGACGCCAGCATTTGCGACAACGAATACGAAATTGTCGTTACCGTTGAGCCGAAAAATAGCACCATCACATTCGACAAAAACGATGCCGATGCTCTGGGCGAAATGACTCCATTGGCGGCCGAAACGCTTACAAAACAGCAACTTACGGGCAATATGTTTACCAAAGAGGGCTATCATTTTGTGGCGTGGAACACCATTGCCGATGGCACTGGCACACCGTATGCCGACGGCGCAGAGATAGAGATGCACACCCTGACGCTCTATGCGCAGTGGGAACTCAACACCTACACTGTAACGCTTAACCAAACGGGCGAAGGCACTGTAACGCTTCCTACCGAAGTGCTGCACGGCGGCGCATTCGAAGTCGTGGCTGAACCTGCCACTGGCTATAAACTCAAAGATATTGCCGTTACACCGCTCGGCAATGCCACGCTGGACGGCGATTCGGTCAAGAATGTTACGGCCAATATCACCGTTACCGTGCGGTTCGAGGAGTTGCCGAGTTACATCGTTACCTATCGTGATGCCGAAAATGCGGCGATTCTCACCGAAAAGGTTTACGAAGGGTCGTTTGCCAATCCCGATTTGTCGAAGTTTGGTTGCGAGCGTATGCCGTTCGAGGGCTTTGCTGCCAATCAGGTTGCCGACAACTCCGAAGCGTTCGAAGCTATCGATGTAACGAAGGCGGTTATCAGTAGCAACACCACTTTCTGGGTGGTTTATGGTCTCTACAAAGGCGATGCGCGCCGCTTCGACCCAGCCAAAACGCTGTCGGGCAAATTCAAAATTGCAGCCGAAGTGGACGGTGTGAAAAATTTTGCCACAGGCGCATTGTCGAGCGGCAAATATGCTTCGACTACCGATGCCGATGCCGCCAATAGTTATGACTTCACGCAGGTGAGTGCTGGCGTTTATACCATTCAACGGAGCGGTAAATATGTGAACTACAAGGGCACTCAAACCGATTTCAAAGAATCGACCACCTCGAGCACTTGGACAATTTCGCAAGGCACAAAAGGTTCGTGGCGTGTAACGGTTACCGAAACATCAGGTCGTGCATGGATTTTCAATGGTTCCAATAGTAAATTTGGTGCGTACAGTACAGGTAATGTTACCGCTGGCAGCGCATACTACGACATCGAAATAATTCCGTTGACGACACCACGCTACTCTTCGACGCTCGACTGCTCGACCATCGATGTGGAGGGCGTAACGCTGTCGGAGCGCGACACCATTGCTGTGGGCGACAAGAAGACGCTTGTGGCGACCGTGCTGCCCGAAAATGCCACCGACAAATTGGTTGTGTGGAAATCGAACAACGAAGCCATTGCTACCATCGATGCCGCTACGGGCGAGGTTACGGGCATTGCGCGCGGTTTGGCAACAATTACAGTTACTACCAACGACGAAAATTATTCAGCGTCGTGCAAACTGTATGTGCGCCAACCTGTCGAAGATATTTCGCTCGACCAAGTGTCGATTTCGCTGAAAGAGTGCGACGACAACGGCGTGAAACTCACGGCAACTATTCTGCCAGAAGATGCTGACAATCAGAAAGTTGTTTGGACTTCGAACGACAAAGAAGTTGCCCTTGTGAGCGACGATGGCATTGTCTATGGCTTCACGCCTGGCACAGCCATTATCACCGCAACTACCGTCGAGGGCGGCTTTACGGCCGAATGCGCTGTAACCGTAACCGAATGTGTGAAAGCCACAAGCCTGACACTCGACACGGCTGCGCTCGAATTTAGCACTTGCGAAAACAAAACCTATCTGCTCAAAGCCACGATACTGCCCGAAAACGCTGAAAATAAGGCGGTTACTTGGTCGTCGAGCAACCCGAGCGTGGTTGCTGTTGCCGATGGTTTGGTAACGCCAGTGGCCGCTGGCACAGCCACAATCACCGTTGCTACCACCGACGGTTCCGACCTGAAAGCCGAATGTGCGGTTTCGGTTATCGAATGTCCCGACGCACTCAATAATATAACGACACTCGACGGGCTGTTTGTACGCGATGGTCGCATTGTGATAGAGCAGGAGCGCGCCACCGATGTGCACATCTACAACGCAGTGGGTCAAACTGTGGCGGCACAAAACGCTGTGATGACTTTCGAACTGACTGTGCCACAGGGCGTTTATCTCGTCGTTCTGGGCGATAAGTCGCAGAAAGTGGTTGTAAAATGATTTTGTAAAACCGAAAAAACGAGCGGAGACGCGGCACTGCTGCGTCTTCGCTTTTTTCCTAAAAAAATGTCAGAAAAGAGAAGTTTGATAGGCTGCACTCTGCCCGAAATGCAGGCCATTGCTGCCGAATTGGGTATGCCGCGATTCGCTGCCAAGCAGTTGCTGCACTGGCTCTACACCAAGCGCGCCACCACCATCGAGGCGATGACCGACATCTCGGCAAAAAATCGCGCTTTGTTGGCCGAAAAGTACGAAATCGGACTGCGCAGCCCGCTGCACGAGGTCGTTTCGACCGACGGCACGAAAAAATATCTGTTCCAAACGCTGCATGGCTTGGTCGAAACGGTTTACATTCCCGACGACGACCGCGCCACGCTCTGCGTGTCGTGCCAAGTGGGCTGCAAAATGAACTGCGCCTTCTGCATGACGGGCAAACAGGGCTGGAGCGGCAATCTGTCGGCGGCCGAGATAATGAACCAGATTCTCGCTGTTCCCGACAGTATGCGGCTTACCAACATCGTCTTTATGGGCATGGGCGAGCCGTTCGACAATACGCTCGAAATTCTGAAAGCGCTCGAAATTCTCACTGCCGATTGGGGATTGGCGTGGAGTCCGCGCCGCATCACGGTTTCTACCGTCGGTTTGCTGCCCGGTTTGCGACAGTTTTTGGCGCAGAGCGACGCGCATTTGGCGGTGAGTCTGCACAATCCCTTTGCCGACGGTCGCTTGCAGATGATGCCTGCCGAAAAGGCCTTCCCGATAGAAACGGTGGTGGCTGAACTCAAACGGCACGATTTTGCGCACCAACGCCGCCTCTCGTTCGAATACATCGTGTTCGAGGGCGTGAACGACACGCCGCGCCACGCACGCCAACTGGTGCGCCTGCTCGACGGACTGCCGTGCCGTGTCAATCTGATCCGTTTTCACCGCATTCCGGGCGTGGAATGGCACAGCCCATCGGAGGAACGCATGGTGTGGCTGCGCGACTATCTGACCGAAAATGGGCTGATTTGCACCATTCGCCGCTCGCGTGGCGAGGACATCGCCGCCGCCTGTGGCCTACTATCGACCAACGAAAAATCCTGACAATCAGTTGTTTGTAAACTCTGCCCACAATCTATTGCATCAAAACAATAAAATCGCTAACTTTGCTTTTTTATTAGTCGCAAAAAAGTGAGAAGTGAGTAGTTAGCAGTGAGGCGTCGAATACGCAATTTGAAGATTGCGGCGTTTCGGAGTGCGAAAATACATAATTCTAAATTCTAAATTCTAAATAAGCTCGCTTTGTCTTTGCACATCGAACATATCAGCAAACGCTACGGCGCAAAATTGGCGCTCGACGATGTGTCGCTTCACCTCGATGCGGGCGAAATTGTCGGCTTTTTGGGACCGAATGGCGCTGGCAAATCGACACTGATGAAAATCTGCACGGGCGTTGTTTGTCCCGATGCTGGCACGGTGAGCGTGTGCGGACTGCCAATGAACGCAGAAAATTTGGCCGCCAAACGCCTGATTGGCTACCTGCCCGAACATAATCCGCTCTATTTGGAAATGTATGTGCGCGAATACCTTATGTTTGCTTCTCGGTTCTATGCCATTCGCAACCGAAAAGAGCGCATCGACGAGTTGATTGAGCGCATGGGACTCGCCGCAGAGTGCGGCAAACGCATTGGGCAGTTGTCGAAAGGCTACCGCCAGCGTGTGGGCTTGGCGCAGGCACTGATTCACGACCCACAAGTGTTGCTGCTCGACGAGCCGACCACGGGACTCGACCCCAACCAACTGCTCGAAATCAGAGCGTTGATTGCCGAAATCGGCAAAGAAAAAACCGTGCTTTTCTCCACGCACATCATGCAGGAGGTGCAGGCGTTGTGCCGTCGCATGGTGGTGATAAATCGCGGCAAAATAGTGGCCGATGGCGATTTGACCGAAATTGTTGGCGGCGAAACGCTCGAAGAGGCTTTTCACAGATTGACGAAATAATTACAACATGGCCGAAGAATTTGACATACATCATCAGCAAACGCTTGGCGACAGCGATTTCGACCGCGCTTTGCGGCCGCTGGCCTTTTCCGATTTTCGTGGACAGACGCAGGTGGTCAAAAACCTATCGATTTTTGTGCAGGCCGCCCGCCAACGCCACGAGAGCCTCGACCATGTGCTGCTCTACGGGCCGCCGGGCTTGGGCAAAACCACGCTTTCGAACATCATAGCCAACGAATTGGGCGTTGGGTTCAAGGTTACATCGGGACCAGTGCTCGACAAACCAGGCGATTTGGCGGGGCTGCTCACCAGTTTGGAGCGCAACGATGTACTTTTTATCGACGAAATTCACCGCCTCAGCCCGATAGTGGAGGAGTATCTCTATTCGGCGATGGAGGATTTTCGCATCGACATTATGATTGACAAAGGCCCCAGCGCACGCTCGGTTCAGATTGATTTAGAGCCATTTACGCTGATTGGTGCCACCACACGCAGCGGCTTGCTCACCAGTCCTTTGCGGGCGCGGTTCGGCATAAATTGCCACTTCGAATACTACGATGAGGCGGTGCTGCACGACATTATCCGCCGCTCGGCCGCCATTCTCGATGTGCCAATCGACAACGACGCCGCCGACGAAATCGCCTCACGCAGTCGAGGCACGCCGCGTATTGCCAACGCTTTGTTGCGCCGCGTGAGAGATTTTGCACAAGTGCAGGGTAGTGGGCGCATCGATATGAAGATAGCGCGCATCGCTCTCGAAGCCCTGAACATCGATAAATACGGCTTGGACGAAATCGACAATAAAATTCTGCTCACTATCATCGACAAATTCAGTGGCGGCCCTGTGGGACTTGGCACTATCGCCACGGCTTTGGGCGAGGACGCTGGCACAATCGAAGAGGTGTACGAACCATTTTTGATAAAAGAGGGCTTCATCAACCGCACACCACGCGGCCGCGAAGTTACTGCGCTGGCCTACAAGCATTTAGGACGAATAAAACCGAGCGAACAAGCAACCCTATTCTAGTTAAGAATTTTGAATTATGAATTATTCGGTAGCCACAGCCAACTTTTTAATTGATAATTGATAATTGACAATTGACAATTATTTGAA
>CAVGYO010000079.1:0-7940 GCA_963633255.1 Erysipelotrichaceae bacterium
TCAATTATCAATTGTCAATTGTCTTGCTACTACAGATTTCTGACTGCGTTTTTGAACTGTTCGCCGCGGTCTTCGTAATTTTTGAACAGGTCGAAACTGGCGCAGCAGGGCGAAAGCAGCACGGTGTCGCCTTCGTGTGCCACTTCGTAGGCTTTGCGCACGCAGTCTTCCATCGATTTGGCTTCGTACATGGGGCAGGTGCAGTGGTCTTGCCAAAAATCGAACAATTTTTTGTTGTCAACGCCCAAAAAGATGAGCGTATGCACTTTTTCGCGCACCAAAAGTTCTATTTCGGAATAGTCGTTGCCTTTGTCGGTGCCGCCAAGTATCAGCACAACGGGCGTTTTCATGCTTTGCAGGGCGTACCAGCACGAGTTCACATTGGTGGCTTTCGAGTCGTTGATGTAGCGCACGCCGCGCACCGAAGCCACATATTCCAAGCGGTGTTCCACGCCCTGAAATTCGGCCAGCGACTTGCGGATAGTCTCTTTGCGGATATGCACCAACTGCGCCGCCAAGCCAGCCGCCATCGAATTGTAAACATTGTGTGTGCCACGCAGCGCCAGTTCGTCGGCAGGCATTTTCAGGTCATTTTCGGGTTCGGGCGACTTGATATTCAGGTCGTTCTCCTCGATAAACGCCCAAGTGGCTTCGGTTTTGCCGAGCGCAAAAGGCAGCAATTTGGCTTTGATGTCGCGTTTTTCGATTTCGGCTTTCAGCACAGGATCGTCGTTCCAATAGATGAACGCATCTTCGGGTGTTTGGTTCTGCAAAATGCGAAATTTCGAGTCGATATAGTTTTGAAATTTATGGTCGTAGCGATCGAGATGGTCGGGCGTAATGTTCAGAATGACAGACACATCGGCCTTGAAATTGTACATACCATCGAGTTGGAACGAACTGAGTTCCAGCACATAGAAATCGTAGTGGCATTCGGCCACCTGCCACGCAAAACTTTTGCCCACATTGCCCGCCAGACCCACATTCAGCCCTTCGTTTTTCAAGATGAAATAGGTGAGCATCGTGGTGGTTGTTTTGCCGTTCGAGCCTGTGATACAGATTTTTTTTGCATTGGTGTAGCGTGCGGCAAACTCTATTTCGGAGATGATGGGCGTGCCCTGCTGACGCAAAGCGCAAACCATCGGCGCAGTTTCGGGAATGCCAGGACTTTTCACCACTTCGTCGGCGTTGAGAATCAGCGCGTTGGTGTGTCCGTTCTCTTCGTAAGGCAGACCGCGGCGGTCGAGTTCGGCCTTGTATTCGGGTTTCAGCGCGCCCTTGTCCGACAAGAACACATCGTAGCCCTGTTTTTTTGCCAAAATGGCCGTACCAACGCCACTTTCGCCACCTCCAAGAATCACTAAGCGTTTCATAGTTGTTTATTTCTGATTTCTAATTGATTTCTAAATTCTAATTGCACAAATCACCGTCTTTTGTCTTTATTCTTGCTGCTTTTATCTGATTTTCAGAGTCAAAATAGTCAATGCTGCAAGAATGATGGTTACAATCCAAAAGCGTGTAGTGATTTTCGTTTCGTGGTGCAGTTCGCTCGAGCCTTTGAACTTGACTGTGCTAGTAGGGTCGGCGCGCAAAACCTGCTCCATCGAAGTGCGAAAATGGTCGTGAATGGGCGTGCGTTTCCAAAGGCGTTTGTGCGCCCCGTGTTTTTTGTGGTAGGCGTAGTAGTTGCGCTGCAAGATGACCGAAAGGCTTTCGACCAAAAAGACGCCACACAAAATCGGGAGCAGCCACTCTTTGTGAATGATGACCGCTGACACAGCGATGATGCCGCCAACGGTGAGGCTGCCCGTGTCGCCCATAAAAATCTGCGCTGGATAGGAGTTGTACCACAGAAAACCGACTAGCGCGCCAACAAATGCGCTGAGGAAAACCACAAGTTCCTCGCTGCCTGGAATGTACATCACATCGAAATAGTCGGCCCAGACATAACTACCCGAAATGTAGGCCAGCACTATCAACGCCACGCCAATGATGGCCGAATTGCCAGCCGCCATGCCGTCCATGCCGTCGTTCAGGTTTGCACCGTTCGAAACGGCAGCCACCACAACCACCGTGAGCAGCACAAAAAAGACCCAGCCAGCCCAATACTTCATCGGTTCGCCCAGAAAATCGAACATATCGGCATAGTTGAAGTTGTGATTTTTGAAAAATGGCACCGTTGTGCGCGTCGATTTCACATCGGGCGTTTTATACACCACCTCCACATTGTTTTCGATGCGTGTTTCGATGCGTTCGTTCATCACAGTGTAGGGGCAAAAACGCAGCGTCAAGCCCACAATCAAACCCAGAGTTACCTGCCCTGCAATTTTCCACCAGCCGTTGAGACCGTCCTTGTTTTTGCGGAAAGTTTTGATGTAATCATCGACAAAACCGAGCGTGCCGAGCAGCAGCGTGGTGATTATCATCAGCACGAGATAGACATTGTTCAACTTTCCGACCAGCAGACACGGCAGCAGTATGGCCACAATCACCACAAGACCGCCCATCGTGGGGACGCCTTTTTTCTGTGTATTGAACGGGTCGAGGCGTTCGTCGCGCTGCGTTTCGGAAATGTTGCGCCGTTTGAGCATTGCAATGAAACGCTGCCCAAACCAAATGGAGATGATCAGTGCCAAAATGGCCGCCAACACCGCCCGAAACGAGATGTATTGGAACACGCCAGCCCCCGGAAAATTGAAAGTTTTGTCAAGAAAAGAGAACAAGTAGTACAACATGATTGATTATCGTTAATAAGTTGATGAGTTTAACTGTTGATTTGTTTATTTGCAGATTTGGTTATTTGGGGCATTGATAACCCCATTTAATTTGAATTTTGAATTTTGAATTTTGAATTTTGAATTTTGAATTTTGAATTTTGAAATGTGAAATCTGAAATCTGAAATCTGAAATGTGAAATCTGAAATCTGTCAATAAAAATTATTTAGAAACAATTTTTTATCTCTTCTTTATCATCAAAGTGGTGTTTTACGCCTTTGATTATTTGGTAATCTTCGTGGCCTTTACCCGCCACAAGCAGCACATCGCCCGACTGCGCCAGTGCGCAAGCAGTTTTTATGGCTTCGCGACGGTCGGCTACCACAAGCGTGCGGCGGCGTTGGTCGGCATCGAGGCCAGCCAGCATATCGTCGATAATGGCTTGCGGCTCTTCGTCGCGCGGATTGTCGCTGGTGAGAATCGTGCGGCTGCTGGCATTCACGGCTTCGCGCGCCATCATCGGGCGTTTGCCTTTGTCGCGGTTTCCACCGCAGCCCACAACGGTAATCAGATTGCCGCGACCGCCACGAATGTCGTTGATGGTGGCAAGCACATTGGCGAGCGCATCGGGTGTGTGGGCGTAATCGACTATGGCCGTCCAACCTTGTGGCGCACGCAACGCCTCGAAACGGCCGTTCACTGCGTGGAGCGCACTCAAACAGCGCAAAACTTCCTCTTCGGGATTGCCAAGCAGCACTGCCGCACCAAACACCGCCGTCAGATTGCTGGCATTGAACCGCCCAACAAACGGCAACGACACCTCGTGTCCGTTCATTTCGAGCAACATACCATCGAACGACATCTCCAAAATGCGTGTTTTGAAATCGGCCATGGTGCGCAACGAATAAGTTTTCTTGGCTGCGGCACAATTTTGTAACATCACCAAACCATTTTTGTCGTCTGCATTGGTCAGCGCAAACGCCTCGGACGGCAAATCGTCGAAAAAGCGTTTTTTTGCTTTCAGATAATTTTCCACCGTTTTGTGATAGTCCATGTGGTCGCGCGTGAGGTTGGTGAAAATGCCGCCACGGAAGCGCAATCCCGCAATACGCCGCTGATCGATGGCGTGCGAACTGCATTCCATGAAAGCGTATTGGCAGCCAGCCGCCACCATTTCGGCTAAAAGCGCGTTCAGTTCGAGCGGATCGGGCGTGGTGTGGGTCGCTTCCACTTTTTGGTCGTCGATATAGTTGCAGACGGTCGAGAGCAACCCAACTTTGTGACCAAATTGGCGGAAAAGTTGGTACAGCAGCGTGGCGATGGTGGTTTTGCCATTGGTGCCAGTTACGCCCACCAAAGTCAAATGGTGCGACGGGCGACCATAGAAATTCGATGCCATCACGCCGAGTGCTTCGGCACTATTTTCGACCTGTACATAAACCACGCCAGCCGCCTGTTTTTGGGGCAATGTTTCGCACACAACGGCCGTTGCGCCGAGTGCCACCGCCTTGTCGATAAAGTCGTGCCCATCGACTGCCGTGCCGCGCGTCGCCACAAACATATCGCCGTGCGTAACCTTGCGCGAATCGAAACAGAGTCCGCTTACAGTTCCATGCACTACGCCGTTTTTCACAGCCACGCCCGACAATAAATCCACAAGTTCCATATCGTTCAGTTTTTCAAAAAAATCATTTCAATTCGAGTGTTACAGTGTCGCCTTTTCGTGCCACGCTGCCAGCCGTTATCGACTGATTTACAACGCTTCCATTGCCGTACATACGCACCTGCAAGCCAGCATTTTCGAGCAGATAGACAGCATCTTTTGCGCCCATTCCCACCACATTCGGCACCAATCCAGGTTTCACGCCTATCGGTTTTAGGTCGAAATTGCTTTGCCACTGCGCATGCGCCCACGGCGAATCGTTTTCGGTGTAATCAAAATCGAGTTCATCGAGCGTTTCGACCAAAGCCGCTGCGCTGCCCGATTTCACTCTTGGCACATCGCCAACAACCACCTGTTCGGGCAGCGTGCGTTGCACTGTCTGCGAATAGATGCGCTCGGCAATTTTGCGTGCCACAGGGCCGCACATCGTGCCAGCGTCGGCAGGTTCGACGGTTTTTCGCATCACCACAATAATCGAATAGAGCGGTTTTTCGGCAGGAAAATAGCCGCAAAAAGTTATCTGATGCCGCACTGGAAGACCTTTTCCATAGTCCACTTGGGCGGTACCAGTTTTGCCTGCCAATGCCACATGGTGCGAGTTGGCGTATTTCGCCGTGCCATCGACCACCGTGGCGCGCAACATCGCACGAATGTCGCGCAGGGTGTGCGACGAGCAAATTTTCGGATTGATGGTTTCGGTTTTGAAAGTTTTCAGCACGCGTCCGTTGCGACTTATCGATTTCACCAAAAATGGTTTGATGTATTTGCCGTCGTTGGCGATGGCATTGTAGAAAGCCAGCGTGTAGATGGGCGGCATACCCGTTTCGTAGCCAATCGACATCCACGGCAGCGTTGTTTTGTACCATTTCACACCTTTATCGTTGGGGTGGCGCACGTTCGGTTTTGCGGCGTTCGGGTAGTCCAAATCCATCGGTTTGCCGACGCCCATTTTGTAGAGTTCGTCCACAAATTCGCCCGGTTTGTCGCGGTAGTAGTCGTCGATAATGCGCGACATACCAATGTTCGACGATTTGGCAATCACTTCGGTCATGGTCAGCACGCCGTTTTTGTGCGTGTCGGTCATTTTTCGGCCGTACATATTCCAAACGCCTTCGCCCGTGTTCACTTTGTCGTCGGCTTTGACCACGCCATTTTCTAGCGCAACCATCATCGCCATAATTTTGAATGTGGAGCCGGGTTCGGGGCGCGTGGTGAAGGTCATGTCGTCGGCTTCGCTGTAATGGCCGTCGCTGCCACGCACCATGTTCACGCAGGCTTTGATTTCGCCCGTATGCACATCCATCAACGCCACGCAGCCTTGTTGCGCCGAATAGCGTTCGAGATATTCCACAAAAACACTCTCGGCTATGTCCTGCATTTCGATGTCGATGGTGGTGGTGATGTCGAGACCGTCTTCGGGGTCGATTATAGGCACATAGGCGGCGTAACTGCCCAAATGTTGGTACTGCGCCACGCCGGGCGTTCCACGCAGTTGCTCGTCGAAAGCCAACTCCAATCCGCAGCGACCGCCTTTTTCGCTCTGTCCGTAGATGTCGCCAATGGTGCGCGATGCCAACGACCCAAATGGTTTGATACGACGCACATGTTTTTCGGTAATCAGCCCGCCGCGCGTCTGCCCCATGCGGAACAGCGGGAACTGCTTCACCTCCATCATATCGCTATACGAAATGGCTTTCGGATAGAGCGCCAACCGCCGCGATTTTGAGTTGTTTTGTTTGTATGCCGTCAGTATCATTTTCTTGTATTCGGCCGCCGAACGGTCGCCAAACTTGTGCGACAGGTGCCACGCTAGCGAGTCGATATTTTCGTAGAGGCGTTTGCCGCCCTTTTGGCACAGATATTCGGTGCGCGTGTCCATATAGATGCGATAGTAAGGCACTGTGCTGGCCATCAGTTTGCCGTCGCAGGCATAGATGTTGCCGCGCATGGCTGGCATCTCTTTTTCGGGTTTCAGTTGGTCGAGTTTCATCAGTTCGGGCTTCCAAACGGTCTGAATCAGAAACATGCGCACCAGCACAGCCACAAACGCTCCCACTACTAGAATGAGAACGAGGGCGAAACGCCACATGCTCAATTTGCTCTGATCTGCCATCGTCCCGTCAATCAACCATTACTCTATCACAACTGCGGGCTGCGACGAGAGTTTCAATGTGCTACCCTGCTCCGCCAATTTTTCCATCACATACGACTGCCGACTCATCTGCATCAACTCTTTCGATATGGTGAGCGACCTGTTTTTTACATCGGTCAATTCCTTTTTCAGCGACTCTATTTGGCGCAATTCTGCCTCGTGCGCAAACCGATTGTAAACCAGCAACAGCGACAGCACCACAATCAGCACCACAAACGGTGTTTGACGGCGCAACGCTTCGCGGCTCAACACATCGCCTGCCATCACTTCGCGCCAGCCAACACGCGACTGACGCTCTTTGCGCTGCGCCATGCGTTCTCGTATTTTTGCAAATAGTTTCATCGGTCTTACAAGCGTTCGGCGATGCGCAATTTTGCACTGCGCGCGCGCGGGTTGGCCGCCACCTCGTCGTCCGAAGCCACCAACACCCTATTATTAACTGCAGTAAACGGCGACAGCAGATTGCCATAAAAATCTTTCTCCTGATGTCCTTCGACATTGCCCGTTCTGACGAAATTTTTCACCATTCTGTCCTCGAGCGAATGGTAGGTAAGCACCACCAACCGACCGCCCACAGCGAGCGTTTGTGCCGATTGACAAAGCAGTTCGCGCAGTGCGCCCATCTCGTCGTTCACCACTATGCGCAACGCTTGAAACAGTTTCGCCATCTCTTTCTTCTCGCGTTCGCGTAGAAAAAACGGCTTCACCACATCTATCAACTGCGCCGCTGTCGTTATCGGTGCAGCAGCGCGCGCCGCCACCACCGCTCGGGCGATGCGCCGCGCTTGGCGCAACTCGCCATAGTTAAAAAATATGTCGGACAACTGCGCCTCGTCGTAACTATTCAGCACATCGGCCGCCGTCAGCGCAGCGCGACGGTTCATGCGCATATCCAAATCGCCATCGAAGCGGAACGAAAAACCGCGTGTTTCGTCGTCGAAATGGTGCGACGACACGCCCAAATCGGCCAAAACGCCGTCCACTTTTTCGATATTGTGATAGCGCAAAAAGTTCGACAGATAGCGGAAATTGCTCCGCACAAAGGTGAAACGCGCATCGTCGAAAGCGTTTTGCGCTGCGTCCAAATCTTGGTCGAACCCAAGCAGACGACCGCCGCTGCCCAAACGCTCCAAAATAGCGCGCGAATGGCCGCCGCCGCCGAATGTAACATCGACATACACACCATCGGGCTTTATTTGCAAGCCCTCGAGCGTCTCATTCAACATAACTGGCGTGTGGTACATGATTAGTATGAAGGTGTTTTTTGGGGTTGATTGGTCGTTGATTTTGATTTCTATATTCTAGTTAAACCGTTGATCGGTTGATTGGTTGATTGGTCGTTGATGAGTTGAAAGGTTGATAAGTTAATGAGTTTAACGCATTGGTGATGGCTTATGCGGCAAAATCAAT
>CAVGYO010000080.1:0-7888 GCA_963633255.1 Erysipelotrichaceae bacterium
GGCTGGCGTGTGTGCAAAAAAAAAGCCGAGGCAACCATTGGGTAGCCTCGGCGATTGTTGTTGCAGAACAGCGATGTTATTTGATTTTTACGCCGTGTATGTTGTAACGCACACCATCTTTGAGAATGATGATTTGGCGCAAGTCTGCATCGTAGTACTTGATTGGGCGATTGGTTTCGTCGGCCTTTATGCTTGGCAGAGCGGTGGCACCGCACAGGCTCCAACGATATACATCGGCATTCGAGTAATCAAGATTGATTTCCTCTTCCGCACCAAATTTCAAATTTTTAATGTCTTCCCATGCCGTTTCAGCTTCTTTATATTCTTCAATCCATGTTTCCCAGTCACTACCTTCTTCGTTCTTTTTTATGCTGGTAATACCATATTCGGTGCCCTCTTGAGCGGTAACTTGTACGGTATATTTGTAGCCAGAAACGACAGTCATCGTGTCGCGGCCCCAGTCGTTGAAAGCACCAGAGATAGCAGGGTGAACTTCTGCGCAAGAAGGAATCGTTATATTGATTGTATAAGTGTGGCTCTCACGAGAAATGCAACGCCCCCAAAGATAGGCATTGGCGTCGCGCAGGTCGAAGATGATTTCAGCTTCTGCACCGGTCTTCTTGTTGGCACCGCCATCAACACGCACCCATGCGCCAACCGAATCAACGACGAATATGTAAGAATCATCATTCCAACCAGGTTGGGTAACAATCGCTCCTGTCTCGTCCATTACGCCATTAACGATTTGATATTCAGACCCTTCTGCGGCTTTGAATGTATACTCGTAATATCCGTAAGGTTTGTATTTTTCTGTACTATCTATATTCACCGTCATTTGCGTAAATGTCCAACCATTCATGCTGCCTGCAACAAATGGAACAGCATACAAATTGCAGCCACTGTTAATTACAGCAATTGTGTAGTTGTGATAAACGGCAGTACATGGGTTCGATTTCCATGCCGTTACTGCATACACATTCGGAGCATCTTTGCTATAGGTTTTGAGGTTAATTTCACCCGGATATCCTTCAACAATAGTTACCCCACCGCGAATTATTTCAGCAGCACCTATCTGATAATTCCAACTGAATTTCCCATCTACATCGAGCATAACGGGCTTACCTTGAACATCCTCACTTTCATCGTCGACAGCGACTACATACCAACCATCGTACCCGTCAACGGCTTCGAATTTGGTGCAGTCAGATAGATCTGTGCTCCAATTGTTGTATGAACCCACAAACACAACATCGTAGCATGCCATATCAGCAGGAATAAAGATACATACGCAGACCTGACCAGTCTCGTAATAACTTTTAAGAACTGCATCGGAAGGGACAACATCCCGCGATGCGAATGCGCTAACGCTCAGGCTAGCGGCAACCAAAAAAGCAAAAAACTTTTTCATAACATAAAATAATTAAAAATGAATAAAAAAATTGTTTATAAATGCACTTGTCTATTTGACTAATACATACTTTGCATGCACCATTAATAGGTGTAACCATCGCCACCTTCGGCGCGAAATAGATTGTTAGCGTCGCCCTCAACATCTATTTGATAATTGGGGTTCGAGCGTTTATCTTCCGATGGTATCGGGAACCAATTCATATATTCTGGCGTTCCTGCAACATAGAATTGTTGCCCATCGTTTTTGGCCATACGCCCTTCCCAGTGGTAGCGGTTTACATCGGCTGCTTCGCCAAAGAAGCGTCCGAATCGTATCAAATCGATACGGCGGCGTCCTTCGTAGTAGAATTCGCGGCTCCATTCGTCCAACAAAGTTTGTTCGTCGAGCGAAGGCAATGGGTCAGCATTGGCACGCGCACGAACGACATTGTTGATAATGTCCAATGCACCAGCCACATCACCCAAACGGAATTTAGCCTCCGCCTGAATCATATATGCTTCTGCCAGGCGCAACAACGGGATATCCGTATCGGGCCAATCGTTGCTTTGGCGTGGCGACAATTTCGGCAATGCCGCCGACGAATAGACGCCTGTGAATTTCAAAGCCGCCCAAGAATCGAACAGATACTTGGTGTCGCCAAGGTCTTGGTTGCCTTTCAAAGAGAAAGTATAGCCAGTAGCGGGTGCATAAGAACACAGTATGGCGCGGTCGTCGTGCAGTTGTGCTGGCATTTCGTATTCGTTGTATTTCATTTCGAGTGCCGTATTGCGGTCTATCTCCATCGGGTCGAGAAACTTATCGACCAAAGTAGGCGATGTGCGCATAGAGTGCCACTCTTTTTCGATACCCCACGCTGTCATGCCGGCAAGGCGTTGAGCACCTATCAGCATCATCGAACTCGCATAACTCTGTGCATAAAGGCCGTCTTGGTAAATTTGCAGCAACGACTCTTTGATAACCTCTGGGCGATGATTATCTCCCATAAATAGTTGCTGATAGGCGGTGTAGACAAAAGCAGAGTCTGTTGTGATTTTCTCGGTAACAAGAGAGTGTTGCGGGTTATCGTTTATTGTAGCCGTCGCCATTTCGAGAGCCTTATCCCAAGTTTTGTTTTCCACCCATGCGCTGTTGTATTTGTTGTAAATATCGGCATTGAGATAGGTGCGTGCCAACAAAAGTTGTGCTGCGGCTTTGCCCACGCGATAGTCTGATACTCTTGCGGCTGGCAGTTTGTCGATTAGGTCTTTCAGTTCATCAACCAACCAAGTGTATATTTCGTGGCGTGGAACGAAGTGAGGATATTCGTTCGATTCTTCGATGCTAAAAGGCACATACAGATACATATCCATCAAATAGTAGTAGTGGAGTGCGCGTATGAAACGGACCTCGGCTTGGCGGTATTGTTCTTCTTGCGAATCGCCTTTTGCGTAGTTGAGGTAGTGGTTGCAGTACTTGATGTTGAGATTTATGCGCGTATAAATCGCCCGAATCATCGTGTTTGTTCCTGTCCAGTTTGTTTGGTTCAACTGTTTTGCCTCGGCATTGTCCCAAATCCACCAAGCCTCATCGGTCGAAAGTTCGTTGCAATACCAGATAGTGCGGTAAAAACCAGATGTGCCAGCGTCGATATCTTCTACATCGGAGTCGGCATCGGGAGCAGACTGCCCAATGAGAGCCATACAAGCATAGCACTTGGTGAACATTCTATCCTGATTGAACGATGTAGATGAATTGGGGTCGATAGGTGTAGTATTGAGGTCGTTCACGCACCCTATCAGGCTCACCGCCGCCAACGATAGGAGTTGTATTTTCAGAAACTTATTCATAATTTTTGCACAAAAATGGGTTAAACAATTAGAATTGTAGGGAAATTCCCAATATGGTAGTCATCGAGCGTGGGTAGATGGTATTATCTACGCCGTAAGTGCCTACTTCGGGATCCAATCCAGAGTATTTCGTTATAACAAATGGGTTGGATATGGTGCAGTAGGCGCGCCCCGATATTTTTGATTTTTGGAACGAGTAGCCCAGCGTGATGTTGTCGCAGCGCAAGAACGAGGCGTTTTCCAAAAAGCGGTCGGTAATATCATATTCTGCATTGCCAACAATAGATGTTCCATCTTCTTTATAGATGGTCATATTATAGCCATCGGCATAGTATGTGTCGAACACTGCAGTTGGTAGTGTTTTGTAATAGCCGTCGCGCGACAAGTTACCGATAGGTACATTTTGCAGACGGGTCGAGATAACATTGTTGAACACATAGTTGCCGATATTTGCACGGAAAGAGAGTCCTAAGTCGAAGTTGTAGAACTGGAATTTGGTTTGGAAGCCCATAGTAACGGGTGCTACTGGGTTGTGTTTCAGCACTTTGTCTGTTTCGTCGATGTTGCCGTCGTTGTTTTGGTCGACAATGTACCAATACTTTGTACCGTCGTCGCGCTTTGCCGAACGCGTTTCGTAAACATAGAATGTGTTGGTAGCATAGCCCACGGCAAATTTGGTGATAGACTTACCGCTCAATCCTGCGCCACCATATCCATTACCGTCGATCATGGTTTCATCGCCATTGATTTTGGTAATTTTATTTTGGTTCCAAGTTACATTATAGCCAAAATCCCATTTGAATTTTTTGCCATAATCCAGAAGCACCGCATTGATAGCAAATTCCACGCCCTGATTTTGCAACGACCCGATGTTCGACATCACGCGTTTGCGGAAATTGGTGCCGATTGCCACATTGACATTGTTCAGCAAGTCGGTTGTATTGCGGAAATAGTAGTCGATGCTACCCGAAATGCGGTTGTTGAGGAAAGCGAAGTCGATACCTGCATTGTAGGTAGTGGTTTTTTCCCAAGTCAAATCGGGGTTAAACGCGTTGGGACGATCCGAGATATACAAAATGTTGCCGTTTGCATCGGTTACTTGTTCTACTATTTTTCCGTCGTTATTTTCGGTAGCATAGTTCGATCCGCCAACTGGGTAGTACGAGGTGTGTCCCGTGGTTTGTGTGTAGGAGGGCATGTACGAGTAATCGCCAATGCCGTCTTGCTGACCCGTGATACCATAGCCCAAACGCAGTTTCAGATCATTGACAGCGTTGACATCTCGCAAGAAAGTCTCTTTGATTTTCCAACCCAATGCTACCGATGGGAACACGCCCCAACGATGGTCTTTGGAAAAACGGCTTGAGCCGTCGCCACGCACTGTGGCAGTGAGCATAATCTGATTCCAGCCTATCCAGTTCATACGACCGAAGAACGAAACCAAATAGTTTTCGCCCATACCTGTTGCAGAATAAACATTAGCTGGCTGGTTACGCTTTGTAATATCTCCCACATAGGTCGCTGGATAAAAACCACTGCCATGGTTTTTGTATTCGTTGTAGAAGTGTTGCCACTCGTAACCGCCCATAATATCGAAATGTTGGTTGGCCTCCTCCCAATCGTGTCCGTATTGTGCAAAGCAGTTGAATTGAAGGTTGTATTTCTCCTTCGATTCTTCGCCATACCAACCTGTGTAGTGGTTGGCAGTACCAAACATACTGTTTTCGTTTATCGATTTGCCATACGAGTAGTCTGCACCGAAATTGGCATGAAGCATCAAGTCTTCGAAACCGTGTACCTTGTAGGTCGCTTCAAAGTTTCCAACGAATTGCCCTGCTTTCGAGGTGTTCGATTGGTGTTCCAACTGTGCAAGCGGGTTTGCTGTCGATTTCAAACTATACATCCAATAGGGGTCGTCGTACGGCCCATTTGCATTCGACGATGTGCCTAATGGCTGAAAATACCCGGACCAATGTTGATCCAATTCATCTTTGGTAACATAATATTGTTTGCCCTCTGTTTCGCCTGCAAGTATCGGATCACCATAGATATTGGTCAAATCGCCCGACGAGTATATCGGCTGCGTGGGATCCTTGTCCAAATATACTCCCGATATGCCAGGTTCATACTCGTTGTAGATATACATTCCCTTCGCATTTACATTGAAAATCAAGTGATTGTCCAAAAACGAGGGGTTGAGATTGAGCGATGCCGTAACACGCTGCATTTGCGAGCCTTTTACTGTACCATTGTTGAGCGTATAACCAAGCGAGGTACGGTAGGGCATATCTACAGCCTTGTCTTTATAACCGCCCATAATGGAAACATTATGGTCGGTCGAAATCGATGTGCGATAAATTTGGTCGAACCAATCGACATTGTCGTTCATCAGGTATCGATTTGCTTCGTACGACTGCCCCGAAGCAGTGGCATACGCACGCAATTCGTCGCCATTCAAAGTTTCAAGATGATTGGTTACTGTGCCAAAACTAACATTTCCATCGTAATTTATTTTCAATTTGGAGCCAGATTTACCTTTTTTAGTGGTAATCAAGATAACGCCATTCGAGGCGCGCGAACCATAAATAGCCGTGGCCGAGGCATCTTTCAATACAGTAAAAGTTTCAATATCATTCGGGTTCACCATCGAGAGCGGATTCGATACGCCTTGGATGCCGTTGTTGTCCATGGCCAAACCATCGATAACAATCAGTGGGTCGTTCGAGGCCGAAAGCGACGAGCCGCCACGGATACGAATGGTAGCACCCGCACCTGGTTCACCACCCGATGAGGTTACGTTTACGCCCGCAATTTTTCCCGAAAGGATATCGGTAGCCGTTGTGGTTAAGCCTTTGTTCATGTCGTCGGGCTTGATGGCGGTAACCGAGCCAGTGGCGTCGTTCTTTTTCACCACACCATAACCGACAACCACCACATCGTCGAGCACTTCGGCATCTTCGTGCAGCGTTACTTGCAGGTTAGTCTGCCCATTGATGGGGATAACCTCCTCTTTGTAACCAATGTACGAGATTTGCAGTGTGGCATCGGCCGCCACATTGAGGTTGAAATTGCCATCGATGTCGGTGATGGTGCCGTTGGTTGTGCCTACAACCAAAATGCTTGCGCCAATAACTGGTTCGCCAGCGGCGTCTTTCACAACGCCAGACACCGCCGTCTGTGCGTAGGTTACGATTGTACCAACAAACATCAGTATGCCTACCAATGTTGTACGCATTATATTAGGAAAGTTGTTTTTCATTGTTGTATCTGATTTTTCGGTTATTTACCACTTTTAGGGTTCAACAGCAACAGGTTTGTAGGTTAAGCCTCCTAGCAAAAATGTTTTTTTCCCCGTTGTTTTGTCGGTAGCGTATTTCGAAATGCTTAATTGATCGCCTGTTATATCAGGATCTGAACTTATAAGTTCTATCACAAATTTTGCCCCCGACGACACATCGGAAAAACACCAACTGAAATCGTACTCTTTTATGTCTTCGCTTACTATTACTACAGCAGAGTCGTTACGATTGTATGTCGAACGCACAGATTTTTTATAGAAATGTCCCGTATTAGCCAATGTTGCTGGATCGCGTTTCAGCGAAAAACGGAAGGTACAAGTCGTATCGGCATTGAGTGTATCCATCTGGCCGCTGAACACCCTAATTGTGTCGCGAAGGTATGTGGCCGGCGGGATAAAAGTATTTTTGATAGAGTCCTTGAATATACTATCCATTACCAATTCTCCTTCGTAATATGCCTCCCATTCGGTGTTTTTAATAGATGCCAATGTCTCTTCCCACTTTTCGACTCTTGCGGTACAATTCACGCCATCGCCGCCTATCACACGCCCATCGGGAGTAGTAAACGAATTGCCAGCATACCACAATACATAGGGAGCTTCGGTAGTCGGAGTAACATAAATAGAGTAGCGTGTGTTGCCTTCCCATTCGCCATACTCATACGAGAGTGTATCTACCGATTTGGCTTGATAAACGCCATCGCCAAATGCAATGGTACGGTACACTAAACGATTGTCGGTAACACCACCAAGAAATTCGTACTCCGAAATGGTGAGTTTCTTCCCCTCCTTATCATACTGAGTAAGGCTGCGAGCACTTTTGTGGAGGCTCTCTTTAATCAGGTCGTTGCAAATGTCGGTAACATCTGACTTTTGCCGACACGACACAAGCGCGAGAACCACCAAAATAATGGATAGTACTTTGAGTTTCATGTGTTTGTTAGATTATTGGTTAATAGTTTTGTTTCCAAGTTCGCTTGCTGCCCTGCTGGCGGCGGTTTCGAGCAACTCAACCTACCAAAAAGTGTAGCAATTAAACCGTGGTTTATTTTTCACGCCCCAAATGTATAGTTTTTTTTTCGTGTATGCAACTTTTTTGCAAAAAAAATGAAAAAAAATTTGTTGCTTTGTTTTTTTTGATTGAATTGAGAATATGGTTCATTATTCAAATTTTGCAAACAAAAATTTTCTGTTTTTCTCATTTTCCACCGAGGGGAATCATTGAATCATTGAATTATTGAATCACAGAATCATTGAGTTATTGAGTTATTGAGTTATTGAGTTATTGAATTATTTCTAACCCCTACCCCCGCCATTCGGCGGGTACTCCCCCTATCTGCTGCGCAGCAGGGG
>CAVGYO010000081.1:0-7871 GCA_963633255.1 Erysipelotrichaceae bacterium
ATTAAAAAGTAGAACCGCCACAGTGTGACGGCTCTACAACCTTACTTTATGAACTTTTGCGTTCAATCTTCTTTGATAAAAATTTTCATCTGACCAGCGGCCACCACGGTGTCGCCAACGCATGTTTCGGCTTCGAGCAGCGTAATGCCAGCCGCCTCGCCAAGCACACGCAGCGTGGTGCGCAGTGTGTCGCCCACGCGCGGCAGCGCATTGATACGGATTTTTTTCAACTCGCCGATGTAGCCCAACTTGGGCGGCAAACCCTGTTTGTAGGTAGTAAAACCAGCAAAAGCCGCTGCCGATTGAGCGATATGCTCAATCAGCCCTGGCTCGCGCAACTGCCCTGCCGAGCAAAAAATGTTGTCGGCAGCAACAGTCAATGCGGTGCGGGCTTCGCCATCGGTAGCGTCCATCAGCGTGTCTATCATCACAATAGGCGGTCGCTGCGGTATAAGCCGATAGACCTCTTTGCCCGTGAAAAGCGGCTTTTCGTCCATTAGGCCATGCGCTCGGCAATGAAATCGTAAAGCGCGCCAAAGGTCTTCACTTGAGGCATTTCGGACGGCTTAATTTTCACGCCAAATTCGTTCTCGATGAGCGCCACCATATCGACAAGGCTCAGGCTGTCGAGTTCGAGCGTGGCTTTGATGTCGGCATCGGGTGTGATGTCCGACACCTCTTTTTCAAATTCTTCAGCCAAAACTTCGTTCACTTTGGCTATCAATTCCTGTTTTTCCATTCTATTTTTCTATTTTTTTGTGATTTGTAAAATTATTTCTGATTGTTGTAAACATAATCGTACAGCGCTGCAAATGTCTGAACATTTGGCAGGTCGCTTGCCGCAATTTTCACGCCAAACTTAAATTCGATGATGGCAACCATATCTACCACATCTAAGCTGTTGAGCATCAGCGTTTCTTTGATGTTCGCTTCGGGCGTGATGACGGCCTCTTCCACCTCAAATTCTTGTGCAAGGATTTCGTTTATCTGTTTTATCAATTCTGCTTTGTCCATATAGCCTGTTTTTTCGGGTTACATGTTGCGCACGATAAGTGTGGCGTTGGTGCCGCCAAATCCAAATGAATTCGACAAGAAAGTGTCGAAGTGTTTTTCGATGCGTTTGTCGGGAATCAGCAGTTTTGCGCTGTCCTCGTCGGGATTTTCGAAGTTGAGGTTTGCGGCAATAAAGTCGTTTTTCATCATCAACATCGAGTAGATGAGTTCGCTCGAACCCGCCATCCACATTTCGTGGCCAGTTTGCGATTTGGTCGAGGTAACCTCTACCGTGCGTTCGCCAAAAATGTTGCTGATGGCTTTGGCTTCTTGCGCGTCGCCCACATGGGTCGATGTGGCGTGTGCGTTCACATAGCCAATCTCGCGAATGTCGATGCCAGCGCGTTTTATGGCCATTTGCAGCGAACGGCTCGGTCCTTCGACATTGGGCGACGAGATGTGGTCGCCGTTCGACGAGAAACCATAGCCCAAAACCTCTGCCAAAATCGGTGCGCCGCGTTTCACAGCGTGTTCGTACTCTTCGATGATAACTGTGGCTGCACCGCCGCCCGGCACCAGTCCGTCGCGGTCGCGGTCGAATGGACGGCTGGCTTTGGTCGGTTCGTCTTCGCGCACCGAAAATGCCGAAATACCATCGAACGAGCCGATCGAAAACGGATTAACCTCTTGTGCGCCACCGCAAACGACCATATCTTGCAAGCCATTTTGAATGAGCAATGCGCCCAAACCGATGGCGTGCGAACCGCTGGCACAAGCCCCCGACACCGTCAGATTGATGCCTTTCAGATGAAAAATGCAGCCCAAGTTCATCGTTACCGTCGAATTCATCGATTGGAAGATGGCTCCAGAGCCGCATAGCGTCGTGTCTTTTTTCTCACGAATCATATCTACCGCGCGCACCGTTGGGTCGGCCGAACTGTCGTTGCCATAGAGCAACCCAACCTCGTGTGCATCGAGATAATCTTGGTCTATTTTTGCGTTGCGCAGGGCTTCGACCGTGGCGCAATAGGCGTATTTCGCCTGCTCGGGCATAAAGGCGCGCTGCGAACGGCTCAACTCTTTTTTCAGGTCGGGTACCTCGATTTTGGCGGTCAATGCCGACCTAAAACCCATCGCTTTGCGCTCGGGGTCGAACACAATGCCCGATTTACCATTATACAGAGCATCGCGCACCTCGTCGAGGCTCGTGCCAAGACACGAGTAGATGCCCATTCCAGTGATAACTACTCTCTTCATTCGTATAATTTTCTGATTTACAATCGTTTACTTGTCTATTTCGATAATCACAAAATCGCTATTGAACTTGATTTCGATGTCGTTGATAAGTTCCACTTCGTAATTGTCATGCTTGCTGCGCTCTATTTTCACGATTTTCTGACCTTGGAAGTGTTTGTTTATCGACTCCCAAATTTTTGCTGGCACGGCCGAAGCGGGAATTTCGCCCTGTTTTTTGGCGTTGATTTCCGTCCAGTTGCCTTTCGAATCAAAGTCGATTTCGGTGAAATCGTCGAGCATTACTTCGTAATTCACTTTGGCATCGAGCAGCAGCACTGTGCGCTCTGGAAAAGCCACTTCGATGAATTTGGCTGCCTTTTCGGGCAGAGTTTTTGCTGTAGCAGCCACGGCTACCAACGCACAAATGGTCAAAAATGCAATTTTTTTCATGATTCTATTCTCCTTTATTTGGTATTAAATATCTTGTCGAGTTGTGTGTGCAAATGCGTGCGCAATTCACGCAATTTACTGATTTTCAGTCGATTTTTTCGACATTTGAAACGAACGGCTTGCCAAGTGCGCTGCATCCAACGGTAGTCGTACCACGCAAAGAGTGCCAACGCTGGCCACAGCAAAATCCACACAGCGGCTTGCCACCAAAGTCCCCACACAAGCCCCATTGTCAGTAGCGTTGCCAGCGCAAAAAGTGGCAAAAGCAGCACCACATCGAGTATGAAAATGAGCGTGTTTGTGAACATTTTGTCGCTCTTGAGCAACAATTTCGGTGCGTTATACACAATTCCGTGCGGGAAAAGTGCAACAATCCACAACGGTAACAGCAAAATCTGTGCCAAAACAGCAAAAATCGTGGTTAAATGCGACGGACAAGCATCAAAAAGTCTGTCGGCAATGCGCAAATCGGCGATTCCACGCTGCAAAGTGCGTGCATCGTTGTAAATGACCTGCACTTCGTCGGGCTGTTCGGCTTGGCATTGCGCCAAATGCGCCACCAACTGTTGGTCGCTTGCCAATTTATCGGGCAAAAGGTCGGGATTTTTGCCATTTTTCGACGCCCACTGCCGCCCCCAAGTTTCGCGGATAAAATCGATGGCATCGTAGTTGTCCAAATCGTGTACATCGAGCATCATCTGCTCTATCTGATTGCGCACCAGTTTGTTCACCTCGCGTTGCGCTGTGCGCGGCTTGGTTTTGTAGAGTTCGTAGTAGGTCGCCAGCGAAATCGGTTCGCCCACGGTTACCATAAAATCGGCTTGCAACCCGAAATAGTTGGAATAGTGGTGCGCCACGGGCAAAATCAGCACATCACGCTCGAAATTGCCCATTTCGGCGGTGAGAAACGCCAACCGCGTGTAACCAAACTTAAATTCGCCCAAGAAACGCTTGTCCTGATGCGTGCCTTCGGGAAACATGATGAGTCGGTTGCCTTCGAGCAGTTTGCCGCCCGATATGCGAAAAATTTCGTCGTTTTTTTTGAGCGAGTCGGCTCCGTCCCAATCCATACGGAAGGCGGGCAGCATTCCAATCCAGTAGAAAAATTTGGCTACCAAACGGTGAATCGAAAAGGCGTCGGCGCGCGCAATGACATAGGGGCGCAGTTCGTTTTCGAGACCAAGCAGTATGCCTAGCGGGTCGTTGGCGCAGTTTTGGTGGTTCGATACGATGATGCACGGCGTGCCAGCCTGCGGCACACGCTCCATATTCAGGTAGTGTACGCGCTTGTAGAGCAGATGATCCTGCATCCAGCGCACATAACTTTTGTAGATGCGATAGCCCCAGCCTGCTTTCAGGCGTTTGAGTACAGAAACACTCGATCTTCTTCCTATTGCGCTCATTATCAAGAGTTTAATTATCAATAAGTACCTAAAAAATCAGCACTTTCAGCAAAAAATCGGGACAAAGGTACAACTTTTTTTCGATATGCAGGTGCGTATCGGGACATTTGCGCCCGCCGAGGCGGTCAAAACAGGCAAAAAAAAAGACATAGGGACAAACTCTCGAAAAGTCTGTCCCCACGCCAAAATGTTATGTTCGCTTACTCAATAAGAGGCTACGCGCGGTGCTGCGGCATAGTTCACTTTCAGTGCGTAGGCGCGTCGCAGTGCCTGTTTCACATCGGTGATGATGCCCATTTTCGTATCGCGGTCGGCCTTGATGGAGATGGTAAGCAGATTTTGTTCGTCCTCGCGCATGGCTTCGCGTTCGCGTACCACATACTCTTCGAGTTGCGACACATCGGCAAACGCATCGTCGAGTTGGATGCGCGTTTCGCTACCATACTTGCCTTTGAACTCTTTTTTCGGCTCGCCAATGTAGATGAAGCGCACCAGCGATTTTTTCTCGAGCGACTGCAGTTCGGTGGCTTCGGGCGCGTGGATATCGACTTTGTATGTAACCTCCTTCATCGAAGTAGAAACCATGAAGAAGAACAACAGCATGAAAATGATGTCGGGCAGCGATGCCGTCGAGATGGCGGGTACATCTTTCTTCTCGCCTTTACGAATTTTTGCCATTATTTCTTTCCTCCATAGTTTTTGGGTTCCGCCTCCGAAATTTTCTGCGGATAGATGGCTTGAACGGCTTTTTGTCGGTCTTCGTCCAACTCCGCATAGGTTACTCCGAAGCGTGCCCGCGAATACTCGTTACGCAACTCGTTGTATGCGGCCACAAGTTCATTCTGCACCTCGATGTACTTCTGATAGAGCGTTCCACGGTCGTTTTGCAACGATATAAGGTGGTTTTTGGTCGTCAGTACAGTCTCTTTCTGGCCGTCGATTTCTACCTCTATGGGCAGAACTTCGGGCAACGACGGGTCGGCCGCCTCGTTTTTGATGAAGGTTTTGGCCTTCTCGCGCAACTGCTTCACATCGAGCGGTTCGCCCTGCACCAGCAACTGGTTGTTGCTATTGATAAGCACAATGAAGATGTTGCGTTTTTTCACATCGGTGTTCGGCTTCTCCATGTTGGGCGGCAGCGGTGGCGGCAGACGCCGCGACAGACCTTTGTCCACCGACATGGTTGTCGTTACAAGAAAGAATATGAGGAGCAGAAAGGCAATGTCGGCCATCGAGCTTGCATTGATTTCCTGAACTTTTCGTTTTGACATAACTTTCTTTTTTTAAGACGCTTTCTGTTTGTTTACCTTTCTAAAACGCTTGAAAAATAGTGTGGCAACAACGCTCAAACAGGCTCCTGCAAACAGTATGTAGGAGGCGATGATGCACGCATCGGTAAATTGCGACCAGAAACCAACATTCTGGTTGCCTTCGTAACCGATGATGTTGATGTAGGCATCGCTACCGCAGAACCATGCAACGACGAACACTATCAGACTGAAAAAGATGACATCGAAGATGGTGAGGCTGTCTTTTTTCTTTTTGAAGAATATCGACTTATCGAATCTGATGAGCGAATAGATGCCCACCAAGCACGCTATGCCGAACAAGATGTACGACCAGTTGAGCAACGCATCGGTAAAGTGCGGTTGGTTCCACATGTTGCCGTTGATATCGACCTCTTCGCCGCCTCCGACAAAGAACAGTACACCAATGACAACCGACACGCTGAGCAGAGCCCACATCACGATTTTCGGCAATTTTTCCAAAAATTTAGACATAATTAAAAGGTTTTATTCTGCTCTACAAATGGGTCAAAATCTGGAAGTTGCAGTTCGGCAACTTTGGCCTTTTCGGCTACAATGTCGAGCAGGGCTATGGAGGTGTCTTCCATATCGTTTACCAGCACATCGATGCGCGACAAGATGTAGTTGTAGAAAATTTGCAAGATGATGGCCACGATAAGACCGAATACGGTCGTCAACAGAGCCACTTTGATACCGCCAGCCACGATGGTTGCCGAAATATCGCCAGCCTGTTGAATTTTATCGAAGGCCTGAATCATGCCGACTACCGTACCCATGAATCCCAACATTGGTGCCAAGGCGATGAAGAGCGAAATCCACGAGAGGTTTTTCTCGAGCAGACCCTGTTGCACCGAGCCGTAGGAGGCCACAGTTTTGTCTACAGTATCAACGCCTTCGTCGTAGCGCGAGAGACCTTGGTAGAATATGGAGGCTATCGGACCGCGGGTGTTGCGGCACACTTCCAATGCTGCCTCTACGCCGCCTTCGTCCCATGCTTTGCGCACTTCGCGGAGCAGTTTATCGGAATCGACCGAAGCAAGTCCCAGATAGATGATGCGCTCGATGCAGAGTGCCAAACCGAAAATCAAGCAGAAAGCCACGGTGGACATAAAGCCAGCGTCGCCCTCGATGAATTTGGTTTTCAGTACTTGGTGCATGCCAACCTCTTCTTCGACGGGCTCTTCGGCTACCTCTTCGACCACGGCTGCTTGTTCGTCAACAACTTCTTCGGCAACAGGTTCGGTTGCTGGAGCCGCTTCTTGCGCTACAACCGCGGCGGCCGTTCCAAAAAAGAAGAGTGCCGCGAGCGTCAGGATTGAAAATGTTTTTTTCATTTTTGTGTTTTGTTTTTGGTTAGAAATTTGATTTACAAATAGTTAAGCGGAAAGAAGGGGATTCGAACCCCTGATACACTTTTGGCGCATACACGCTTTCCAGGCGTGCCTCTTAAACCACTCGAGCATCTTTCCAACGGCGTGATTCCGATTTTTTTCTGATTTTAGGCCCTAATTTCTACCTGTTTTTTTAGAAATTGGGAGGGCGCACTCGCACATACCTAAAATCGAGCGCAATTTACTATTTTTTTTGCAAATTATACACAAAAAAGACAACAAAACGACAAAAAATGCGCTAAAATGTTGATTTTTAGAAAGTAAGCAACAAAAATATGGTGTTTTTGCGGTCGGTCGCCTACTATAGTCGGAACAATTCGGTGGCGTTTCGGGTGGTTGTTTCGTCAATTTTTTCGAGCGGTAGGTCAAAAATTTTGGCCAGTGTGTGTGCCGTTTCCGCCACAAAACTGGGTTCGTTGCGCTGACCACGGTGCGGCACAGGCGCGAGATAGGGCGCATCGGTCTCCAAAAGCAGATGTTCCACGCCTATCGGCAACAAAATGTCGGGCAGACGGCTATTTTTGTAGGTAAGCACGCCGCCAATGCCCAAGAAAAAGCCCAGCGCAACGGCTTTGCGCGCCTCTTCGACTCCGCCGCCAAAGCAGTGGAACACGCCACGGAGCGGCTTGCCCGCAAAGCGTGCCAACGACGCAAAAACTTCGGCAAAAGCCTTGCGCACATGCAGCACCACAGGCAGGTCGAGTGCCAACGCCCAATCGATTTGCTGCTCGAAAGCGGCCACCTGTTCGGCGCAAAAAGTGGTGTCCCAATAGAGGTCGATACCAATCTCGCCGACAGCGCAATAGCCGCCTTTGGCCAGCTCGTCGCCTATGCGGCGGAGTTCGATGCGGTAGTCGGTCTTTACGCTTTCGGGGTGCAGCCCCATGGCCGCTGCACAAAAATCGGGAAATGCGTTCACTGTGCGCTGCAACCGCTCGATGCTTACGCTGTCCTCGTTGGCGAGTACCACGCGCTGCACGCCAGCGGCGCGCGCCCGCTCAACCACCGCAGCACGGTCGAGGTCGAACTCTTCGGTATAAATGTGTGTGTGGGTGTCGATCATTGTTTATAGAGTGTGAAAGTGCGAAAGT
>CAVGYO010000082.1:0-7864 GCA_963633255.1 Erysipelotrichaceae bacterium
CGGTGAGCAAAGGGAGCAGGGAAGGCTGGTGGCTCTGCTCGATGTCGGTGCGGGAAAGGATACTCACGGTCTGCGAGAGATGGCGGATGTCGGTGCGGCTGCGTGCGCCCGTAACGACCACCTCGGGAATGGTGTCCGAATAGGCGGTCTGCTCGAGCGGTTGCGGGACGACGGAGGCTACCACATTTCCTGCTAATAGGAGAAATAGTATAATAGGAAACTTTTTCATATCCGGGTGATTGTCTGTTATCCGCAGCGGGGAGTGTCCGATCGGGCTTATAGGTCTGATAGGGGGTGTTTGATATTATGCATGTTGTATTACGCTGCAAAGGTATGCGCAATTTCCTGTCTGTCCAAGATGTAGGATTTCATATCGGTAATTGGGGTATGCTTTTCCGTAATTCGGGTAAGGGGAACAAAACAACGGCTCACCCGATAAATCTTGGTGGGGAAATTTGTTTGCAGGAACGAAATAAGTTTCGTATCTTTGCCAGCGAAAGAGGCGTTTTTGTTTTCCGCTACGGAGTTCGATAGTCCGTTAAGGTGGTAAAGCAAAGCGCCTTTTTCTATCTCGGTAAGGGCGCGTGGTCGTAGCCGTCAAATTGCTGCTCTGTTGCCGATACACCTGCAACAATGCTCGCGCTGGTGTTGGCGTTTCGTATCCATACGCGAATCGGGTGTTGGCCGTTGGCGTTGGTGCTTCGGCGGTCGAGTGAAATGTTTATTGTTGCCATAGTTGTAAATTTTGCCGTGCTGCTTGCACGGATTTTGCACGGATTTTATTTTCAATTAGTTTTTGATAAGTTACGAATAAGTGAAAATCAAGCACTTACAAAAACGCCCTTTTTGCGCCTCAAAAACAAAAAATCAGGGAGTTATTGTTTGTAACTCCCTGTTTTTCAGTGGTATTCCCGGTGGGGCTCGAACCCACGACCCGCTGATTAAGAGTCAGCTGCTCTACCAACTGAGCTACGGAAACATACCGATTATTTTCGCGTGCAAAGGTACAAAAAAAATGTCAGTTGCAAGCACTATACGGCACTTTTTTCGTTTTTGCTTAAAAATCAGCCATTTGCGACGGCTTCCAGCACATTTTTTGTGATGTATGCCAACTGTTCGTCGTCGAGTTCGGTGTGCATCGGCAGCGAAAGTACGCACGCCGCCAAACGCTCGGCCACGGGAAAATCGCCCGCCTTGTAGCGTGGGTCGTGGTAGGCTTTTTGCAGATGCAGTGGCACGGGATAATAAATCATCGATGGAATGCTGCGGTCGGCCAAGTATTGGCGCACACGGTCGCGGTCGCAACCGACAAGCCGCAAGGTGTATTGGTGGAACACATGCGTGGTTTGTGGCGCAACTGCAGGCGTAAGAATTTTGTCGCAATGGGCAAAAGCAGCGGTGTAGTAGGCGGCTGCCTTTTGGCGCGCAGCGATGTACTGGTCGAGGTGCGGCAGTTTGGCGTCCAACACCGCGGCCTGAATGCTATCCAGACGCGAATTTACGCCTACACGGTCGTGGTGGTAGCGCACCTCCATGCCGTGGTTGGCGATGGTGCGTATTTTGTGTGCCAAATCGTCGTCGTTGGTGAAGAGCGCGCCGCCATCGCCGTAGCAGCCAAGATTTTTCGACGGGAAAAACGAGGTGCAGCCGATATTGCCCATGCAGCCCGATTTTACGCGCCGTCCATCGGCAAAAGTGTATTCCGCACCGATACTTTGGCAGGCATCTTCTACCACAAATAGATTGTGGTCGTGCGCCAACGCCAGCAGTTGTTCCATGTTGGCATTTTGTCCAAACAGATGCACTGGCACAATGGCTTTGGTGCGTGGCGTGATGGCGCGTTTCACCGCCTCGATATCGATGTTGAATGTGTCGAAATCGACATCGACCACCACGGGCGTGAGTCCGAGCAGTGCCACCACTTCGGCTGTGGCGATGAATGTGAATGTGGGCGTTATAACCTCGTCGCCGGGCTTAAGGTCGAGTGCCATCATGGCGATGAGCAGCGCATCGGTGCCGTTGCCCACGGGAATGACATGTTTCACCCCGAGATATTGCTCCAAATGCGTCTGAAATTCAGTTACTTTTGCACCTTTCACAAAGGCCGTCGAATCGATAACAGCCTGTATGCCGCTGTCGATATCTGCTTTTATTTTGTCGTATTGCGAACGCAAATCGACCATTTGAATGGGTTTCATATAGATTTCAAATTATTGTTGAATCGATTTTTGGTTGATTGGTTGTTGATTTCTAGATTTCTAATTTCTAATTCCTAGATTTCTAATTTCTAGTTTCTAGTTGATTGGTTGATCGGTTGATCGGTTGATCGGTCGTTGATAAGTTGACAAGTTTAATTGTTGAAGCGTTGAATTGTTGAATTGTTGAAGCGGTTATTTGTTTTTTTTGAGGCTAATCCGACAATCTGAAATCTGAAATCTGTCATTGCGGCCTTGCCGCATCACTCCTCACTCCTCATTCCTAACTCCTCACTCAAGAGCACTCCTCACTCCTCACTCCTCACTCCTCACTCCTCACTTTCTTGCTACTTGCTACTCATATCTTGCGACTAGAATGCAAAGGTACTTATTTTTTATGTAAACTGTTTTTTCGTATCTCCATTTTTTTTTCTATTTTTGCAACAAATTATTATTCTTATGCGGTGTATTCTATCGTTTTGTTTGCTGTGGCTCGCTGTATGGTCGCTTGGAGCGCAGCCACAAGCCTATTTAGAGGCCTTTACGCATGGCGATTACAAGCCCAAACACCCTGCCGAGGTCTATCACATGAACGATGGGCAGCGTTACGCTTCGTTGAGCGACGACGGCAAACGCATTGTGGCCTACGACTATGCGTCGGGTAAGGCGGTTGCTACGCTGTTCGACATCGACAAAATTGCCGATTGCCCGATTGCAAAAATCGAGGGTTACGCCTTTTCGGACGACGAAGAGCGGCTGCTCGTGCATACCGATTTGCACAAAATCTACCGCCGCTCGGCCACGGCTTCGTACTATGTCTATTATCTGAAACGCAACAAAATAGAGCCTTTGAGCGATACCGACAATGTGGCGCAAGAGGCCTGTTTTTCGCCCAACGGACGCATTGTGGCGTTTGCGCGCGACAACAATCTGTTTCTGAAAAAACTCGATTTTGGCACCGAACTCGCCATCACTACCGACGGCGCAAAAGGGCAAATTATCAACGGCACGCCCGACTGGGTTTACGAGGAGGAATTTTGCCGAACACGCTATTTCGAGTGGAGTGCCGATAGCAAACTGCTGGCTTATGTGCGTTTCGACGAGAGCGAAGTTGGCGAATACACTTTCCAAAATTTTGCCGATGGCTATCCAACCTCGATTTCGTACAAATATCCGCGTGCTGGCGGCAAAAATTCGCGTGTGCAACTGCTTGTGTACGATGTGCAGAACCGCACCACCAAGCCAATGTACTTCGACGGCGATGCAGACATCTACATCCCGATAATTCGCTGGACAAACGATGCCAACACGCTGGCGGCCGTGCGTTTGAGTCGTTCGCAGACGCAATTAGATGTGCTGGCGTTCAATGCACGCTCGGGCGTGGCACGCCGCATTTTGAGCGAATCGGGCGCAACTTTTGTCGATTATGCCAACTTGAACCGCCTGCAATTCAATGCCGACAACAGTTTTGTGGCTATGAGCGAACGCGACGGCTGGCGACACCTCTATCTGTTCGATGCCAATGGTTCGTTGCTGCGACAAATCACATCGGGCAAGTGGGATGTAACCGATTTCTACGGCTACGACGAACAGACCAAAACCGCCTATTTCCAAGCCGCCAAAGAGTCGCCCATCAATCGCGAAGTGTACAAAGCCGACGCCAAAGGCAATCTGTCGCGCCTTGGCACAGGCGAAGGCATTTGCAGTGCGGAGTTTTCGGCGCAGTTCGCCTACGCCATCTACCAATTCAACAACACCGAAACGCCCAACCGCTACACCATAATAAACAGCAAAGGCAAAACGCTGCGCACAATCGAAGAGAATGCTGCGCTCAAAACTTTGACCGACGAATTGAACTTGCCGCGCAAAGAGTTTTTCACATTCCAAACATCGGAGGGCATTGCGCTGAACGGCTGGATTGTGAAACCGAAAACTGTGGCTGCTGGTGCAAAATTACCGCTGGTAATGGTGCAATACAGCGGTCCCAATTCGCAAGAGGTGCTCAATCGCTTTTTGCTCGATTGGGAGTACTACCTGCCGCAGTTGGGCTATGTGGTGGCTTGTGTCGATGGGCGTGGCACTGGTGCGCGCGGTCGCGATTTTCGCACTTGCACCTACAAAAAACTCGGCGAGTTGGAAACGAAAGACCAAGTGGAAGCCGCACAATATCTCGGCGCACTCGATTTTGTCGATAGCGAGCGCATCGCCATTTGGGGCTGGAGTTACGGCGGATTCACCACATTGAGTTGCCTCACCAACGGCGGCGGCGTGTTCAAAGCGGGCATCGCCATTGCGCCTGTAACCGATTGGCGCTACTACGATACGGCCTACGGCGAGCGTTTTATGAACCGTCCGCAGGAGAACGACCGCGGCTATGCACAGGCAAATCTGCTCGACAAAGCCGACCGCTTGCAGGGCGAACTGCTGATCATTCACGGCACTGCCGACGACAATGTACACACGCAGCAGTCGTGGCTCTACATCGAAAAATTGGTAGAGGCTGGCAAACAGTTCGAAATGCAATTTTACCCAAACAAAAACCATAGCATACTCGGCGCCGAAGCACGCTTGCACCTCTACACACGCTGCACACGCTTCTTGCAACAACATTTGAATTAGTGCAAAAGTGAGGCGGCGAAACCGTTGACAATTAGTAGCAAGTAGCAAGTAGCAAGAAAGTGAGGAGTTAGGAATTAGGAGTGAGGAGTGTTTTTTGAGAACATAGAAGATAGAACATAGAGCATAGACTTTTTTAATTGACAATTGATAATTGACAATTATTTGAAAATTTGAAGATTGCGGCTTTTCGGAGCGCAAAAATTCATAATTCTAAATTCATAACTCATAATTAAACGAAGGCGTTCCCCCTTCGGGGGAAACGGGAAAGGGGGCCACGAGAATAATTAACAATTAAGAATGAATAATTAAGAATTGTTCGGTAACAACAGCCAACTGCGATTCAACTAATAACCAATCAACCAATCAACCAAAAATTTGAAATTTGAAATTTGAAATTAAAAAAAAGTTTACCATGAAAAATCAAAAAACCAACACGCTGGCCATCGCTGTGATGTTTTGCCTATTCTTTATGATTGCCTTCGTTACGCATTTTGCGGGTTCGATGGGCGTGATTGTAAAAAACCAGTTCCTTGGCGACAGCAGTAGTGCGAAAGCACTTTCGCAACTCGGCTCGCTTGCCAATTTCATCGCTTACGCCTGCATGGGCATTCCGGGCGGCCTCATTCTCAAACGCCGCGGCTACAAATTTACGGCACTTTTGGCCGTTAGCATCGGTTTGGTGGGCGTAGCCATTCAGTGGATTTCGGGACCTGCCGAGTCGTTTCTCGTCTATGTGATTGGCGCACTCGTTGCTGGATTTTCGATGTGTCTGCTCAATATCGTGGTCAATCCAATGCTCAACACGCTTGGCGGCGGCGGCAATACAGGCAACCGCTTGATGCAGTTTGGCGGTTCGTGCAACTCGATTGGCGGCACTCTTGCCCCAGTTTTGTTGGGCTATCTGATTGGTAGCAATTTCGAAAACGCTTCGGTGGGCGATGTGGCACCAGCCATGATTATCGCTATGGTGATTTTTGCGCTTGCTGCGGTCATTATTGGCTTTACAAAAATTCCAGAACCGCACATGGAAACGCCCGAAGAGCGTGCCGCTCGCAAGGCTGGACGCATTGCCAAAGACGAACACAGCCCTCTTTCGTTCCGCCATTTTGTGTTGGGTGCAGTGGCTATTTTCCTCTATATGGGCTTGGAAATCGGCATTCCAAACACGGCAAATGTCTATTTTTCTGAAATAAAATGGATTGGCCCAGCACTCACAGGTGCTATGATTAGCGGCTATTTTCTCTGTATGATGATAGGCCGACTTTGTGGCGGATTGCTTGGCGGCAAAGTTTCGTCGCGCGCAATGTTGGCTGCCACCGCCTTGCTTGGCATTGTTTTTTGCCTCTGCATCATGTTCTTGCCCGAGTCGATTACGGTTTCGCTGTTTGGCAAAACAATTCCGCTGGCACTCGTTTTTGTGATGCTTTGCGGTCTTTGTACTTCCATCATGTGGGGAGCAATTTTCAACCTCGCCACCGAAGGTTTGGGACGCTACACAGCCACTGCATCGGGCATTTTCATGACTCTTGTTTGCGGCGGCGGCATCATTCCATTTTTGCAAAATTTGCTGGCCGACCACATCGGTTCGTTGCAGAGTTACGGACTGCTGGTTGTTTGTATGCTTTACCTTGTCTATTACGCATTTTTCGGCTCGAAAAATGTGAATACCGACATCAAAACCGAATAACCCGAAAATCCCAGATATTATGGAAAAACCCTATGTAGTTGGCATCGATATTGGTGCCACAACGGCCAAAATTGGCCTCGTCGATATGCGCGGCAATGTGCTGGCACAAAACGCCATTCGCAGCAACGATACTACTGACGCTCAACAGTTTATCGACAATTTGTGCGACGCTGTGCGCAAAGTTGTGGAGCAAAATTACAGTCTGTCGCAGATTCGCGGCATCGGCATTGGCGCACCCAACGCCAACTTCTACAAAGGCACTATCGAAAACACGGTGAACCTCACTTGGGGCGGTGCAAAAATCATACCGTTTTCGGAGATGATGACGGCGTGCATTGGTCTGCCCGTGCGCATTACCAACGATGCCAACGCTGCCGCAGTGGGCGAAATGACCTACGGCGTGGCGCGCGGCATGAAAAATTTTATCATGATAACGCTCGGCACTGGCGTTGGTTCGGGCATTGTGGTGAACGGCGAAGTGCTGCTCGGCCACGATGGTTTTGCTGGCGAACTCGGTCATGTAACCATGATTCGCAACAACGGTCGCCTCTGCGGCTGCGGCAAAACGGGCTGCCTCGAAGCCTACGCCTCGGCCACGGGCGTGGCGCGCACCGCACGCGAACTGCTCGAAGCCACCGACCGTCAGAGCCTTTTGCGCAACATTCCGCCCGAGGACATCACCTCGAAAGATGTGTTCGAAGCCGCAAAGCAGGACGATGAACTTGCTAGCGAAATTTTCTCATTCACAGGCAAAATGCTCGGCGAGGCGCTGGCCGATTTTGTGGCATTCAGTTCACCCGAAGCCATCGTGCTTTTTGGCGGCCTCACCAAAGCGGGCGACCTCATCATGAAACCCGTGGTCGAAAGCATGAACGCCAATGTGATGCCACTTTGGAAAAACAAAATCAAAGTGCTGCTCTCGCAACTGAAAGAGTCCGACGCTGCCATTCTCGGCGCAAGCGCACTGGCGTGGGAATTGTGATGTGGAAAATTTCTAGGTTTCTAGTAGCAAGTCGCAAGAAAGTGAGCAGTGAGAAGTGAGAAGTGCTCTTGAGTGAGGAGTTAGGAATTAGGAGTGAGGAGTTTTTTAGTTTGAAAGTGTGAAAGTATAAAAGTGCGAAAGTTCAAGCATTCGATAATTCAATGATTCAATGATTTAATTGGCTTTTCCCCCTTCGGGGGAAACGGGAAAGGGGGCTACGAGAAGAATTAACAATTAAGAATGAATAATTAAGAATAATTCGGTAGCCACAACCAACTGCAAATAACCAATTCAACGATTAAACGATTAAACAATAACCAGAAATCTAGAAATCTAGAAATTAGAAATTAACGCCAATGCGTTAAACCAATCAACCAATCA
>CAVGYO010000083.1:0-7765 GCA_963633255.1 Erysipelotrichaceae bacterium
CAAGTGAGAGCAGAGCCAAACTTGTTTGAGCTATGCCGAGCGGAGAAAAAATGCGTAAAGCGAAACCAGAAATTAGAAATTAGAAATTAGAAATTACATTCACACTGTTTTAACTACCATGCACGGATTTCCGACGGCGATGCTGTTGTCGGGAATGTCGTGAACGACGACCGAGCCAGCACCGATGGTGCAGTTGTGGCCGATGGTAACGCCAGGTAAGATGGTGGTAGAGCCGCCAATCCAGCAGTTGCGCCCGATAGTTACGGGTTTGGCCCACTCTTGGCGTGTGTTGCGTTCGATGGGATTTGTGCTGTGGCAAGCGGTGTAGATGCTCACATTTGGACCGATAAACGCGTCGTCGCCAATGCGCACATCGGCTTCGTCGAGCACTGTGAAGCGGAAATTGACAAACACGCGGTGCCCAAGGTGTATGTTGCTGCCGTAGTCGCACAAAAATGGTTGCAATATGGTGCAGTCGTCGTGGAAAGTGCCGAGCAGTTGCCGCAAAATCTGTTGCAGTTCGGCGGTTTGGTTGGGCGGTGTGTTGTTGAATCGCCACAAGACATCTTTGCACGCTCTGATTTCGCGGAGCAACGCCTCGTCGCAGGCATCGTAAATTTGCCCAGCGAGCATTTTCTCTTTTTCAGTCATTTTTTCTGATTTTTAGGTGTTTAATCGAAATTTTTTACACGGTTTTGTCGTGCAAAGGTAGCGCAAAAAGTCGAAAAAATGCACCACTTTTTTGCTAAAAACTCAAAAACAATAAAAAAATATCGAAAAACAATAAAAAGATTTGGCAGTTTCAAAAATTATGGCTTACTTTGCACCGAAAATAGATTGACGAAAATGAAACGCGTGCGAATTTTGTGTTCTCTGTTGCTGATAAGCCTTTTTGTCGGCATTTTTCAGGAGGCTGGGCTGTCGTTTTGGCAGGGGTTCAACTTGGGCTACAGCATTAGCGATTATGCTTTGGAGTCGGGTTTGGAGAGCAATGTTTTCACCATGCTCGATGTGCAACCCAAGGCGACGCAGGTTGTGCCAACGCACTCGAACCTGAATGATGGCGCGCCAGTGGCTGTAGTGCCGTCGAGTGTGTCGGTGTCGGTGTTCTATCCGCAGGGCGAACTGCCCAAAACCACGCTCGAGAAGTCGATTGAGGTGTTTGGCACGGTGCTGAATTTTGTGGTCATCGGTGTGTTTATCTACTTGATGGTGCTACTGGCCAAAATTATACTCTCGTTCCGTCGCGGTCACTTTTTCGACGACCGCAATATCCACCGCATCAACATTATCGGCATCGGATTTTTGGCACTTGGCGCTATGAACACGCTCTGGTCGGCGTTGAATGTCTATTTGGCGAAAATGGCGGTGTCGTTGGTCGATTACGATTTTTCGTACGCCAAAGTGGTTGATTGGGATTACATCATCATCGGCTTTGTGATTTTGGTGATGAACGAGGTGTTGCGTTTAGCCACCAAGATGAAACGCGAGCAGGATTTGACCATCTAAAACAGGGAGTAGAACTATGCCGATAATTGTGAATTTAGATGTGATGATGGCGAAACGCAAAATGTCGCTCAACGAACTATCGGAGCGCGTCGATGTTACGCCCGCCAATCTGTCGATACTGAAAACTGGCAAAGCCAAGGCAATCCGTTTCAGCACACTCGATGCGGTGTGCCGTGCGCTCAACTGCCAGCCAGGCGATATTTTGGAGTTTTCCGATAGCGATGCCGAATAATAATTGTTTGAAAATCAATAAAAAACAAAATTTTTATCCTATGAAAAAGAGATTTTTGACGCTCGTGGCCATGGTGGCCCTCTTTGGCGCAGCAGCATTTGCGCAGCAAGAACCGAGCAAAGGTTTCACGCAGTACACGCTTGCCAATGGCTTGACTGTCTATCTGTGGGAAGATCACAACCAGCCCGATGTGCACGGACGCGTGGTTTGTCGCGCTGGCGCCATCGACGAACCGAAAGAGTACACAGGTTTGGCGCACTACCTCGAACACATGCTGTTCAAAGGCACCGACCAGATTGGCGCACTCGATTGGGAGAAAGAGAAACCGCTCTACGAAGAGATTATCCGACTCTACGACGAGTTGGCACAAGTGCCTCTGAAAGATGAGAAAAAACGCGACGAACTCATCAAAAAAATCAACGAGGTGTCGATGCAGGCGGCGCAATATGGTGCCACCGACGACTTTTCGAACCTTATCGAAGGCATGGGCGGCGAAGGCTTGAACGCCTTTACCAGTTACGACCTGACCGCCTATTTCAACAATTTCCCCGCCTTCCAGATGGAAAAATGGCTCGAAATCAATTCGGAGCGTCTGCGCAACCCGATTTTCCGCTCGTTCCAAGCCGAATTGGAAAATGTGTTCGAGGAGTACAACATGTATCAGGACTACAACGACACCCATGTCAGCGAGTTTATGATGGAAAACCTCTACAAAGGTCACCCCTACGAGCGCGATGTCATTGGCAAGGCCGAACATCTGAAAAATCCGAGCCTCACGCCGCTCATCAACTTTTTCCACACTTGGTATGTGCCGAACAATATGTGCTTGCTGCTGGTCGGCAACTTCGATACCGAAACGGTGAAGCCGTTGGTCGAAAAGTACTTCGGCCGCTTGGAGGCAAAACCGCTGCCAGAGCGCGGACAATACACCGCTACCGACTTTTCGGACAACCCGAAAATCTCGAAAAAATTGGGCTACTATCCCGAAATTGTGTGGGGCTACAATGGCGTGAAAAAAGGCGATAAAGACGAACTTCTCATCGATTTCACCCTGTCGCTGCTCAACAACAGCCACAACACAGGCTTGTTCGACAAACTGATGCTCGACGGCGACATTATGGCTGCTTATGCCGAAAGCGACTCGCGCCGCGACCTTGGCCGTGTGATGCTCATTGGTATTCCCTATTTCGATGTGGCACAAAACCGCTACGAATCGAACGCTGCCACCGAAAAAATGATGATGAAAGAGGTGGACAAACTGAAAAACGGTCAGTTCGAAGATTGGCTCTTCAAATCGGTGAAAGAGCAGATGTTGCAGCAAACCACGCTGATGTTCGAAGAGTCGGACAACAAAGTGAATATGCTCACCTACGCTTTTGCCTACAACGAACCCGTCGAAAACTACTTTACGCTAGCCGACCGCATCAACGCCATCACACGCGACGATGTGCAACGCTGCGCCCAAAAATATCTGTCGGGCAACCATATCACCATCGCCATCGAAGAGGGTACGCCCAAAAAGAACAAACTGAAAAAGCCGAACATCAAACCGCTCGACCCGCCCAAAGAGAATGTAACGGCTTACGACGAAAAAATCAAAGCCATGCCAATCGGCGAGGTGAAAGAGGAGTACAACAACTTTGCCGATGTAACCAAAACAAAACTCTACGACGATGTTACGCTCTTCTGCACCAACAACAAAGAGAACGATGTATTCTCGCTGACACTCAAATATGGCGTCGGCACCGACAAAATGCCGAAACTCGCCTATGCCACCGAACTGATGAACACCGCTGGCGTGATGCCAAACACCGACGCGCAGAGCCTGCGCCGACAGTTTAGCGAACTTGGCGCTTCGTGCACCTACGCTGTGAACGACAGTTACTTCTACATTGTGCTGACGGGCGACGAGAAAAATCTGGCAGAAATCTGCAAACTGATGGCACGCCAAACGCTCTTCCCAAAACTCGACAACAAACAACTCGAAAGCGTTATCGGCGGTGTAATCAGCAGTCGCTACACCGAAAAGAAAAATCCGAGCGTTGTGTCGTCGGCATTGATGGAATATGTGCTCTACCAAGACAAATCGCACTATATCGACCGCATCGATGTGGAAGATATGTACAAAGTGTCGGTTACCGACGAAGGCGATGTGTCGGTCAACTACCTGATAACCATCGGCGACCTCACCAAGAGCATTATCGACGCTACGAACTACGAACTCGAAATCCACTTTGTGGGCAAAACGCCAGCCGCCGAAGCCGCCGAGATTTTCAAGAGCAACCTGCCGCTCAAAGAGGGTTTGACCAAGAGCGAATCGCCTGTGATACGCGACCGCGCCGCATACGACAAACAGACGATATTCTTCTTGCCAAATGCCGATATGCAACAGGCCAAAGTCTATTTCTATGTCGATGGACAACCCTACGACATTGCCGACGATGTTGATTACGAGGCATTTAACCAGTATTTCAGCGGCGGATTCAGCGGATTGGTAATGAACGAAATTCGCGAAAAACGCTCGATGGCCTACACCGCCTACGGCTACATGGCTACGCCCGAACGCCAAGGCAAAAAGAGTTATCTGATAGGCTATGTCGGCACGCAGGGCGACAAGGTGGCCGATGCCATCGATGTCTATCTCGACCTGCTCACCAATATGCCACTCTATCCCGAGCGTTTGGAAAATATCAAAACCTATTTGCGCCAGTCGTCGCTCACCAACAAGCCGTCGTTCCGCTCGAAGAGCCTCGTGTTCGACCATTGGCAAAAATTGGGCTACACCGACGACCCCGCCAAAGTGAATATGCCAAAAATCGATGGATTGCAGTTCGAGCAAATTAGCGCATTCTACGACAAATTCATCAAAGGCAAACCGATTGTAGTGGTCATCACTGGCGACCCCAAAACCATCGACCTGAAAGCCATTCAGTCGAAATGGGGCAAAGTAACCAAACTCAACACCTCGCGGTTGTTCAAGGGTGGTTTCTAAATTGCTGAATATCAAAACACTGTAGAGACGCAGTTCCCACTGCGCCTCTGCGTGTTTTTCGACAATCTGAAATTTATAGGTTAGCGTTTATCGCTTATCGAAATTTTGGCTGCAAATAATCAAATGAAATTTGAAATCAGAAATAATCTAACACAATCTATATGGAAAAGACTCTCGTAATCATCAAACCGGGCGCAGTACAGCGCGAACTGGTGGGCGAAATCATTGCGCGTTTCGAGCGTAAAGGGCTGCAACTGCAAGGCCTGAAAATGATTCAACTCGACGACAAAATTTTGGCCGAGCATTATGCGCACCTCACCGACAAACCGTTTTTTCCGACCATTTGCGCGTCGATGAAAGCATCGCCAGTGATAGTCTGCTGCTGGGCTGGTGTCGATGCTGTGCAGGTGGTGCGCAACATGACGGGCGTTACCAATTCGCGCAATGCGCAGCCAGGCACCATTCGTGGCGATTTTGGCATGAGTATGCAGGAAAACATCATTCACACCAGCGATTCGGTAGAGAATGCCGCCATCGAACTGGCGCGCTTTTTCAAGCCCGAAGAGATGTTCGACTACACCAAAGCAACGCACAATTTCGTCTATTCAATCAGCGAAAAGTGATGCGCCTGTTTCTGTTTTTGCTGGTTGGTGCGCTGGTGTGTGCGCCGACAGTTTCGCTACATGCGCAAACGGAACAGCCCGATTCGCTCTTTACCGACGATTTGGACGACATCGACGCAATGAAAGACGCTGCCGATACCATCGATCTGTTTGACAACGATTCGGCGTATCTCTATAGCAATCCAGCGGCGGAGTTGTACCGCTTTTCGTGGACTTCGCAGCGTATCAATCCCTATGGCGTGAAAATCGACAGCATTCCCGATTCGACGGTGGTCGATGTCAGCAACTTTGTTTACCCAACAGCCAGCAATCGCATCACCTCGTCGTTTGGTATGCGCCGCTATCGCTGGCACTATGGCACCGACATTGGCATTGCTATCGGCGACACCATTTATGCCTCGTTTGGTGGTTGTGTGCGCATTATCGACTACGAGCCGAAAGGCTACGGCCGCTATGTGGTTGTTCGCCACGACAATGGTTTGGAAACGGTCTATGCGCACCTTTCGCGCGTGCTTTGTTACCTCGACCAAGAGGTAGAGGCGGGACAACCCATCGCTTTGGGCGGCAATACGGGGCGCTCCACTGGGCCGCACTTGCACTACGAAATTCGTTTCTTGGGCAATGCGTTCAACACCACCAAACTCATCGACTACGAGAACCGCACGGTGAAGCAAAATCCCTACATCATCACGCTGGCCGACACCTACAGCCACAACGCTGCACTGAAAGAACTGGCCAAAGCCAAGTACCACAAAGTGCGCGCCGGCGACACACTTTCTGGAATTGCACGGCGTTACGGCACCACTGTGTCGAAACTCTGCCAACTAAACCGCATCAGTTCCAAAAAAATACTGCGCATCGGCCAATCGATTCGCTACCGATGAAGCGGCAGTTTAGAAGATAGACGAAATAGTGTGAAAGTGCGAAAGTAGGGATGCGGCATGCCACGCCCGAAAAGTTTATCGGTTATAGTTTATAGAATTTTTGCTTACCGAAAACCAGAAATAATAATCGCTTCAATAATTCAACAAAAAATCAGGCTTTTTTTATGAAATACGACTTGGCAATTATTGGTGGTGGTCCTGCGGGCTATACGGCAGCGGAGCGCGCCTCGGAGGGCGGCTTGAGTGTCGTGCTTTTCGAAAAGAACGCACTGGGCGGCGTCTGCCTCAACGAGGGCTGCATTCCTACCAAAACGCTGCTCTACAGCGCAAAAATCTACCAAAATGCGCAAAATGCAGCGAAATATGGCGTTGTGGCCGAAAATGTGGCGTTCGATTATGCCAAAATCTGCGCACGCAAAACAAAAGTGGTGCGCAAACTGGCGGCTGGTATCCGTGCCAAACTGCAAAAAGTTACGGTTGTTTCGGGCGAGGCAATCGTAAAAAATGCCGATGAAACCGTGCAAATCGACTGCAACGGCACGCTCTACGAAGCAGCGCGGTTGTTGCTCTGCACAGGCTCCGAAACTGCCATTCCACCCATCAAAGGTGTCGAAAATGGCGCATTTTGGACGAGCCGCGAGGCGTTGCAAGCCACCGAAATCCCCGAAAGTATCGTAATTATTGGCGGTGGTGTTATCGGTTTGGAATTTGCTGGACTGTTTTCGGCGTTTGGCAGTCGCGTGGCGGTGGTGGAGATGGCTACCGAAATTTTGCCCGGTATCGACGGCGAAATTGCGGCACTTTTGCGCACGGAATACACCAAACGCGGTGTCGATTTTCGCTTGGGTGCAAAGGTGTCGGAAATTGCTGCTGGAGAGGTAAAATTTACCGATGAAAACGGCGAAAATCGACTTTCGGCAGCGCAGATTTTGCTGTGCGTTGGCCGCCGCCCAAATTTGCAGGGCTTGGATTTAGAAAAACTGCATTTGGAACGCTTTCGCAATGGGCTGAAAACCGATGCTCAGATGCGTACTTCGAATCCGCTCATCTTTGCTGCTGGCGACATCACAGGTTTTTCGCTGTTGGCACACACTGCCGTGCGCGAAGCCGAAGTGGCTGTGAATCACATACTTGGCCGTCGCGATGCGATGTGCTACAACGCCGTGCCGGGCGTGGTCTATACCAATCCCGAAGTGGCTGGCGTGGGTGCAACCGAAGAGGCGTTGCTGGCGGAAAACAGACCCTACACGGTCAAAAAATTGCCGATGACCTATTCGGGGCGTTTTGTGGCGGAAAACGAGGGCAGCAACGGACTTTGCAAATTGCTGCTCGATGCCGACGAACGCTTGCTTGGCGCACACCTCATCGGCAATCCCGCCTCGGAACTGGTGGCCACGGTAACGCTCGCCATCGCTCAAAAACTGACTGCCACCGAGTTCGCACGCATGATTTTTCCGCACCCATCAGTCGGCGAAATTTTCAAAGAAACGCTCTTATAGAGTGAGGAGTTAGGAGTTAGGAGTGA
>CAVGYO010000084.1:0-7621 GCA_963633255.1 Erysipelotrichaceae bacterium
AGCGAGAGCAGTGCCAAACTCGTTTGAGCAATGCCGAGCGGAGCAAAAATGCGTGAAACGAAATTAGAAATCAGAAATTAGAAATTTGAAACCGTGCATAGCACGACACACTTTATGAAAGACGAAAAAAAGAAAAAAAAGGGCTTTTGGGCGACATTGAAACGAGTGCTGACCGACGAGCGATTCTGCTTTGCACTGGGGATTGCGCTGCTGTTTTTGTCGCTCTATATAGCATTGGCCATGGCATCGTTCTTCTTTACGGGTGCCGACGACTTGAGCGTGATAAAGAGTTACCCCGAAATGCGCCTGAAAGTGGAATCGCTCTACGATCAGGGGGCGGACAAAGCCACTTGCGTGCAGGCCGAAAAATCGTTGCGCGAACTCCATGCAAGCGTCAAAAACTGGACGGGCTACCGCGGTGCTGTCATTTCCGAACGGTTGGTGAACCGCTGCTTTGGTGCAGCCACATTTGTTGCGCTATGGTTTGTGGTGGTCGTTGCGCTGCGCCTGATGAAAGTGAAAATCGTGCCGCTCTGGAAAGCGTTTCTCTCGGCGGCATTTCTCACCGTTTGGCTGTCGCTCGCACTCGATTTCTGTTTTGGCAAACTGTGCGCCAACTGCTATGTCGTGATTGGCGGTGCACACGGCCGTTTTCTCGACGGATTTCTCACTGCCAACATCGGTTTCCCCGGCACACTTTTGCTGATTATCGGCACGGGCGTGCTGTTTGCCGTGTTCGCATTCAGTTCTACCATGCCCGCCCTGCAACGCTTGCTGCATCGGCGTAAGAAGACGGAAGAACCCGCCATCGACGAGCAAACCGAAGTTGCACCAGAAACCGAGCCGCAAGCCGAAGCGGGCAGCGAGGAGGGCACCGAACCAACGCTGATCGATACGGGAAATTGGACGATTGTAACCGACGACGAAACCGACGAGAGCGACGATACGCCCATCGATATTCCCGTGGAAACGAACAACACTGCCGACGAGACGCCGACCGAACCTACGGCCGACATCGAAACAGTCGACGCAACAGCCACCGACGATTCGGTGGACAAACCCTACGATCCGCTAGCCGAACAAGGTCCGTACGACCCGCAAAAAGGGTGGGACTACAAATATCCGACACTGGAATTGCTGAAAGATTACGGTGCACAAACCGAAACGGTAACCAAAGAGGAACAGACTGAAAATCAGCAAAATATAATCAAAACGCTGAAAAATTTTGGCATCGGTATCAAAAAAATATACGAAACCATCGGTCCAACGGTAACGCTCTACGAAATTGTGCCAGAAGATGGCGTGCGCATCAACAAAATACGCAACCTCGAGGCGGACATTATGCTGGCGTTGTCGGCCAAAGCCATTCGTATCATTGCGCCGATTCCGGGCAAAGGCACTATCGGTATCGAAATGCCAAACCTGCACCCACGCACCGTTTCGATGCGCCAGACCATCGCCTCCAAAAAGTTCCAAGAGGCCAATTTCGAACTGCCTGTTGCGTTGGGACGCACCATCACAAACGACATTTTTATGTTCGATTTGGTGAAAATGCCGCACCTGCTTGTGGCTGGCGCTACGGGTCAAGGCAAATCGGTGGGTATGAACGCCGTCATCACATCGCTGCTCTACAAAAAGCACCCGTCGCAACTCAAATTTGTGCTGGTCGATCCGAAAAAAGTGGAGTTCAGCATTTATAGCGACATCGAAAAGCACTTTTTGGCCGAACTGCCCGATGTGGACGAGCCTGTTATCACCGATGTGGACAAGGTTAAACAGACACTCAACAGCATTTGCAAAGAGATGGATCAGCGTTACGACCTGCTGAAAATAGCGCATGTGCGCAACATTCGCGAGTACAACGAAAAATTTGTTGCACGGCAACTCAATCCGCAGAACGGACACCGCTATCTGCCTTATATTGTGGTAGTTATCGACGAATTTGGCGACCTGATAATGACCGCAGGCAAAGAGATCGAAACGCCCATAGCACGCATTGCGCAGTTGGCGCGCGCCATTGGCATACACATGATTATCGCCACGCAACGCCCCTCGGTAAACATCATCACGGGTATGATTAAGGCCAATTTCCCAGCGCGTATCGCCTTCAAAGTGTCGGCGCGTATCGACTCGCAAACCATTCTCGATGCGCCTGGCGCACAGCAACTTATCGGTAAGGGCGACCTGCTGTTTTCGCAAGGCAGCGATATGACGCGCGTGCAGTGCGCCTTTGTCGATACGCCCGAAGTGGAGCGCATTGTCAAGTTCATTGCCGACCAAGAGGCACCGATTATCATCAATTCGGCCAACAACCGTTGCGAAGTACCCTACATTCTGCCCGAACCCGATGTGGCCGACAGCGATAGTGATGCTGCTTCGGTGGATATGCGCAAACTCGATGCGCTATTCAACGATGCTGCCCACTGGGTGGTGCAGTCGCAGCAGGGCTCCACATCGATGCTTCAACGCAAATTTGAGATCGGTTTCAACCGCGCCGCACGCATCATGGACCAGTTGGAAGCCGCAGGCATTGTAGGACCAGCCGTCGGCAGCAAACCGCGCCAAGTGATGGTTCACACCGAATACGAATTGACCGACATTCTGAAAACGCTCCTGTAAAATTTTGGTTGATAAGTTTAACGCATTAATGTTGGACTCAAATTTCTAGATTTCTAGTTTCTAGATTTCTAGTTTTCGGTAGCCGAAACGCCACAATCTTCAAATGAATTTTGTCTATGCTCTATATTCTATGCTCTATGCTCTATGTTCTCTTATCTATTATTCATTATTCATTATTTATTGTTTATTTTGAAAAAAAATCCATAGCCATGAAACGCCCCTTTTTAACGCTACTTGTTGCGCTTTGCTGCTGTTCGTCGGCTTTTGCGCAAGCCACTACCGATGCGCAGGCCAAAGCCATTGCCGATAGGGCAGTGGCGCAGTTGCAACGCACGCCCGTGAAAATCGCATTTTCCACAACTTACATCGCTGGCAACACGGGCGACAAAAATGTGTCGGACGGCGAATGTGCCGTGAGCGGCAAAAAATCGTATGTGAAATTTGGCGGCTTGGAGACCTTTTTCGACGGCAAAACGCAGTGGGTTTTCATGCCCGACAACAACGAAGTTTCCATCACCGAGCCGACGCTTGCCGAACAGCGCGAAGCCAATCCGCTGCTCATGGTGCGCGACTATGCCCAGACGCACCGCGTCGGGTTCGACGAGGACAAATCCGACGATTGCTACCTGCTTTGCCTCTACCCAACGGTGGCGAAACGCGTCGATTATTTTCGCATAAAACTGGCGGTAAACAAGAAAAACCATCGCATCGAGCGCATCGAGTTTTGCCAGCGCAACGCCGACCGCATTGTGCTGACCGTGCGCTCGTGGCAACCACTGCCCAAAGAGTTCAGTTTTGCTTTCGACACCGCCAAACACCCTCAAGTCGAGATAAACGACCTGCGGTAAGCGAAAAAACAAAATTGACCTCGTTAGAATTGTTGTTCACTAAAAAAGTAGAGCCGTCATAGTGTGGCGGCTCTACTTTCATATTTTTGCACTAAATCTTCACCATTGCGCGGTCTATTTTGCCACCGAGTGGGGGAGCGAGTTTGCTCACCGAAACGCTCACGGTGGTAAGTTGCGGGAAAGCGGCCGACACAGCGCATTTTATGCGGTGAGCCACATGCTCTATCAGGTTCGACGGCTGCTGCATTTCTGTTTTAACTATCTGATACACAGCCTCGTAGTTGATGGTGTCGCACAGATTGTCGCTGTGAGTAGCGGCCGTTAAATCGGCTTCCATTTCGAGCGTTACCAAAAAGGTTGCGCCCACCACACGCTCCTCGGCATAGCAGCCGTGAAACGCATAAAATTCCATGTTTTCGAGTACGATTTTTGCCATTTTGTAGTGTCATTAAAACAAACAAGTCCCCGACAATAAGGGACTTGCCTGCAACCAAAAGTTATGAAACGAAAAACTATTTTTGTTTTTCCAAAATTTTGTTGAACTCTTCGAACGAAACGGTTTTTTTATCCAGTTTCACCTGCTCTTTGACGACGGCAAGCACCTTGTCTTCGAGTACTTTTTCGGAGAGATTTCGCAATGTTTCGGGCTTTTTCTTCATTTCAGCCACATAGTTGTCCAAAACATCGTTGGGTAGACTGAACATACCGTACTGCATCCATTGCATTCTTGCAAATTTTTTCGCCAATTCGTCGATTTCGGCCTCTTCCACTTCGATGTTGGCTTTGGTCGCCACGCTATCTTTGATGATGTGCCATTTCAAGTCTTTCAGCATGGCATCGAAGCTATTGTCGACATCTTCGGCGGTCATTTTTTTGTTGGTAGCGAGCACCCAGCGTTTCAAAAATGCTTCGGGAAACTCCACACCGTCCATCTTTTTCACCAGCGTATCGCGCGCATCGATACCGAATTTGTATTCGCTTTGGTTGGCGTACGAAGTTTTCAACGATTCGGCTATTCTGTTACGGAATTCGGCTTCGTCGGCGATGCCTTCGTAGGGGAATGCCTTGTCGAACAGGGCTTTGTCGATGGCGGCCTCTTTGTAGCGCGTTATCTGCTTGATTTCGAAGGTGAAATCGGCGGTTATGTTTTCAACATCCTCTTGAGGGTGTTTCAAAAATGCTTCAAATTCGGTTTTGCTCATCGCTTTTTTCGGGTTGAAAGTAACGATGTCGCCCACTTTTTTACCAACGAAGAGTTTGCGTTGCTTGTCGTCTTTCAGGTGTATGGGCGAGAGAATCACATCTTCGAGGCAGCGTGCGTCGTTGCCAACTTCGGTGGCGGTGCCTTTCAGAATGTCGTTTTCTTCGGAAACTTCGACACTTTCGTACCCCCCGAAGCGGCTGGCGTAGTTTTTCACTTCGCTGTCGATTTCTGCGTCACCGACGGTGATTTCGTAGTAGGGAAGTTTATCTTTTTTCGTCAGATTTTGTTCAAATTTTGGTGCCAACGCAATGTCGAACACACATTCAATCGGCTCTTCCGAGTCGAAATCGATGGGTTTCTGTTCGGTTTCGCTGGGCATCGGCTCGCCGAGTACTTCGAGTTTATTTTTTATGATGTAGTCGTAGAGCGTTTCCGAAATCAGGTCGTTCACCTCTTCGACGGTAACGGCTTTGCCGCACATCTTTTTAATCATGCCAAATGGCACCATGCCCGGGCGGAATCCGGGAATGTTGGCCTTGCGGCGGCATTCTTTGAGTTTCTTTTCAACTCGTTCGGCGTAATCGTCTTTGGTTACCGTAATGGTGATGGTGGCGTTTACGGCATCGCTGTTTTTAAGTTCAACATTCATATTTTTAGTTTAATTTTTGTGTGCGAAAAATTGGACTGCAAAGTTACAAAAAAAAATGCAATGCCGCACTTTTTTGGTCGAAAAGTTTGTTTTGTGGCTATGGCACGGGGTCGTAGCCGCTTCCGCCCCACGGATTGCAGCGCAAAATGCGTTTTATGGCCAGCCACATACCTTTCACGGGACCATGTTTTCTGATGGCTTCGATGGCGTATTGCGAGCAGGTGGGTGTGTAGCGACAAGCCGCTGGGAAGTGCGGCGAAATGGCCAGTTGATAAAATCTGATGGGCAGAATCAGTATGCGTTCCAGCAGTTTTTTCATTCTACGGCGGTTGTCAGGCGGTCGATGGCGGCTACCATTTGTTGCTCCACTGTCCGAAAGTCGGGCAGGGTGTCGCCGACGGCCAAAAAAGCGATGTGCATGGTGTGTGGCGTGTCGTTCAACGCGTCGAAAAGCGGCTGTTTGTGCAGGCGATAGGCTTCGCGCAGCAGGCGTTTGTAGCGGTTGCGATCGACGGCGTGCCGAAACAGTTTTTTGCGCACCACCACCATTGCTTGCGCTGGCGGCATATCGGGTTGGCGCGCCACAAGCGTATAGACCACACGAAACGGATAGGCCGTAAATTTGTTGCCCGCGGCAAACAGCGCATCGATGGCATTTTGGCGTTTCAAATGTTCCGTTTTGGCAAATGTTTGTGGCATTGGTGGTCGGTTTGCACGGCAAAAGTTCCGCTTTCTGTTTTTTTCGACGAAAGAGAGGCGGATTCTCGTAAATTATTGACAATCAGTTTATTTTCGCTTGTTGTTCTCTTTCAGGAATGCGTCGAGCGCCATGGTTATCGATGTGAATTGTGGCGACGGTGCTTCGAGGTCGAGCCGCAAACCTGCGTTGCGAATGGCGGCGGCGGTGTTGGTGCCGAGGCAACCGATTTGTATGTCGCCCTGCTCGAAATTCGGGAAATTTTTTAGCAGCGCACTGATGCCTTGCGGACTGAAAAAGAGCATCATGTCGTAGTCGAGTGTCTCGTCGGGGCCAAAGTCGTTGCTCACGGTGCGATACATCATTCCCACGCTATTTTTTATCTCCATTTGGTTCATCCAATCGGGAATTTCGTTGGTGTGTTCGGCCGAAAGCACCACCAAAAAGTTCAATTCTCGGTGCCGTTGAATGATGGGGAAGAGGTCGCACACGCGGTTTGTGGTGCCGTAGTGCACTTTGCGTTTGCGGTAGTCGATGTATTTGTGCAGGTAGTTGGCCACCTTTTCCGACACGCAGAAATACTGCATATCCATGTCGATTTTGTTGCGAACGCGCATCTCGTCGGCCAATCGGAAAAAGTTATCAACACCATGCCTCGAGGTGAAAACCACGGCGTTGTGGTCGGCAATGTTGATGCGTTGTTGGCGAAATTCTCTCGCTGGAATAGGATCGACCTTGATAAACGGCCGGAAATCAATCTTTACATTGTATTTTTCAGCGATGTCGAAATAGGGCGATTTTTCGCTTTCTGGCTTCGGCTGCGAAACCAATATCTTTTTGATTTTCAAGGCGTTAATGTTTTATGTTAACACATTTGCAACTAACATTCTGACCGTGTTGCGTAGCAGCAAAATGGGCAGAATTTCAAGGGTGCAAAGGTACAAAAATAAATAACATACCGTATCTATTCCGCTGAAAAAAAGTTGTAAACAGGTAATTATCAGAAATATAAGTCCAACTGCAACGACCGCAAAGCCGACATACATCAGCCCATCGAAAAGCGTTTGTGGCGCGTAGATTAGCCCCACCACGACGGGAAAAAGCAGCAGCCCCACCACGGTGAAAGCGGCTAAAAAGGCGCGCACAACCTGTCGCATTTCGGTGGTTTTGTTGGCGCAGTAGCCCGCCATTTTGAGCAACGCCCACTGCACAAGAATCCACAGCAACAGCAGCCCAGCCATGATGAGCGGCAACCACAAAATTTGTGCGGCGATGTAGGCTTGCCCTTCGATGCGGCAGTAGACGAGCGACAAAAAGAGGCTGAACGAGACCACGGCGCAAGCAAACAGCAGTAGAGTAGCCGCCAAAGTGCTGTCGGCATCGGAGTCGGCGTAGGTTACGCGCTCTTTGTCGCGGAAAAACTGGCGCACTTTTTCGAATTGGAACGCCCCCATAAAGTTTTTGGCAACGACCACGAGAGCAAACACCATTACCAACACAACCGCTATCGTTGGCGAGTCGGCCCACGATGCCATGCGCGCTATTTCGGGTAGGGAAGACATATTATAGTAGCAAGATATGAGTAGCAAGATATGAGTAGCAAG
>CAVGYO010000085.1:0-7587 GCA_963633255.1 Erysipelotrichaceae bacterium
TAGCAAGTAGCAAGATAAGTTAGGAGTGAGGAATTAGGAGTGAGGAATGATGCGGCGAAGCCGCAATGACAATTAGTCGCAAGTAGCAAGTAGCAAGATAAATGATAAAAGCAGAGCCGTCACAGTGTGGCGGCTCTGCTTTTAATGAAGAATTAACAATGAATAATGAATAATAATTGCGGCGTTGTTGGTTGCGAAAATTCATAATTCTTAATTCAAAATTCTTAATTGAGTTTCCAACCCCCTCCGTCGCTATCGCTCCTCGTCCCCCTATCTTTTCGCTACGCTCCAAGCAGAGGGACAGAATCGCGTTAGTGTTGGTTCGGCGCGGTTTTGTTACCCTACTGGCTTTCTGTCGTCCTATTCTCTCCCCCTGCTGCGCAGCAGATAGGGGGAGTACCCACCGAATGGCGGGGGTAGGGGTTAAAGAATAATTAAGAATGAATAATGAATAATAATTGCAGCGTTGTTGGTTGCGAAAATTCATAATTCTAAATTCTTAACTCTTAATTAAACGAAGGCTTTTCCCTCTTATTTTCCCCAAAAAATTTGCAAAATCTTGCAGTTTAGAGAATAAAAAATTGCAAAATCTTGCAGTTCGTAAGACAAAAAGTTGCAAAATCTTGCAGTTTACAAGACGAAAATTTGCAAAATCTTGCACTATCCGCTGCATCCGCGCCACGGATTGGCTGGTGGACCGCGAACAGTAACGCCCAAGAGTCGCAAGACAGAAAGCGAGCGGGGCTGCCGTTGGGCAGCCCCGCTCTTTTGTCTTTATTGCTCTTTGTCAATACGATACAAAGCACTTAGCGACGAACGAAGAAGTTGGGATACGCAGAGAGACCATTGTTGGACTTTGCGCTGTTCTTCAGAGGGGCGTTCGAGGTGCTCTTGGCCTCGGTGAGCGCACCTGTGTAGGTAATAGTAACCGACGCACCCTTCGAGTTGGTGCCATAGACCTCTATCTTGCACTTGCCATCCTCGTTAGAGAGCACAATCGCTCCTTCGGTAAGGCAATAAACAGGGTCGGTCAAAATTTCCTCGCTGAAAGTAGCGAAGTAACTATTGCCAATTTGCTGACTATTTGCATCGTAGAAACCTGCAGCAATGGTACCAGCGGAATAGTAGTCCCCTATATAGTACGCACCAGCAGGCACGATAGTTACGGCATCTTTGTCGCCGTCGTAGAAGGCAATGAACTGGAGATACTTGGTGCCGTCGTTGAGAATGAATGCCGCATAGGTCGAACCATCTTGCGTCTGGTAGGAGTATTGCGCCGTGGTAGTAGCCGCATCGAATGCATACTCGGTGTCATCGGTAGCGTCGATGGCATAGCCCATTTCGCCTTTGCTACCCGAGATGTTAATCGTATAGAAGACGCTGTCCGTTGCCATCACTTTCAATACTGCTGTATAGGTGTCTGTGTCAGCCTTTTTTACCTCGAGCGTACCATAGAGCGCAGAGAGTTCTTTCTCGAGCGTGCCTGTCTCGGTGTCCTCGACATAGCCGAAGGAACTGAGGAACGAGCTGAAGTCCGTTACACTGTACGAACCTGCAAACTGCGAGGCGTAGTAGGTGAACACAAGCAGAAAGTCGCCCGCCTTCAAGTCGCTGTTGGCATTTGCGATGGTGTAATAACCGCCTTGATCAGTGAAATCGTAGAACTCGGCATCCGTGATGTCGATCGTCTTGTTGGCCACAGGCGTAATCTTTTGACCGAAATGAATGATGTAGAGCGAGTCGTGGGCGGCAGTATAATACTTCGCCGTAATTTCGAGACGCCCCTCATCGGCATATTTCTTCACGGTAGCCGAAATAGAGTCGATGGTGTACACAGCCTCGAAGTCGTTCATGTTGAATAGGAAGCCCCACACCTGCGACTCGCTGATTTCGCACTTGGCAGCGTAAGTGCCTTCGACAAAGTTCGTCCCCTTGATACACAGCGTGGTACTATACACACCATTGTCGCCCGAGGCGATAACACTGCCCATGCCACTGTGGTCTTCCTGAAACTCCACATTACTCGTCAGGACAATCTCCTGCTTGAACTTGACATTGACATCCTCTTCAGAGGGATTGTTGGGTTCTTTTTGGTCACACCCAACGACAAGCAGCATTAAAGCGGCTGCAAGCGCATACTGAAACTTTTTCATACCTTAAAAATATTAGTTAATACTGAATGTTATGGTGGCGGCGGTATTATACGAGTAGCGTATCGATAGCCTTTTTCTTTGTGCAACGGGGCAAAGGAGGATTTACACACTTTTTACGGCCGCAAAGATATGGTTTTTCTATCAAACATTTTACATTTTTTACATATTTTTTTACAGATAGCAAGAAAAAAGTGTACAAAACAAACATTTAGAAACTATTAACCCCCGAAAAATCGATTCTCCCCCAAAAAACTCTTGCATATCCGAAAAAATGGCACTACCTTTGCAGTAGAAAAGTATACAAATAATCTTTCTTCGTGCAAAAAAATAGATAACTTAATAATAATCAGCAAGTTAATCGAAAACTACCCTATCCGCAAAATAAACAAAAAAGGGCGCACGCAGCGCGGCCCTACTTTTAACCTTTTAACCACTTTCGTCATGAAACACACAAAAATTCTCCTTCTCGTAGCGACTCTGTTCGCAACAACGCTGGTGTATGCCGCCGAAACAACCGTACTCGACGAGACTTTCGCTTCGGGACAGGGCGAGTTTACCATCGAAAATGTTGAACTGGGAGGTTCGAGTCACATTTGGAGTGCCAACACAACTTATGGCAATATGTCGGCGAGCGCCTATGTTAGCGGCACAGCCAATGCTGGCGAGGCATGGCTGGTTTCGCCTTCATTCGATTTGACGAGTTGCACTTCGGCTACGCTTACTTTCGACCACGCGGCCAAATTCCAAAACGGCACGGTGAGCGAGGAGTTCCAAGTTTACTACGCCGTTAGCCCGAGTGCCACTTTCGACGCTTCGGAGTGGACAAATGTAACAATTCCTACCTATCCGACCGCTGGAAATTGGAATTATGTCTCTTCGGGAGAGATTTCGCTGCCAACAAACGCCACAAAAATTGCATTCCGCTACAAATCTACCGCAGCGGCAGCCGACACTTGGCAGGTAAAAAATGTGAAAATTGTGGGACAAAGCGATGGCAGCAGCGTTACGCTGCCCATCGACCTGCCCGACATAGGCGAGCCCACGCTTGTAGTGTGCGGTCAAAACATGCGCAACTACTTCACCGACCTTGACGCATCGCGCAGCGAATGCAGCACGGCCTCGTGCTTTGCGACGAAAACGCACAAAATCGTGCAGTCGTTCCTCTACATCGACGCCGACATCTACGCCCTCAACGAACTGGAACCGAAGGACATCGTGCTGAAGCAGCTGGTCGATTCGCTCAACAAGACGGCGGGCGAAAACCTATACGCCTATGTGGCAGACGGCATCGACGACGAAAACACCTACATCAAGTCGGGATTCATCTACCGCGCAGACAAAGTGAAGCCCGTAGGCAGCAACAAGGCGGCGACATCGCAAACCTACTACAAATACACCATGCGCTACCAACTATTCGAAGAACTCGCCACTGGCGGCCGATTCACATTGAGCATCAACCACTTCAAAGCCAAAGACAGCACCACCGACCAAGGCGACGCCAAGCGCATAACCAATGCCAACGATCTGATAGCCGCCATGAACAGCATAACCGCCGACCCCGACATCCTGATTATGGGCGACTTGAACTGCCTCGCCGACGAAACGCCCATCCTAAACATCGTCAGCGCAGGCTACGAAGAGCAGCTGCTCCGCTACGACGCTGCCTCGTACTCGCACTGCTACGGCGGCAGCGAACTCATCGACCATGTGTTGGCCAACACCTCCATGGCGGCGCAAATCACCGGCGCAGGCGTGTTCCACATCTGCACCACATGCAGCAGCCCGTCGCCAGCGGAATACTCCTATTCCGACCACGACCCGTATCTCGTAGGTCTGAAACTGGCCGGCGACGCACAAGAAAACACCGACTGCAAAGCCATCGCCTACTCCGAAACATTCTACTCGTCGCTGGGCGAATTCACTTCGATAAATGTGAGCGGCACGAACGACTGGTATGTGGACTACAACAACCACTACGCCAGAATGAACGGCTCGGGATCGGACAACAACGAGGACTGGCTCGTGTCGCCGTCATTCGACCTGAAAAACAACCAACAGGCCACGCTCACATTCGACCACACAGCCAATGTCGGCACAGCCGACAATAAAACGACTATGCAAACGCTTTGGATGTCGAACGACTACGAAAGCGGCCTACCCGCCACAGCCACTTGGACGCAAGTGGAAATCCCGAACTATCCGGCAGGAACAAACTGGACATTCGTCAATTCGGGCGAGATAGCCGTTCCAGCCGAGTTCATGACTGAAAACATGCACTTCGCCTTCAAATATGTGGCCGCCACGGCAGCCGAAGGCTCGGTTTGGGAAATCAAAAATGTCGCGCTGACCGCCACCTGCCAAACGGCCGCCATCGACCATGCCGCCGCCACACCAGCCACGCCGATATTCACGCTCGACGGGTACATCTGCGGTGCCGACAACATGCGCATCTACACGCTGCTCGGCCTCGATGTAACGCGCCAAAACGGTTCGCTGAAAGGCATCTACATTGTGAAAGCGGACGGCAATACATACAAAGTGGTAGTGCCTTAAAAAGCCGAAAACCAACAAAGGAAACAGGCCGGCTCCAACTTGGAAGCCAGCCTGTTTTTACTTTACGCGGCAAAACGCCTCACCAAATTCTGGCACGGGCATCGGGAGCGAGATACATGGCGTTGCCTTCGTGCAGTTGCCAAGTGTCGGCAAAGGCATCGATGTGGGGCAGTGTGCCATTCACGCGCCAGCGACCGAGCGAGTGCGGGTCTTCTTTCACGCGGCGCACAATTTCGGCATCACGAATGTTGCCCGCCCACACGCCAGCATAGGCGATAAAAAAGCGTTGGTCGGCAGTGAATCCGTCCATCACATCGCCGATTGTGCACTGCTCTTTGGCTTTTTGCAGTGCCAAGAACGACACATTGAGGCCGCCATTGTCGGCAATGTTTTCGCCCAGCGTGAACGAACCATTGGCAAATACACCAGGCAGCACCTCGATAGCATCGAAATAATCGACCAACACTTTGGTGCGCGCTGTAAAATTGGCGGCATCGGTGTCGCTCCACCAGTTGTTGAGGTTGCCCTCTTTGTCGTAATTGCGCCCTTGGTCGTCGAATCCGTGCGTCATCTCGTGGCCAATCACCACGCCGATAGCGCCGTAGTTCACTGCATCGTCGGCATTCATATCGAAAAAAGGCGGTTGCAGAATACCCGCAGGGAAGCAGATTTCGTTGGTGCTGGGATTGTAGTAGGCATTGACCGTTTGCGGTGTCATGTACCATTCGGCTGGATCCGAAGGTTTGCCGATTTTGGCGTATTGGTAGGCCGATTCGAAGCGATTGACACGCTCGATGTTGGCAAAGAAACTATCATCGACGATGTCGAGACCGCTGTAGTCGCGCCACTTGTCGGGGTAGCCCACCTTGACGATGAACGCATCGAGTTTTTCGAACGCCTTTTGTTTGGTCGAATCGGTCATCCAAGTATTGGCGGCAATGCGGTCGTGCAGAGCGGCTTGCAAGTTGGCCACCAAGTGCAGCATACGCTCTTTGGCTTCGGCTGGGAAATACTTTTCGACATACATCTGCCCGACGGCTTCGCCCAGCGAGCCATCGACCACATCGACAATGCGTTTCCAGCGTGGGCGGAGTTCTTCGCGTCCCGACAGCACACGGCCATAAAAATCGAAATTAGCATTCACAAAATTGCTGCTCAAGAACGGTGCAGCATTGTTGATATAGTCGCACGCCAAATAGGCTTTCAGCACCTCCAAATCGGCTTTTGCCACAATATCGTTCAACGCTTTCAGGTAGTCCACCTGCCCCACATTCACCGTGTCGATTTCGCCCAGACCGAGAGCGGTCATGTAGGCTTTTGCATCGATGGCAGCGCAGAGTTTTTGCCAATCGTCAATCGACATCAGGTTGCAAGTTTTGTAGGGATCGCGCGATGTTTCCTTGTCCATAAACGCCTTGGCGAGTTCGGTTTCGAACGCCAAAATTTTCTGCGCCATATCGTCGGCTTGCACGCCAGCCAAGCGGTCGTAGCCCGACAGAGTCATCAGTTTTGCGAGCAGCGTGGTGTAGTTTTCGCGTACATTGCGCATTTTTTCGTTATCGTCGAGGTAGTAGTCGCGGTCGCCAATGCCGAGCCCCGACTGCCACACCCAGCCGATGTGCTGTTTGCTGTCCATCGGGTTGGCTTCGCCGAATAGACCGAAAAGTGGCATATTGCCTTCGGCTGCCAAGTCGGCCAGTTGCGCTGTGAGTTCGCTTTTGTTTGCCATAGCGGCAATTTTTTGCAATCGCGGTTGCAGCGGTGTTGCGCCTTGCGCTTCGATGGCGGCGGTGTCCATGCCCATGCGGTAGAGGTCGCCGATTTTCTGCGCCACGCTGCCTTTGGCATTCTGTTTTTCGGAGAGTTCCACAATCAAGCCTTTGAGTTGCTCTTGGTTGTCCTCGGCCAATTTGTCGAAACTGCCATAGCGCGAATACTCGGCTGTGAGTGGGTGTTTTGCCATCCAGCCGCCACAAGCATATTGGTAAAAATCCTCTTGTGGCGAGGCGGTGGTGTCCATGTCGTCGAAGTGTATGCCCGACGCCAATTTGCGGTTGCCGCACGATGTGGCGACCAATGCAGATCCAATCATAACTGCATAAACTAATTTTTTCATTGCGTTTATTGTTTTAGTTGATTACATTTGCTTTCCAAAAGCGGCTGCAAAGTAACACATTATTTTGCGAATAACAAAATGTTTTTATTGTTTTTCGATAATAAAATTGCAAAAGCATCGGGAAAGCCGTTTGGGTGCATTGGTCAAAAATTCGTATCTTCGGCAAGTTGTGCGCCTGTGTAAGCGATGTCTTTTCGGCAAAAATTAGTAACTTTGCAAAGTGGATTTAGGCACAAACCATTAGCACTCAAAAAAGAAAAGTCCCATTATGTCAAATAATAGAATCTTTTCGGAAGAAGAAATTACTGAATTTCTAAAACAGGAAAAAGAACGGGAAAAAGAAATGCAACTTGTTATTCCCGATTATACTTTTTCTGCCGACTCTATTATGGATGTTGAAAGTCTATTACACACTATTTTTTCTAAAAACAGAAAAAAAACCTTCTCATATTAAATATGAAACACAAAACGCCAATATGCATTGTGGTTTCGCTATTTTTAGAAACCCTATTGGTAAGCATTCTGATATAGACTGCCAAAGTTTCGCATTGTTTCGTAGAATAAACACAAACACTTACGATTTTTATCTATTGGATTGCTTTAATTCGTCTAAAATAGAGTTTTTTGACTTTGATGAATTTATAACAAAAATAGTTATTAAACACCCGAACTATCGGATTCAATAAACATACAGTATTACCACAATGAACTACAATTTCACGGAGATTGAGAAGAAATGGCAAGCGTTCTGGGAGCAGAACAACA
>CAVGYO010000086.1:0-7485 GCA_963633255.1 Erysipelotrichaceae bacterium
TTGGCAACGCTCGCGCCCCTGCCGCGACTTTTCTTTAATGCTTGATTTTGCTTACGCTCGGCAAATCGAAAACGAGTTTTCATTTGCGCTCGCTAAATCGCAAAATTGGTTCGTTTCTTTTGGTCGTCAAAAGAAATGAACGAAAAAAAGAACAAAAAAACGGATTACAAATCCCGCACGACGGAACAATTACTTACGAAACGCAAATAAATAACTCTCCGTATGAAACGATTTTATTGTTACATAGTGCTGATAATGAGCCTTGTAGCCTGCAAACCCGATATGCCAATGGTCAGCCTCGGCATCGACGAGGTGTATGCCATCGAGCGTATGCGCTCACTGATTTTGCGCTCTGCATTTTCGGGCGATCGCTACGAATGGACTATGCCCGCTGCCGATGGTTCCGACTCGCTGGTCGGCACCGAACGCGAGTTCATATTTTGCCAAGTGGATACGGGCACCTATCGTTTGCACTTTCGCATTATCGACGACAAAAATCCTGTGAATCAGGAAATTAAAATTGTGGTGTGGGAAGAACAGGTGGCATACAGTCGCTACATCAGCACCGTTTACGAATACCGCCCTGCGCCTGGGCAGTTTGTCAACGAATTGCCACAATACGAAGAGGGCAACACCGCCGCCGATATGGCGCAAAAAGCGCAAGCCTGCATCGCTGGCAAAAGCGACAAGTTGATTACGCTCGGTGGATTTGGCGGATATGTTACCTTCGGATTCGACCACAGCGTGGTGAATGTCCGCGGGCAGTACGATTTCAAAATTCTCGGCAACGCTTTTTATTCCGCTTCCAATAGCGGAAAGGTGGGCAGTTGCGAACCGGGCATTGTTGAGGTCTCGTTCGACCGCAACCAAAATGGTCTGCCCGACGACACTTGGTACGAACTCGCTGGCAGTGCCTATCGCCACACCGACACGCGCCATCACTACCAAATTACCTACTTTCGCCCCGACGAAAACCACATTGCCATACCCCAAAAAGAGACATCGCTCACCGATACGGCCTACATTTTTTGGCGCGACAACGACGGACAAAGCGGTTATATTCCCCAAAACGCGTTTCACCAACAGGACTATTTCCCACGCTGGCTGCCCGACTCCATCACTTTCGCTGGCACGCGTCTGCCGAAAAACGCCGTCAAGGTAGCGGGCAACTATTGGCTGCTCTACGCTTTCGATTGGGGCTACGCCGACAACCACCCCAACGACTCTACCAACCTTGTCAGTTTCGACATCGATTGGGCGGTCGATGCGGACGGCAATTCGGTTCATCTGCCCTGCATCGATTTTGTGCGCGTCTATACTGCCGAAAATCAAACCTGCGACTGGATAGGCGAAACCAGCACCGAAATCTCCCGCGCCGAAGACCTGCACATTGCAGAATGACCTGTGGAAAAGAGAGAAAGTAAAGCCTTCACACTTTTGCTCTTTCGCACTCTTTTTGGTACGATTTTTGCAGCAGATTGAGCAAAGATAGTTGGGCGCATGGCTTTTTTGGCTTTTTTGTTGTTCGTGATTTTTGCTTTTCTGCTGTGTCTGGTGCTGGTTGGCTGGCGCACGCTGCGGCTGCTATTTGGTGTGGGTAGAATGCCCAAAACCGCCCCGCAAACAGAATCCAACGACGACAAAGCACGCCTGCAACGCATCAAAGCGGAGATAAAACGCAGCGGCGAATATGTCGATTACGAAGAGGTGCGCGACAACGATGGCAATTTTGAAAAATGAAAAAAAAGTCGTACTTTTGCGCCACAAAATAGTGCTACAAAGCACGCAATCAAACAGACTGTAAAACAGCAAGTTGCAAACGAAAATTAAAATAAATTAACAAAATAAAATTTACAAAAATGGCAAAATTAGATTTGACAAAGTATGGCATTACGGGTGCAACCGTAATTGCACACAACCCGTCGTACGAACAGTTGTTCGCCGAGGAGACCAAAGCGGGACTCGAAGGCTACGAGGTTGGGCAAGTTACCGAACTCGGTGCTGTGAATGTGATGACTGGCATTTTTACCGGTCGCTCGCCCAAAGACAAATACATTGTGATGGACGAAACATCGAAAAACACCGTGTGGTGGACTTCGGACGAATACAAAAACGACAACCACCCAATGTCGGAAGAGGTTTGGGGCAAGGTGAAAGAGATTGCCAAAAAAGAACTCTGCAACAAAAATCTCTATGTTGTCGATGCGTTTTGCGGTGCCAACAAAGACACCCGCATGGCCGTCCGCTTTATTGTGGAAGTGGCGTGGCAAGCACACTTTGTAACCAATATGTTCATCAAGCCGACGGCCGAAGAGTTGGAACATTTCGAGCCTAACTTTGTGATTTACAACGCTTCGAAAGCGAAAGTAGAGAACTACAAAGAACTCGGCCTCAACTCCGAAACCTGCGTGGCGTTCAATGTAACCTCGCGCGAACAGGTGATTATCAACACTTGGTACGGCGGCGAAATGAAAAAAGGTATGTTCTCGATGATGAACTACTACCTGCCACTGAAAGGCATCGCCTCGATGCACTGCTCGGCCAACTGCGATATGGAAGGCAAAAACACCGCCATATTCTTCGGACTCTCTGGCACAGGCAAAACCACGCTTTCGACCGACCCGAAACGCCGTCTGATTGGCGACGACGAACACGGCTGGGACGACAACGGCGTGTTCAACTTCGAAGGCGGCTGCTACGCCAAGGTTATCAATCTCGATAAAGAGAGCGAACCCGACATCTACAACGCCATCAAACGCGATGCGCTGCTCGAAAATGTTACCGTGGACAAGGACGGCAAAATCGACTTTACCGACAAGAGCGTTACCGAAAACACGCGCGTTTCGTACCCGATAAACCACATCAAAAACATTCAACCAGGTTCGTCGGCTCCCGATGCACATCAGGTGATTTTCTTGAGCGCTGACGCATTTGGCGTGCTGCCGCCTGTGTCTATTCTCACACCAGAACAGACAAAATACTACTTCTTGAGCGGATTTACCGCCAAATTGGCTGGCACCGAGCGCGGCATCACCGAGCCAACGCCGACTTTCTCGGCTTGCTTCGGACAGGCGTTCCTCGAACTGCACCCAACCAAATATGCCGAAGAGTTGGTGCGCAAGATGGAAAAAGTGGGCGCAAAAGCCTATTTGGTAAACACGGGCTGGAACGGCACTGGCAAACGCATCTCTATCAAAGATACGCGCGGCATTATCGACGCTATTTTGAGCGGTGCTATCAACTCTGCGCCGACCAAGACCATTCCTCACTTCAACTTCGAAGTGCCGACGGCTCTGCCTGGCGTTGATCCGCAGATTCTCGACCCACGCGACACCTACAAATGCTCGACCGAATGGGAAGAGAAAGCCCACGATTTGGCTTCGCGCTTCATCAAAAACTTTGCCAAATACGAAGGCAATGCCGCTGGCAAGGCTTTGGTGGCCGCTGGTCCATCGCTCGAAGGCGCAAAATAAAACAGCGTTTACAAACCATAACTCAAAAGGGAGCGACGCAAGTGCGCCGCTCTTTTTTTTGAGATGGATGCCACCGAAAATGCTACTTTTATCACAAAAATCGACTTGAAAAATGAGCAACACACAAACTCCCGAACTCCGCATTGTCGTTGGAAAATGTTACGACCCGTATATGAATTTGGCGGTCGAAAGTCGGCTACTCGAAGAGTATGCGCCAAACACTGTAACGCTTTTTTTGTGGCAAAACGAGCGCACGGTGGTCGTCGGTGCAAACCAAAATCCTTACACCGAGTGCGATGTAAGTGCGCTGGTGACCGACGGTGGGCGTTTGGCACGGCGGCGGACTGGCGGCGGTGCCGTGTATCACGATTTGGGCAATCTGAATTTCTCGTTTGTGGCCGATAGGCGGCTCTACGATGTCGGGCGGCAGATGTGCGTCATTCAGGAGGCGTTGCGCCATTTTGGACTCGAAACCGAGGTGTCGGGGCGCAACGACATCACTTTCGAAGGGCGCAAATTTTCGGGCAATGCGTTTGGGCGCACGCAATGGCAGGCGTTGCACCACGGCACGCTACTCATCAAAACCGATGGTGAACGCATGGCGCGCTATCTGAAAGTGAATCGGGCAAAACTGCAAAAACATGGCGTGCAGTCGGTGGCGAGTCGCGTGGTGAATCTGTCGGAAGTGGCCGACATCACCGCCGAAAATTGCGTGCCGCACCTGATTGATGCGTTCCAAAGCGTTTATCAGAACCAAGCGCGCCCCGTGGCGTTCGACGCGCTCTGCGATGCCCAAGCACAGGCGATTTGCCGCCACCTTCAGAGCGACGACTATCTGTATGGCCGTTGGCGCAATTTCTGCGCAGTGCGCAGTGCGCAGTTTGCGTGGGGGCGTGTCGAGGTGGATTTGCACATCGACGAGGCGCGTGGCGTTATTTGCGAAGCGATGGTTGCGTCGGACAGTCTGCAGCCCGAGGCGATAGCGCAAGCCGAAAATCTTTTGAAAAATGCCTCAACCACAACGATGCCAGCCATTCCCGAAGGCGACAATCGCGCCATCATTGCCGATATTTTCAGTCTAATCTATTGACCGCCAATCGCCACGCCCCATCGGTTTTCACGGAGTAGAATGCGCAACCTCGGCTTTCGCACAACTCTTTGAATTTCAAATCGTTGCGTGCATACACTTCGCCCGAAGTGATGAGCATTTGCGGTTGCACAAAGTCGAAAAAATCGTCGGCAGGATAGACCGCACGCCCCACGATGAGGTAGTCGACCGCCAGCGGTTCGGGCGCAATTTTGTAGCGAAAATAGTTTTGGTCGAGCACCAGCACACGCTTGCCAGCAAAAGTGAAAGCGCGGCTCGCCAGCGTGCTGTCGGCCACAAAATGCGGCGGTGCAGCCTCGATTTTCTCCCAATAGTCGCCCGCCAAACGCGGATAGAGCGTCGAATCGGCGGCAATAACCAAATTTTCGTCGTGCGTTATCCGATTGACAAACAGCGATTTAGAGTGATTGAACGCCACCAACTCGTCGGTGGTGAGTGCTTGGTAGCGGTGCCATGTTTGCAGTGCAAAAAATGCCAAAATCGCCGCCAGTGTTAGGCTTAAATTGCTGAATGTGAGGCGATAACAACAAAATCCGCAGGCAATTATCGCCAGATAGAGCAGCCACAACTGCCAATCGTCGATCCAGACGATAGAGAGTGCGTGCGGCAGATTTTCGATGCAGGCAATAAGAAAATACATCGCCTTCAGCACCCAGTTGAGCAGCCACGCCACAGCCGCACCCACAAACGGAATCCACGCAGTAACAAAGAGCAGCACTGCGCCGTAGAGAATGACCGACGCCGCAGGAATCACCACAAAATTGCTCAACAAAAAGTAGTTGGGAAATTGGTGAAAATAGTAGATAGAAAATGGTGCCGTGCCAAGTTGCGCTGCCAGCGACACCGCCGTCAGTTCCCATGCCCAGCGCAGAAAACGGTTTTCCACGGGCAACAATCCAACGATTTTCGGCTGAAAATAGACGATAGCAATTACCGCGCTGTAACTCAACTCGAAACCGACATCGAACAGAAGCGTCGGTTTGTAGAGCAGCAGCAAAAATGCCGACAAAAATATGGTGTTGAATGTTTGCGACTTGCGCCCGATGATGCCTGCCAATGCCATGCACGAAAACATGATAGTTGCGCGCAACACCGACGGCGATAGACCTGTAACAAACGCATAGAACCACAAAAAGAGAATGATGAGTGCCGATTTTAGCCGCTCGTTGCGGTGTGTATTGCGCAGCACCAGCGACAAAATCATACCAAATACCGCATAGATGATGCCCACATGCAGACCGCTCACCGCCAGCACATGCATTGCGCCCGTAGTGCTGAAACTCTCGCGCAGTTCGGGTGTGAGCGCATCTTTGTAGCCGAGCGTCAGTGCTGCCAACATACCAAATTCGTCGCCCGTCAGCCCCATGCGCTTGTAGATGTCGAGCAGGTAGGCGCGGCAGTCGTCGGCAAAGTTTATCAGCGAGAAACCGCTTGCTTCGCCAATTTTTTGCCACGAATCGGCCGACACATAGCCGCTACCGCCAATACCTTGATGCCGCAGGTAGAGGCCGTAGTCGAACTCTTCGGGATTGCCCGTGGTTTGTGGCTCAGCAATGTTGCTCTGCACCAGCAATCGTGCGCCGCGTTGCAGTGCGATTGCGCTCGAATCCTTGGCGATGTAGAGAATCACATTTTTTTCGACGGCTTGCGTTCCTACGCTGTCGGTGCGGCTGTGTGTTTGTGCGTGAAACATCACACTGCGCTCTTTCACTATCGGACTCGAGGTCAGTTCTACTTCGTAGATGGCGGCTTCGGCTGGAAAATCGAGGCGTGTTTGTTCGGCGAAATTGTGTTGCAGAAAAAGCCCCAACGCCGCCAGCGTGCCAAATAGTCCCAGCCCAAACAGACCGCGTAGTTTGTAGTTGGTCGCCGTATTTTTGATGGAAAATGCCGCTGCCATCAGCCCCAAACCGATGAGGCAAAGCAACAGCGTAGCCAGCGCATTGTAGCCGACAAACTCGCCCACAACGATTCCCGTGGCGAGAAACGCAAAGAGGCGCAGGAATGGTGTCTTCTCCAAAAAAATCAAAACGCCGTACTATGCTTGTGTTGGAGTGGCAGCGGCCAAATCGTCGGCAGCGGTGAGCGGCTTTTCACCCTTGCGCAGGTAATAAACTACGCCGCAATTTTCGCAACTTTTCAGGCGTTTGTAGGGCGGTTGCGCAGCGTAGGTCTTTTCTATCGAGTCCCAAATGTCGCGAATAAGTTGGTCTATCTTCACGCGCATTTCTATCACGCTATCGAGGTTGCGTGCAGTGCTGCTTTGGTGCACTTTTTGGCTGTTTTTATACTCCTTGAAAATGTCGTAATGCACTTTCACTTTGGCGATTGAGGGGTTTTGCAGCGGTGCGCCGCCGTTGCGCATGCGTTGGTTTTCACCCTCGATGATGTTGCGCCCCCAATCGGTGATGGCCTGTTCGTTGCTTAGGTCGGGCAGCGTAAAATTGTCGGGTTCCAACTTGTAGAAACGCTTGTGGTCCTTTTTGATTTCGCCACGAATAACGGCCAAATTCAGCACCTGAATGAAGTGCGAAATGTAGAGTCGCGCATTTTTTACAATGTGCTGATACTTTCGGTTGGCCAACACTTGGTTTTCGAAAGTCTGGCTGTAGAGTTGCACCAGATTGAGAAACAGTGGGTAATTGACCCGCGCCTCGTTCAGCAGTTTGTACGACAGCGGCAGTTCGCCCACAACGAACGAATCGACATCGATGATGCGTTCCAAAGCGCGCAACCGCGCCTGATCGGTGTTTGGTAAGCGTCTGTATGGCATATTAGTAAAAAGTTTGAAAGTTTATAAAGTTTATCAAGTTTGTAAAGTTTGTAAAGTTTTGTTGAAGCGATTAAACGATTTTTGGTTGATTGGTTGATCGGTTGATTGGTTGATTATTGTGCAAATGATTT
>CAVGYO010000087.1:0-7450 GCA_963633255.1 Erysipelotrichaceae bacterium
ATCAACCGATCAACCGATCAACCAAAAATCAATTCAACGATTCAACAGTTCAACGATTAAACAATTCAACAATCTGAATTTCTGATTTTCTATCAAAAAAAGTTGCAAAATAGCAAAATTATTGCGAATTTTGTCGGTCGAAAAGCGAACTATGGGCAAAAAACTGTTCACATTACTGTTCATTGGGCTGCTGCTGGTCAGCGGATTTAGTGCGCGCGGTGATGATTTCCCCGACATAACCACACCAGCCGACACGCCAGCCTGCGCATGGAGTGCGTGGAGCGGCACAAACGGTTGCGCCATACTCTGCCACAGCGTAAACGCCCCCAATGTGCTGGTTACACAGATAAACACACATCTGTCGAACACGCCCATGCCACACATTCATGCGGTGGAAAAATCGCATGTCGAAAACCTCAAAAAACAGCGGCAACTCTTTGCTGCACGCCTCGGCGATGCCACCGACACCGACATGGCACGCCACTACATTTTTGCGCTACGGCGCATTTTGCGTTAGCCAAGCCACCGATTTTTCCCCTTTTTCGCTGCTGCCTTTGGGCAAAGTGGCGTGGAATTTTGTTGATGCAAAATTCCGCCGTCGGCATTGCGGCCACAACAGTGCCAATCTAAAAATCAACACACTTTTTTAACAAAAACTGAAAATCATCATGGCAAAATCAAAAATTTCGTCGGCATTGCTGTGCGGCGAGGAACAAAACATATCGAAAAATATCAATGCGAAAGCAATCTGCATCGGCGCGCTGCTCATCATCGTTGGCGTGGCAATGTTTGTGGCAATGCGCGCGCTGAAGTGCGAAAACAACACCGCCACATTTTTTGCGTTTGGTTGCGGCGCCATCATCTTTGTGGTTTGGGGCTGCCTGCATCTCGGCTACAACTGTCGGCAACTGTGCCACAACAAAAGCGCGCTCCACGGCCATGTCATCTACATTTTGAGCGGTTCTGGCAAAGAGGCTATCCGCCACATCGAAAATCAAGATTGGGAGGCACTCGCCAAAGTGATTTCGCACAGCGAGAGCAATATCAAAATCGATTTGGTGGTTTCGGCCGACAAACAGTTTGCGCGCTGCCAAGTGCTGACCTACATTCCCTACCAGTTCGAGCCACTGTCGGAGGTTATTGTGCTTTCGCCCGAAGGCGCAACCGCTTTGCTCAAATTGGCAAAATAAGTTTGACTTCAGCCAAACGAAAAGCGCAGGACATTTGCCCTGCGCTTTCTTGTTTCTATCGACTGTGCCTATTTCAGCACCAGTTTTTCGAACTCCTGCATGCACGCCACCAAAGCCTGTACATCGCTCAATTCGCAAGCGTTGTAGAGGCTTGCGCGGAAACCACCCACCGAACGGTGGCCTTTGATGCCGACCATGCCGCGTTGTTTGGCAAACTCGAGGAATTCGGCTTCGTGTTCCTTGTATTCGGGCTGCATCACAAAGCAGACATTCATCAGCGAGCGATCCTCTTCGACAGCCGTGCCAACAAACAGGCGGTTGCGGTCGATTTCGTTGTAGAGCAGCGTGGCTTTTTCGGCATTGCGGCGTTGCATCGCCTCTACGCCTCCCAACGATTTAATCCATTTCAGCGTTTCGTGCATCACAAAAATGGCAAACACTGGCGGCGTATTGAACATCGAGTTGTTTTTCGGTTCTGCACCAATGTGCGTGCGGTAATCGACCATCGTCGGCAGCGAGCGTTCTACCTTGCCGAGCAAATCTTTGCGCACGATGACAAACGCCACGCCAGCAGGGCCAACATTTTTCTGCGCACCGCCGTAAATCAGCGCATATTTTTTCACATCGACGGGGCGGCTCATGATGTCGGAACTCATATCGGCCACGAGCGGCACAGGACTGTCGAGGTCGGTTTTTATCTCCGTGCCGTAGATGGTGTTGTTCGTTGTGATGTGAAAATAGTCGGCATCGGCAGGAATGAGATAATTTTTGGGAATGTAGGTATAATTTTTGTCCTCCGACGAGGCTACAATCTCCACCTCACCATAATGTTTTGCCTCTTTGGCGGCTTTTTTTGCCCAAACGCCCGTCTGCAAGTAGGCGGCTTTTTTGCCGAGCAGATTGGCAGGAACGGTGAAAAACTGCGTCGATGCGCCGCCACCAAGGAACAGCACAGCATATTCGTCGGGAATGTGCAGTAGTTCGCGCCAAAGTTGCTCCGTTTCGGCCATAATGCGCTCCCAACCTGGCGTGCGGTGCGAAATTTCGAGCAGACCAACGCCCGTCCCGTCAAAATCGCGTATGGCAGCGATGGCCGCCTCGATGGCTGGCTGTGGCAGTTTGCACGGACCAGCATTGAAAATGTGTTTCTCCATTGTTGTCAGATTTTTGTAATTGCTTTTGTGCAAAGATACAACTTTTCGGCCACACGCGCAACGCTACAATTTGCGATTTTTGTAATTGTCGATGCACTCTGGCACAATCGGTTGGTAGTCGCCGTCTTTCCAGAGCGGACTTGTCAGAATCATGTCGGCGGTGGTGCGGTTGGTGGCAAACGCAATGTTGTAGAGCGACGCCAGTCGGCTCAATGCGCCCACATCTTGCTGATGACCTTGCGTTATCAGATTGTCGCAGAAAAAGATGAGGCAATCGATTTTGCGTTCGGCAATCATAGCGCCAATCTGTTGGTCGCCGCCAAGCGGTCCCGACAAGAGGCGCGTTACTTTGAGATGCGCTGGCTCGCCATCGGCATCGTCGGTTGGTACGGTAATTTCGGAGATGAGTTTGCCCGTCGTTCCCGTGGCAAAAAGTTCGTGTTTCGACAACTCCTCGCTGTTGAACTTTACCCACTCTATCAACTCCTGTTTGCGCGCATCGTGCGCCACTAATGCTATTCTCATAATTGTAATGTTTTTTGGGGTTCTGATTATTGTTGAATTGATTTTTGGTTGATTGATGAATCGTTGAATTGTTGAACTGTTGAAGCGTTGAAGCGAAAAAGGCAATTTTCAAATCTTCAAATCTTCAAATTTTCAAATGGAAAAACTTTCAAACTATTTTTTTGTTTTCTTGGAAATATCTACTAATTTTGTAGCAAAAATTATGCAAAACTTTTTACCATGAAAAAATCGACTCTTTTGGTGGCATTTTTGGCCGTTGTAGCAGGAGTTTCGGCGCGCACGGTGAAACTGACAATGTCGGACTATTTTACCAGCGATACGCAGAAAAGTACATTCGTTGTGAGCGATGCGGACAAAGGCATCACACTGACGGCAAGCAAAGGCACTTACGGCGCACAATCGGGCTATTTTGCCGCCACAGGCGATGTGCGCGTGCAGTTCGGGGCGACGCTCAAAGTAGAAACCACCGACTCACACATCACCGCCATCGAATTTGTGATTTCGTCGCAAGGCAAGGAGCGGTTGCCCGAACTGGCGGTTACGAGCGGCACAGCCACCGTTGCCAACGACCCCGACTATTCCGCCACATGGAGCGGCAATGCGCAATCGGTTACCTTTACCGTAGGAGCGAACAATTACGGCAGCAAAAGCAAAGAAAAAGGGCAACTCTGCTTCACCGCCATTCGCATCACCACCGACGGCACAGGCAGCGACGACGACGACACGCCCGACCTAACCAAAGAGTACACTTTCACGCAAGGACGCGCCTTCTTCTACGGCACGAAATACTCGACTTACAACAATTTCATGGTCGAAATCTATTCCGACGGCATTAGTTTCGGCACGCAAGACGGCAACGAAGTTATCGAAGGCACAGGCGCATACGCCACATTCGACCTCTACACCGCCGACGGAAAAACATTCATCGGCGACTACAGTTCGGCACAAGGCACTACGCCCAACGGGCTGGCCACGGGCAACGGGAATCTCTCGTTGTGGCATGTTTGCGGTCGCGGCAACTGCGTGGACGCATATCTGCAAAGTGGCTCATTGTCAATCAGTTGCACCACAAGCGGCAAGTATAATTTGGTGTACGATGTTATCGACACCGAAGGCAATCGCCACAACGGCACAGTGCGCGGCCTCGACATCGCTGTAAAACAAGAAAACGGCAGCCGCTACACTGTTGAAAATGTCTGCTCCGATGCCGACGAAACGGCGATTGGCACAGCAACGGCAGCCAACAGCCTGTTTGTGCGCGGCACGACCATCGTGGCCGAGTGCGCCACCCCGACCGACATTGCGGTTTACAATCTGTTTGGGCAGAAAATCGGCGAAGCACACAACGCCACCGTCTATCAACAGCGCGCCACAAGCGGCATCTACATTGTGCAGATTGGCTCAAAAACAGAGAAAATAGTCGTGCGATAACTACGCGAGGCACTGCACGATGGCGTCCAACTCGAAGCCGCGGCTTTGTGCAAACCGCATGAGTTTGGAGCGGCGGTCGTAGTCGTCGCGGAACTTCAGCGTGCGCTCTTTGGCACGAATCAGGTCGGAAAGCGTTTGCTGGTACTCGTCGTCGGCAATTTGCGCCAACGCTTGCGCAATGCAGTCGTCGGGCAGATTTTTGGCACGCAACATCACACCAATTTTTATGCGCCCCCAGCGATTGAAACGAAATTTGTCGCGCACAAACGCCTCGCAGTAGCGCAATTCGTCAAGATATTTTTCGGCCGAAAGATAGGCAACAATGCGGTCGGCATCGGCGGTGGTGGCGCCCCACAAGCGCAGTTTTTCGCGCACTTCGGCGGCGCAATGTTCCGACATGGCGCAGTAGGCCGATGCTTTGAACAGCAGTTCGTCGTAGGTGAGTGGCCTATCGGATTTTTTCATTGTAAAATTGTTTGTACGCCTCGAATCCGAGCAGATTTATGAGTGCCAAATTGTCGTCGGCAATGGGCAGAACAAGCGTGCAGCCGCTCAACACGGTGCGCAGCGTCTCGTCTTTGTCGGCCAAACCGAGATACCAAGCGGCTTCGTCGCAACTTTCGAACCCCGAAAGCACCACCACCCGATGTTCATCGACGGTGCGCAGGGCTAAATCGTAATCTTTGATAAGAAATTTCGAGAAATTGTAGGCTGCCAAGTCGAACAGCGTGCGGTTTGCCTCCTGCGCGTCGGCGGGTTCAAGCATGATGGAGAACGGCAGTTTGCAGTCGGCGGTGTAACTCTTTTCGGTAATCGGTTCGTCGGCCTCCTGCTGCAACTCCTGCTGGCGCAGTGCCGCCAAATTGCCCACCGTGCCCTGCTGCGCCTCTTTGCCCTGCGACATCAGTGCCAAAATGTCCTTAGACATACTAGCGACATCGCTCTGCGGATAGCGTGCCACAAGGTCGTCGAGCGCAACTTTCATCTCGTTGGCGGGACGCGTTTTGCCCAAACTCAACGCCCGCAAAAAGGCGAATTTTGGCATCAACTTCGAGAGCGGATAGGTGGCTGCCATGTGGTCGTAATTGGCCAACACGCAAGCGAAATCGTTTTGGCTATAACAGCGATAAGTCGCCGCATAGAGCGAATCTTGCATGGCATACATACGCGCCACTTGCGCTGCATAATCGGGCTGCGACAGCACAATCGCCTGTTTGCTTTCGGGAAATTGCGCCACTATTTTTTGGCGCACCGCCTCGCGTTCGGCCTCTTTGTGTAACTGTCCAAAAGCCTGATACTGAGCATAATAGCAATCGAGCAAATTATCGCCCTGCGGGAAACGGCGTTCGTATTCGAGTAGCGTTTCGATGGCCGCTTCGTAGTCGTTCAAGCCATTTTTGTAGATGTCGGCCATAGCCAGCAACGCTGCCGCTATTTCGGTATTCGACTGCGCTATCTGTTCGGGCGTTTTCGGAATCTGCGACAGGTAGAACTCTGGATTTTTGTTGTCGTTCACGGGCGACTGCTGGCGCACGCTGTCGGGCAGTGCCTCGTCGTCGGTAGTCTCTTCGTCGGCTATCTCGGCAAACTGTGCCGATTTGTTGAGTCGCCGCCAGTTGTCCTCCAATTTGCGTTTGCCCCAACGCCGTTGGAACTGTGCGCGGCCGCTCGCAATCAACTGCTGATTGTAGAAATACCATTCGCCCGATGTGTTGCCCATAGTCATACCGCCAAACGAATCGTCGTCGGAGGCTGCAGCGGCCATTGCGGCTTCGTCTTCGGCACGGCGGCGCGCCTCCTCTTCTTCGGCCACCACCTGTTCTATCAACTTATCGACAATGGCGCGTTGCTCTTCGGGCGAAAGTTGCGACAACATTTGCAAACTGTCCTGCAAAACCACCGTGTTGTAGTTTTGTGCCAATCCGCCGAGCGTTTCCGACAGACGGCTCACACGGTCGTAGTCGTCGTGCGTGCTGCTGATAATGGTCGCCGCCTCCTCGAAACAGGGGTGCGCCGCAATGTATTGGCGGTCGTCGTAGTAGAGGTCGCCCAGTTTGACCAGCACGGTGGCTTTGTCGATGCCGTTGCGCGTGCTTTCGTCGACGGCTTTTTGGTAGGCTTCGATGGCTAATTCTTTCTGATTATCAGAGAGATAGATATTTCCGATGGCGTAATAAATTTGGTCTAAATAGTCCTTGTTGTTCGGACTTTTCGCCATCTTTTCGAGTGCTTTGATGGCTTTGGGCAGATTTTCGGTTTCGGAGGTGAGCATCTGCATGCGTGCGTTGAACTCCATCGTGTAGTTGGGCGCGTGCTTGGCCACCGTACGAAAATAGTTGTTGGCCGTTGGCAAATCGCCCTGCTCCAGAGCCAGTTGCCCCAAAATGTAACTGAACCGCAGTTGCTGATATTTGTCCTTCTCTTTTTCGAGTGCGATTTTCAGAAACGGCACAGCCTCGTTGTTTTGGTGTTCTTTCAGCAGCAAATCGGCTTTCACAGCGGCAAAAATACCGTTCAAGTCGCGCGGCACATCGTTTTCGTTTATCTTGCCGAGCATCTCTTCGGCCTCGTAGTACCACTGCATTTCGGCGTAGGCGCGCGCCATCCAAATGCGGGCTTCGGTAACGACCGCTGGCTCGGCCGCATAGTGCCGCGCAATGTAGGTAAATGTGCCCACCGAACCGATAAAATCGGCTTTCGAAAACTCGGCCTTGCCAAGCAATAGCCACGCCTTCACCACCTGCGAGTTGAACTCTGCCTGATTGTACCAATGCTGATAATCAGGGTCTTTCGCTTTTTTCGGATTTTTCTTCGGTTTTTTGGTGATGCTATGCTGTTTGATGGTTTTGCGGCATTTTTCTATCACCACATCCATTGTTCCTGCCACCGCCTGACCATTGGCGTGCACCGAAATCGGATACATCGGCAACAGACGCGAATAGTCGTCGATCATCGATTTTTGCATCTGCTCAAGCCCTTTGTTGTAGTTTTGCAGCGCATTGAAATTGATGTTGTATTTGGCCGTGGTGTAGTGATACGAACGCGTGGCCGCCGTATTTTTTTTGGTAGAACAGCCCAACACCGCCAAAAGCAGGCAACAAAGCAACAAATATGTCAGATGGCGACGATTCATTTCAAATTAGTAGCAAG
>CAVGYO010000088.1:0-7432 GCA_963633255.1 Erysipelotrichaceae bacterium
TAATTTCTAATTTCGCTTCGCGCATTTTTTCTCCGCTCGGCATAGCTCAAACAAGTTTGGCTCTGCTCTCACTTGTCGAAAAAATTCTAGATTTCTGGTTTTCGGTAGCCGAAACGCCTCAAATTTCAAATAATTGTCAATTATCAATTATCAATTGTCAATTGTCTGCGGCTCTGCCGCATCACTTCTCACTGCTCACTTCTCACTGCTCACTTTCTATCAAGTGCCCAGCGGAAGCCGATGTAGGCTTTGGCGCCAGTGATTGGTCCCCACGCCATCGAGGCGTCGAAATCGGGACTGTACGGGTTTTCGGCACTGACTATCGGATTTTTTTGTTTGAAATTGGTCATATTTTCGGCACCCACATAGATGCTCCATGTTTTGAAATAGTGCGTTACTTGCGCCATCAGTTGCGGATACCAGCCAAAATTTTCCGCCCACAGCGGGTTTTCTGTGTCGGGGTCGGGCAGGCGGCCGCCGCCGTTGAACTGCGCTGTGAAATCGAACTGCCACTTTTTGAGCGGTGTTTGATACGAGGTGGTTATCAGCCCTTTGAAGCGGTTGGTGAGCGGTTTTTCGCGCAGTTGCCCGCCGACGGTCTGTTTCACATCGCTCATGCGGTAGGCCAGTGTCATTGTCCAGCCGCGCAAAATCTCCATCGATGCTTCTACTTGCAGATTGCCTGCGTAGGAGCGACCACCGTTCAGATTGCTGAATGTTACCGTGTGCGGATCGCTGTCCATATCGGCCACCACGCACTCGAAGAAATGGGTGTAGTAATAGTCGGCCGAGAGTTGCAGTTCGCGACTGGCAATCGGAATGTAGAATGTGGTGCTGATGCCTGCGTTGATGGCGCGTTCTTGTGCAAAAAGGTCTTCTTGCAGCACAATTTTGCGGTTGCTGGCAAAGATGGCGGCATTGTCGGTCAGCACATTGGGCGAGCGGTAGCCCAACCCAACCGAGGCGCGCAGGTTCCACCATTTCCACGGGGCATAGCGCACATTGAAGCGCGGCGTGCAGAAAAATCCGTAGTAGTTGCTCCAATCGGCACGCACGCCCACGAGCAGCGACAGTTTTTCGTCGTATTTGAAATCGTATTCAGCGAATAGTCCGGGCGTAAATTCGTTGCGTGTCTTGTCGAAAATGGAGTCTTGCAGGCGATTGGTAGCCAGTCGCTCGTCGTAGAAGTCGTAGTTGAAACTGATGCCCGTGGTGAGTTTGTGGCGGCTTGCTTCGTCGAAATAGGTCTGAAAAATGGCGTTCAGATAGCCGTTGCCTTGTGTGGCGTCGTAGTGTGTGCTGCCGTAGAGGCTGTTTTGGCGGTGGTATGCGCCGCTAGCGATGATGCCAATGCTGGTGCCGAGTTCGTGGTTGAACACATAGCCGTTTTTTACAAATCCATCGACCCGAACGGTGGTGATGTCGATGCCGTAGGGCGTGGCTTCGGGATTGTCTTTGCGCCATTTTTTGGTCTGTCCGCCTTGGCGGTCGTCATAAAGGCCGCGCACGAGCAGTTGCATGGTGTAGTCGTCGGTTTTGTAGTACCAACGATTGAGCAGATTGGCGCGATTGCCTTTGGGCATATCCATAAAACCGTCGTTGTTTTGGTCGTGTTCCATGCTTTCGTTGCGGTATTGCAGCATTGCGCCTGTCGATAGACGGTCGTTGATGTCCCAACCGCCCGTGGCGTTCAGTTCGGCACAGAGTTCGGAGTTGAGCATACCATTGATGGCGATTGGCGCAGCGGTTTGCGGTTTCAGATATTCCACATTGATTTGTCCTGTGGTGGCTTCGTAGCCGTTCACTACCGATGCCGTGCCTTTCGACACTTGTATGCTCTCCATCCACGAGCCGGGAATGTACTCCATGCCGTAACTCGATGCCAAGCCGCGGATGCCGGGCGTGTTTTCGCTCAACATCTGCACATAATTGCCCGAAAGTCCGAGCATTTTTATCTGTTTTGCGCCTGTGGCGGCATCGCTGTATGCCACATCGACCGAAGCGTTTGTCTCGAAACTTTCCGACAGGTTGCAGCAGGCGGCTTTGCACAGTTCCGCGCCCGTAATGCGCTGCGTTTGCACCGCCGACACGCGCGAAGCAACCGTTCCAACGGCGCGCGCCGACACCTCAACATCGGCCAACTGCGTGTTTTCGTCGTCGAGCGTTACGAGCAGTGTCTCCGATGGGTCGTCGATGGCGATGATTGTCGTTTTGTAACCGATGTAACTGATTTGCAGTTGGTTTGTGGTCGGCGTTGTTTCTACTTCGAAAAATCCGTCGATGTCGGTAACTGTGCCAATGCCAGTGCCTTGCCACACAACTTCCGCACCGATAAGCGGTTCGCCAGCCGCATCGCTCACCATGCCGCTGATGCTCTCGGCGCAGATGGCTGCCACGCAGTCTAAAAAGAAAATTATTGTAGTCAGTTTTTTCATTGCTTTTTTTCGATTGAATTTTGAACAAAAGGGGAGTGCACACCACCAAAAAGCGGCGTGTTCGGGTTTGTTCGTTCAATCAAATAAGCAACAGTTCGATGCGTGTCAGCACGGCGCGACCTGCGCAAAACTGCGGCGGCGCGTGCGACAAAGCAAATGTGGTGTGTGCATTCGGCGTTTCGGCAGCGATGGCGGGCGTGGCAATCATGGCGCACAAAACCAGCGTTGGTGCGCAGTCGATGTGCTGCTGGGCGATGGTCGAAATGTCGGTCGCCAACCGTTGCAGCGTGCAGGCGTTGTGCTGCGCAGTGTAGCCGTCGCTGTGGTGGTGTTCGCAGCAGTGTGCGGCGGTCTGTTCGTGGTGGCGGTGGTTGTGGTGCACCTCGTCGCAGCAGCCTGTGGTGAACATACGCTCGCCATGTGCGGCGCACGCTTCGCAGCAGTAGTGTGCCACATTGAAACCGCAGCCAGCCAAGGCAAAATAGAGTGCCAACGCCACACAAACAATATGCCGAACGAGATGTTTCATACCGAATACGCTGCAAATTTAGTGCAAAAAATCAAAATAATGGTTACAAAATGGCAACTTTTTGACAAAAATACCTACTTTTGTAGTCTGAATCATCTCTATTGTTCAATTTTAATACCCACGAATGGCTATGAAGACGAATCGTTTCCCCTTTGTTCTGATGTTGGCAGCGTGCGCAGGAGCGTTGGTCTCGTGCGGCAATAGCGCGTCCGAAGCAATTGCGTTCGAAACCCTGAAAAACGAATGCCATTACGCCTGCTCGGGCGACCCGACAGTCGATTGTTTCGATGTGCGTTACAATCTCGAATTTCCCAAAGATGCCGATTCTGAAGCGGTTACTGCGGTGCGCTCTACGCTTATCACCGACCTGTTTGGCGAAAAATACATCGACACGAAAAACAGCAAACTGCTCGATACCTACATTGCCGACTGCAAGAGCGACTACGACCAAACGGCCGCCGATTACGAAGATTTTGTGGCAGCAAATTTCTATGTCGAATATCTGAACGCCGTGCCGCTGTTCCAAAATGCGTCGCTGCTCACCTACGAGGCTACGCGCTACATGTTCACGGGCGGCGCACACGGCATGTCGAGTACCGTCTGCTGGGTTTTCGACTTGGAAACGGGGCTTCAACTCACCGAAGACGATATTTTTCTGCCAAACATCTCCGACCGCCTGACCGACCTGCTGCGGCAGACGCTGCGCACCGATGCTGCTAGTCGCGACCTGCCCATCGATGACTTTTTTATGGATCAAGTGCTGCCCAACGGCAATTTTGCGGTAACCGACGAGGGCATCTACTACCAATACAATCCGTACGACATTGCGCCATACGCATTTGGTGGCACGCGGCTGCTGCTCAACCGCGAAATGCTGAAACCGCTTTTGCGCCAAGGCACGGCCGTGTACAAACTCTATTTTGCCGATTGATATGGGCGCAGGATTGGAACTGATTGGGCACTATTTCCCCGACTTGAGCGACTTGCAACGCCGCCAGATGGCCGAACTCTATGCGCTCTACACCGATTGGAACGCCAAAATCAATGTCATCTCGCGCAAGGATATCGACAATCTGTACGAACACCATGTGCTACACTCGTTGGCTATTGCCAAAATTTTGCCTTTTGCCGACGGCACTTCGGTGGTCGATGTTGGCACAGGCGGCGGATTTCCTGGCATTCCGCTTGCTATCGTGTTTCCGCAAGTGCAGTTCCATTTGGTCGATTCTATCGGCAAAAAAGTGCGTGTAGCCAGCGAAGTGGCGCGCGCCATCGGTCTCGAAAACTGCACTTTTGCACACACGCGCATGGAGGAGGTGAAAACGCAATTCGATTTTGTGGTGAGTCGTGCCGTGATGCCGCTCGGCGATATGGTGCGGTTGGTGCGCAAAAACATCAGCACAACGCAGCGCAACGCCTTGCCCAACGGGCTGATCTGCCTCAAAGGGGGCGAACTCGACCGCGAGATTTTTCCGTTCCGCCACACCGCCACACTCTACAGTGTGAGCGAATGGTTTGCCGAGCCCTATTTCGAAACAAAAAAAGCGGTGTATCTGCCGTTGCATTAAGGGAAAAACGATGGAAATCAAGTTTTTTCAAGTCAATCCGATACGCGAAAATACCTATGTGTTGCACGACGAGGCGCGCCACGCCATCGTTATCGACTGCGGCTGTCTCACGCCCAGCGAAGACGAGCGGTTGCAACGCTACATTGCCGACAACCAGTTGCGTGTGGAGCGCGTGCTGAATACGCATCTGCACCTCGACCACGCTTTTGGCAATCACATGCTGGCGCAAACCTACGGCGTGCTGCCCGAAGCACACCAAGCCGACGAGTTTTTTGCAACGCACATGACCGATTTGGCGGTCTTTTTTGGCATCCACGACGAGGTGCACCCACAGCCATTGGGCGGCTACCTGCACGATGGCGATGTGATAACCGTCGGGACGATGGAACTGCATGTGTTGCACACGCCCGGACATTCGCCTGGCAGCGTCTGTTTCTATGCGCCCAAGGAGCAAGTGCTTTTTTCGGGCGATACGCTTTTTCGTAGCGGCATCGGGCGCACCGACTTGCGTGGCGGCGACTACAACGCCCTCATCGACAACATTCGCCAAAAACTGCTGACCTTGCCCCCCGATACCACCGTCTATTGCGGCCACGGTCTCCCAACTACGATTGGCTTGGAAAAAGAGAATTTTTAATGAGAAATTAGGAATGTTTTTGAGAACATAGAGCATAGAACATAGAGCATAGACTTTTTAATTGACAATTGATAATTGATAATTGACAATTATTTGAAATTTTGAAAATTTGAAGATTGATTTTGCCGCATAAGCCATCACCAATGCGTTAAACTCATTAACTTATCAACCTTTCAACTCATCAACAACCAATCAACCAATCAACCGATCAACCAATCAACCAGAAATCTAGAAATAATAATCGCTTCAACGATTCAACCAAAAACTTTCAAAAAAATGGCTCTGATAAAAGAAGTACGCGGGTTCAAACCGCAAATTGGGAAAAATTGCTTTTTGGCCGACAATGCCACCATCATTGGCGACACCATTATCGGCGATGGTTGCAGCATCTGGTTCAATGCGGTGCTGCGCGGCGATGTCAACTCCATTCGCATCGGCAACCATGTGAACATTCAAGACGGCGCAGTGCTGCACACGCTCTACGAAAAATCGCAAGTCCACATTGGCGACTATGTGTCTGTGGGACACAATGTTACCATTCACGGTGCGACTATCAAGGATTATGCACTCGTCGGTATGGGAGCCACCGTACTCGATGGCGCAGTAGTGGGCGAAGGTGCTATTGTGGCGGCCAATGCGCTGATTTTGAGCAATACCATCGTGCCGCCAAACACCATTTGGGCAGGCGTTCCCGCCAAGCAGGTCAAAGAGGTTTCGCCCGAACAGGCCAAGGAAATCAACCAAAAAATTGCACACAACTACGCCATGTACGCCAGTTGGTACACCGAAAAATAGCGATTTATGATACGCCACATCGTCTGTTTCAAACTGGCCGAAGCCACGCCAGAAAAATGCGCCGAAGCACGCTCCGTGCTGTTGTCGATGCGCGACAAAGTGCCTATGGTAAAGCACATCGAAGTGTTTGTCGATGAACTGCATTCGCCCCGTTCTTTCGATTTGATGCTTCAAGTCGATTTGGATTCGTTTGCCGCTTTGGAGCGCTACCAAAACGATCCGTACCACTGCGATGTAGTGAAAAAACAGATGCACGCCATGGCCGAACGCAGCATCGCATTAGATTTTGAACTATGACACACCCTATCAAAATGGCGTTGGTGCCTCTCGTGGTTGTTTGCGTGGCTTGTGGACCGCGCCAAGCGGCTGCCACGCACACCGCTGCACCGCAAGTGCCAACTTTCAATGCCGATTCGGCTTACGCTTTTGTACAGGCGCAAGTCGATTTTGGACCACGCGTGCCTGCCACAGCGGCGCACACTGCCTGTGCCGACTATTTGACCGCCACACTGGCGCGTTTTGGGGCGCAAGTCGAGGTGCAGCAGGGCGAAATGCCGCTCTATTCGGGCGAAAAGAAGCCGCTCAAAAATATCGTCGGGCGGTTTAATTTAGATGCGAAGAGGCGTATTTTGCTTTGTTCGCATTGGGATTCGCGACCGTTTGCCGACCAAGATCCGAACCCCGCCAATCGGCACACGCCAATTTTGGGTGCCAACGATGGCGCTAGCGGCGTGGGCGTGCTGCTCGAAGTGGCGCGCCAGTTGGCCACCAATGCGCCAACCGTAGGCATCGACATCGTATTTTTCGATTTGGAAGATTGGGGCGCGCCCGAATTTTACACAGGCACAGAACGCCCCGACGCGTGGTGTCTTGGGGCGCAATTTTGGGCAGCGGAGGCCAAACGCACGGGCTACAAAGCCGAGTTCGGCATTCTGCTCGACATGGTGGGTGCATCGGGGGCGCAGTTCTACCGCGAGCAGTTCTCGTCGCATTTTGCGCGCGCCGTGCAGGACGAGGTGTGGAACGCAGCGCAATCGCTCGGTTTTGGCAACACTTTTGTCGATGCGCGCGGCGGTGCCATCACCGACGACCACTACTATGTGAACACCATGGCGGGCGTTCCGTGCATCGACATCATACAGTACAACCCCTACGGTGCAACGGGCTTCGGCGACTATTGGCACACCCTTGCCGACGACATGCGCCACATCGACCGCCGCACACTCTACATGGTCGGCCAAACGCTACTGCAAGTGATTTTTGATGATTAGCAGCAAGATAAGTGAGGAGTGAGGAATTAGGAGTGAGGAGTGATGCGGCAGAGCCGCAATGACAATTAGTAGCAAGTAGCAAGATACAAGTAGCAAGAAAGATTTTAAGAACATAGAAGATAGAGCATAGACTTTTTAATTGACAATTGATAATTGATAATTGACAATTATTTGAAGATTTGAAAATTTGAAGATTG
>CAVGYO010000089.1:0-7290 GCA_963633255.1 Erysipelotrichaceae bacterium
ACAATTGATAATTGATAATTGACAATTGACAATTATTTGAAGATTTGAAGATTGTGGTGTCCAAAATTATTTGCACAATAATCAACCAATCAACCAATCAACCAATCAACCAGAAATCGATTCAACGATTCAACAATTTAACAGAAACAATAGACCACTACAAGCGATGAAATTGGAGATAATTTCGCCACATGGACAAATTTTTGCAGGAGAGGTTACGGCCGTCTCGCTGCCTGGTAAATTCAGCGCATTCGAGGTGCTGAACAACCATGCGCCCATCATTTCGTCGTTGCAAAAAGGCAATGTGGTTTACCGCACCGACGCTGGCGATCAGACACTTACGGTCGATGATGGCTTTGTGGAGGTGGAAAATAATGTGATAACTGTCTGCATCGAAAATGTTTTGAAATGAGAAGTTTCGTCGTTTGCACATATTTGATTCAGGCTGTTTGCGCGCTGGTTGGCAGGTCGATTTTTGTGTATGTCGTGCCGCAATACGCTTTTGCGCTCTATTGGGCGGTGCCTGCGCTTTTCATGCTGCTGTCGCTATTGGCGGTGGTGGCGCTGCAAGTGGCGACCAATAAGTCGTCGCAGCAGGCGGTCAACTGGATTTTCGGTGCAAAAATCGTGAAATTCGTTGTGGCGATGGCCTGTTTTGTAGCCTATATAAAAGTGGTGAACGAACAAAATGTGGCGTTTGCGTGCGTTTTTTTGAGTTTCTACCTTGTAACGCTTGTTGTGGAGACCTTTTATTTCTCTAAATTGCTGAAATCGAAGCATGTATAAAAGATTTTTGACCATATTGTCCGCCTTGTTGCTGCTCTCGGCTGCGCTGTCTGCCGAAACGCCAGCACCTGCCGACGAACCCGAAAAAATCGATGTTAAAGCACTGATTTTCGGACACATAGGCGATGCGTACGAGTGGCACATCACCACTTTGGGCGACAAACACATCGCCATTCCGCTGCCCATCATCGTTTATGGCGAAAACAACGGATTCAGCATTTTTATGTCGTCGCAACTGCACCACAGCGACAGTTACAACGGCTACCGCTACGGTCGAGCCGATGGCGCGTATGCGGGCAAAATTGTGGAACTCGACGCCGACGGCAACGAAGTGCGGCCGTGGGATTTTTCGCTGACCAAAAATGCGCTGGCGCTGCTCATCAACTGCGGCTTGGTTATTGCGCTGATTTTGTGGTTGGCCCGATGGTACAAAAATCGTCCGCTCGAAGCCCCAACAGGCGTGCGCGGCATACTCGAAATGCTCACCTGCAGCATTCTCGACGACCTGATAAAACCCTGTGTAGGAAAGGATTATGCCAAATTTGCACCCTATCTGCTCACGGTGTTCTACTTCATTTTCATCAACAATTTGATGGGCTTGATACCGATTTTCCCGGGCGGCGCAAACACCACGGGCAACATCGCCATCACTTTTGTGCTGGCACTCTGCACCTTTGTGGCGGTGAATGTGTTTGGTACCAAAGAGTATTGGAAAGAGATTCTCTGGCCCGATGTGCCGATTTGGATGAAAGCCTTTCCGCTGATGCCTGCCATAGAACTGTTTGGCATTTTCACCAAGCCATTTGCACTGATGATTCGTCTATTTGCCAACATCATGGCAGGGCACGCCATTGTGCTGGGACTCATGTCGCTGATTTTCATCACCGCCACGATGGGTGCGGTCATTTGCACAGGAATGTCGCTGGTGTCGGTGTTGTTCACCATATTTATGGATTGCGTCGAACTGCTTGTAGCCTACATTCAGGCCTATGTATTCACCATGCTTTCGTCGGTATTCATCGGAATGGCGCGCGTAGAACATGAGTAATTGATAGTAGCAAGTAGCAAGATACAAGTAGCAAGACAAATGAGAAGCGAGGAGTTTTTTTATTTAAGACTAATTTAATCTTTTGATTTTCAGATATTTAATTAAATTTAGAAGCCGTTTGAAACGCAAATGATTATTCATTATTCATTCAGAAAAGAGTAATCCTAAATTCAAAATTCTTAATTGATAACAAGTTTCACCTAAAAAAATTAAAATTATGTTGTTAGAAATTCTTTCGGCGCAATTTGGCGCAGCACTCGGAGCAAGTATCGCCGTTATTGGCGCAGCCCTTGGCATTGGTAAAATCGGTTCCAGCGCGATGGAAGCCATCGCCCGCCAACCCGAATCGGTGAGCGAAATCCGCTCGACCATGATTATCGTGGCCGCTCTTATCGAAGGCGTTGCGCTGTTCGCTGTCGTTGTCTGCTTCATGGCACTCTAAAACGATTGAACTATGTCGTTGTTGATGCCTGAAACTGGCTTGATATTCTGGATGCTGCTGGCGTTCGGAATCCTGTTCTTCGTCTTGGCGAAGTTCGGCTGGCCTGTGGTTACGCGCTCTATCGAAAAGCGCACCAACTACATCAACGATTCGGTGAAAGCCGCCGACGAAGCCAACCGCCAACTGGAGAATGTGAAAGTCGAAACGGCAAAAATTCTGGCAAACGCGCAACAGGAACAACTCAAAATCCTGAACGAAGCGGCCGAACTGCGCAACCAAATCGTCGAAGAGGCGAAAGAGAAGGCGCAAATCGAGGCAAAAAAGACCATCGAGGAGGCCAAACGCCAAATCCAAATCGAAAAGGAGAAGAGCATAGACGACCTGAAACGCCAAGTTGCCGAATTGTCGGTCGATATAGCCGAAAAAGTGCTGCGTTCCGACTTGGAAAACGACAAAAAACAGTCGGAAATGATCGAAAAATTATTGAACGAAGTAACATTGAACTGATATGGACTCGGGTATGATTTCGGTGCGATACGCAAAAGCGTTGCTGGCCTGCGCCAAAGAACTCGGCGAGGAGAGAACGCTCTTCGACACGATGTCGGTGCTGTCCGAGAGTTTCGAGCAGTGCCCCGAACTGACCATCGTGCTGAAAAATCCTACCCTGTCGGCAGCGCAAAAAAAACAGTTGGCTGTGGCTGCGGCTGGCGGTACAAGCAATGCGCTCTTTGGCCATCTGGTCGATTTGCTGCTCAAGAATGGGCGCGAAGAGCAGTTGCACCGCGTAGCGCTGGGCTACTGCGACCTCTACCAAGCCGATTCGAAAATTTGCGTCGGGCGTGTAACCACAGCCAAACCGATTGACGAGGCGACCAGCGCACGCATACGCAACTTTTTGGAGAAACGCAGCGGTCGCACTGTCGAACTGAAAACGCGCGTCAATCCCGATCTGCTGGGCGGTTTCCTGCTCGATGTGGACGACGAACGGCTCGACGCTTCCGTGGTTGGACAACTGCGGCGTATCAAAAAGAAATTGGCGCAATAGCGCACTCTCAACCCTATTAAAGCAAAAATTATGTCGGAAAATATCAAAGTGAGTGAAGTATCGGAAATCCTGCGCCAACAGTTGGCAGGCATCGACCTGAATGCGCAGTTCGAAGAGGTAGGCACGGTGTTGCAAGTGAGCGACGGCGTGGTGCGCATCTACGGACTGAAAAACGCCGAAGCCAACGAATTGCTGGTGTTCGAAAACGGCATGAACGCCATCGTGATGAACTTGGAAGAGGACAATGTGGGCGCCGTGCTTCTGGGCAGCAGCGAAAAAATCAAAGAGGGCTACATCGTGCGTCGCACGCACCGCATCGCCTCGATACGCGTGGGCGAAGGCATGCTCGGGCGCGTCATCGACCCGCTCGGCAATCCGATAGACACCGACGCACCAATCACGGGCGAACTGACCGAAATGCCACTCGAGCGCAAAGCGCCGGGCGTTATCTACCGCCAACCCGTGAACGAACCGTTGCAAACAGGCTTGAAAGCCGTCGATGCTATGATTCCGATAGGTCGTGGTCAGCGCGAACTCATCATCGGCGACCGCCAAACGGGCAAAACGAGCATCGCCATCGACACCATCATCAACCAACGCGCCAACTACGAGGCGGGCAACCCCGTCTATTGCATCTATGTGGCTGTGGGACAGAAGGGTTCTACCGTGGCAACGCTGGTAAACACGCTGCGCGAAAAAGGCGCGATGGACTACACCATTGTGGTGTCGGCTACCGCTTCCGATGCAGCGGCTTTGCAGTACTTTGCACCATTTGCTGGCGCAGCCATTGGCGAGTATTTCCGCGATACGGGGCGCCATGCGCTGGTTGTTTACGACGACCTTTCGAAACAGGCCGTAGCCTACCGCGAGGTGTCGCTCATTCTGCGCCGCCCATCGGGGCGCGAGGCCTACCCGGGCGATATTTTCTACCTACATTCGCGCTTGCTCGAACGCGCAGCCAAAATCAATCAGCAACAAGAGGTGGCCGAGCAGATGAACGACCTGCCCGAATCGTTGCGCGGCAAAGTGCGTGGCGGCGGCTCGCTCACGGCACTGCCAATCATCGAAACGCAGGCGGGCGATGTGTCGGCCTACATTCCGACGAATGTTATCTCTATCACCGACGGACAGATTTTCCTCGATACCGACCTGTTCAACCAAGGCAATCGCCCCGCCATCAATGTCGGCATTTCGGTGTCGCGTGTGGGCGGCAATGCGCAAATCAAGGCGATGAAAAAGGTGGCAGGCACGCTCAAAATCGACCAAGCGCAGTACCGCGAGTTGGAGGCGTTCTCCAAGTTTGGCAGCGATATGGACGCCGTTACCGCCATGACTATCGACAAAGGCCGCAAAAATACGCGCTTGCTGGTGCAGCCCGTCCATTCGCCAATGCCTGTCGAAAAACAGATTGCGGTGCTCTATTGCGGCACAAATGGCTTGCTGGCCGACATTCCGCTCGAAAAAGTGCGCCAGTTTGAACAAGAATTTCTGAAAACACTCGAACTGAAACACCAAAAAGATGTGCTCGATGTGCTACGCAGCGGCGTCATCAACGACGATGTTACCAACATTCTCCGCCAAGAAGCAGCCGTGGTGGTGAAGCAATTAATTATGAAAAATTAGCAGTGCTTTTTTTTGAGAACATAGAAGATAGAATATAGAGCATAGACTTTTTAATTGACAATTAGTAGCAAGTAGCAAGTCGCAAGACGAGTTTGAAAGTGTGAAAGTGTGAAAGTGCGAATGTAGGGGCGCGGCATGCTACGCCCGAAAAGACCAACAAACAAAACCGCACCGAACCAACACTAACCCGATTCTGTCCCTCTGCTTGGAGCGAAGCGAAAAGATAGGGGGACGAGAAAAACGGGGAACCGTTTTTCGGAGGGGGTTCAATGCTAATTAACAATTAAGAATGAATAATTAAGAATAATTGTGGCGTTGTTGCTACCGAAAACTAGAAATTAGAAATCTAGAAATCTAGAAATCTAGAAATTTGAAATTTGAAACTAACGCCACAGCGTTAAACCAATCAACCCAATTTGAAGTTTCCCTCATGAGTTCGCAGAAAGAGATAAAAACGCGTATTGCATCGGTGTCGTCGACGATGAAAATCACCTCGGCGATGAAGATGGTGGCATCGGCTAAACTGCACAAAGCGCAGAAAAACAGCGAAACTTTTGTGCCGTATCAGCGCAAGTTGGAGACGATGTTGCGCAATTTTCTCTCTACCGAAACGACTTTCACCTCGCCATACGCTGCCGTGCGCGAAGTGCGCCGCGTGGCGATTGTGGCGGTGTCGTCGAACTCGAGCCTGTGCGGTGCGTTCAACTCGACGGTGATTCGCGAAACAAACCGCATTATCGATGAATATCAGTCGCTTGGGCGCGAAAATATCCTCGTTTTTCCCGTTGGCAAAAAGGTGTACGACGCTTGCCGCAAGCGCGGTTTGACCGTCGAAAATTTGAACCACTACATCGACAATCCGCAGTACGAGAGCGCCACAGCGTTTGCCGACCGCCTGATGGAACTCTTTGTCGGCGGCAAGGTGGACAAGGTGGAACTCGTTTATCAGCACTGCAAAAGCACTTCGACGCAACAACTTGTGCGCACCGAATTTTTGCCAATCGTACTCGAGGCTGCTGCCGATGGCGTGGCGTTGGCGACCGACTACATTGTGGAACCGAGCAAACGCGAAATTCTGGACGAACTGCTGCCCAAAGTGCTTCGGCTGAAAATCTACGCCATGCTGCTCGACTCGTATGCCGCCGAACAGGCTGCGCGCACCGTTGCCATGCAGGTGGCCACCGACAATGCCAACGACCTGCTGCAAGAACTCACCATTCAGTACAACAAGAGCCGCCAGCAGGCCATCACCAACGAACTGCTCGACATCATTGGCGGTGCACAACAGTAATTCGCACGCCAAAATGCCCGAAACTCGCAATGGGAGTCCGTTTTACGGATTCTCATTTTCGTTGTGGGGGAAGTCGATTTGCCTTCGGAAATTTTTCCTGATACTAGCAAAAAAGCGGCTTAAGCCGCTTTGCTTATTCTGCACTGTTTTTGCTTTCGCATTCGCTTTTGCTTAGGCTGACTTGAGTCGAATGCACCTTTGCTCCAACCACTTTGTCGCCAAGAACACTGTAGTATTTGGAGATCATTTTGGTGTTTTCGGCTTCTACTTCGTCTTCTGTACCCCAGAAGTATTGCACCTCGGAGAAGTTCACCGAAGGCACATTGAGTTCCATTTTCCAGCAGTGAGATTTGTTTTTGCACGATGTTGCTGCCAGTACCACAACTGCGCACACGGCCAGCGAGTAAAAAATGCGTTTCATAGTTTTTCGTTTTTTTTTGAATGATTTTTGTTGATTTACATGCCGTAGAAAAAGGTTCTAGTTTATAGGATTTTTTTGATTCCAATAACTAGAAATCTGGGAATCAGAAATCCAACAACCAGACATGTTTCGATAGTTTGGGAACCATCATTTCGCCAGCCGATTGTTTTCGTCGGGGAAGATAATGTGCGGTTTGAAGGTGCGTGCTTCGCTCTGTTCGAGCCATGTGTAGGCCATGATGATGACCACATCGCCGACGCTTACCAAGTGCGCCGCTGCGCCGTTCAGGCAGATGACACCAGAGCCGCGCTCGCCTTTGATGACATAGGTTTCGAAGCGTTGGCCGTTGTTGTTGTCCACTATCTGCACCCGCTCGTTGGCCATTATGTCGGCGGCGTCCATCAAGTCCTCGTCGATGGTGATGCTGCCGATATAGTCGAGGCACGACTCCGTTACCCTGACGCGGTGTATTTTCGATTTCAGTATGTTTACCAACATTTTAATTGACAATTGATAATTGATAATTGATAATTGACAATGAAAGTAGTGAGTTGATTGAAAAGTTGAGGAGGTAATAAAATTTCTAATTTCAAATTTCATTTGATTTTTGCTCCGCTCGGCATAGTTCAAACAA
>CAVGYO010000090.1:0-7258 GCA_963633255.1 Erysipelotrichaceae bacterium
AAACTTTCACACTTTCTTGCTACTAAACAAAAAAAAGCGCGCCTTGCGGTGCGCCTTTTTTGTTTATTGTCAGCCCGATTAAAAATCGTTCAAATCGAATGGTTGGGTTTCGGTATTGGCGGTCTGTCCATTGTGGGTATATTCGTAACGCAGTTTGGCTTGGTTGTTGCCAACAAACACAAGATAGAACGGAAATTTGTCGGGGAAAAGAGCTTTCAACCATACGGCTTGTTCTTGGGCAAACATTCCAATCTCCGAAATCATGGCCGAAGGAATGGTAAACTTGAGCGTACCACTCGTTGGGTAGCGTGTGCCAACATTCACTACCATGGGGTCGTTATCGACTATGTCGATGCTATATGCGTAGCCGTCGTCCGTTTTGCCGTTTTGCCCACCTATGATGGAATCCGTTTTGCCGTTTTGCCCACCTATGATGGAATAGGTGTGTTTTGTAACATCGGTGTCGCCCTCGCCCACAGTCCAAGTGCGTGTGCTTTTTTCGGAGTATTCGATTCTATTGTCGCTGTTCGATACCACAAAATTGCCTTCGACCTCAAATTGGCAGTGTTCGTTTGTGTCGCGACCAATGTTTTTGATGCTCATCGTATCGCACTCTATTTTGATATCCTCCACATACCAATCTTCGAACTTGGCAACCATCTCCGTGCCTTCGGCTTCGTATGGGCCAGTGGCTTTCACTATCAGTTTGCCACGGTGCCGCCGGCCGTCGCGTCCAAGCACATTGGTTGTGCCATAATCGACCGTAACGGTTACCGGAAAATCGTACTCTTTTTCGGCGTATTCCCAAGTTACCGTTGGTTCAACAGTTGCCGATGCGTTAGCATCAGCAGCCAATGCAGGTGCGTTTGCTTTCATATCGACGCTGCGCACGCCTGCGCCAATTTCGTCGAAAGCGTTGTTCACAACAGCCACAGTGAGCAGATAGTCGGTCGATACGATTTCTAATTCTTGGGGATTTTGGTCCTCTTTCGGATCATTGTCATTGTCGCAGGCAGTGCAAATCAGTGCCAGAGCAGCGACTGTCAAAAACATCTTTTTCATAGTTGTTTTTGGTTAATTTGTTATACTTTTTTAGTTAATTTTCGAGCCGCAAAATTAGGTATTTTTTGCAAAAACAAGAAAAAATTTAACTTTTTTCTACTTCATCGCCGAAAAGGCGGTTTTTATCAATTGCGATCTGTTGCTCCAACGCTTCGAGTGAATCGAATTTCTGCTCGTCGCGCAGACGGCGAAGCAGCGCCACGGTGAGATTTTGCCCATAAACATCGCCCGAAAAGCCGACAATGTGCGCCTCGACGGTCTGTTCGCCGCCCGCCACAGTGGGGCGTGTGCCAATGTTGAGCAAGCCTTTGTAAGTAACGCCGTTCAATGCCGTTTCGATGGCATAAACGCCATTTTTGGGTAGCAATTTTCGCGGCGAGACCGCCAAATTTGCGGTCGGGAAGCCGATTGTGCGCCCGATGGCACGCCCATGTTCCACGCGTCCTGTGAGCGTGTAGGCGTAACCGAGCAGCGCATTGGCCTGTTCCACGCAGCCATCGGTCAGCAACTGGCGAATGATGCGCGAACCCACCACACGCCCATCGACAGCAAAGGGAGCGGCCTGCTCCAACGCCACGCCAAGCCCTGCGGCCACACGCCGATAGTCGTCGAGCGAGCGCAAACCATCGCTGCCAAAACGGTGGTCGTAGCCAAGCAACAGCCGCCGCACGCCAAAATGGTCGCGGAGCAGCGTGAGAAACTGTGCCGCAGTGCGCTCTACCAATTTCTCGTCGAAGTCGAGCATCAGGCAATAATCGATGCCGATTTGGCGTAAATGCGCCATCTTTTCGAGCGGCGTGGTAAGCAGCCGCACCGACGCATTTGGCGACAGCACACGCGCTGGCGAGTCGGCAAACGACACCACCAGCGACGGCAAACCAGCGCGCGCGGCACGCGTTTTCAACTCGTCGAGCAGAAAGCGATGCCCACGATGCACGCCATCGAAAAAGCCGATGGTAGCGTAGGTTTCGCAGTCGAGCGTGCGTATGTCGGAAACAATTTCCATACCCCAAAAAACGACTCACAAAGTTAGCAAAAAAGGCGGAAAGTACGCACAAGTTTTGTTGTTTCAAAATAAATGTTTACCTTTGCCGTGCCGAACAGCGCAAACAAGCGACAGCGGTCGTTTGTGGTCGGCGTACATAATAAAAGCGTTTGTTTCCCTTTTCGAAAATCGGCAAAATTTTCAAAATGCACTGGGACAATCCGGACGACTGCGCTTTGCTGCTCCTTGTGGAGCGGCAAATAGCGTGGTGAGATTGTTTGTTAGTGCATGGGTGTTTGCCGATACCTCGAAAAGACAAGCAATGTCTCCACGCTTTTTTTATATCCAAACTTTTAACCCGCCAACAAGGAGACACAAGGCAAAAAAAAACAATAACAATCATGAAAAAAGTAATTTTAGGCATAGCCGCATTTACAACACTCTGCTTCACAAGTTGTTCCACAGGCAGATACCTGAACAATTCGTCGAACTTGAACATGAACCAAACGCAAGTGGTTTTGTCCGAAGCCAACTACAAAGTGGTAAAACATGTACAAACGCATGTCGTATACACACAAAAAATGAAATTTGACGCCAAACAACTGCAACAAAGCGCTTATGCCGCTTTGGTGAAAGAAGCGAAATTGAAAGGTTCACAAGCACTTGTAAATGTAACGATGGAACAGGTCAATCGCGAAAAAGCCTCATTTTTTGGACTTGGTCTCACAAAATACGAAAGTGCCATTGTCGTGAGCGGAATCGTCATCGAGTTTACAAAGTAACTTCCGATAAAGCAAGCCTTGCCGTCGTCCCGACAAGGCATTTTTCATCATCTTTCAATATCTAAACAATGAAAAAAATACTGTTTTGCAGTCTGTGCCTGCTTCCACTTGTGTGCATGGCACAAATCGAAAAGAAAAAAGTTACGCTTTCCGCTGGAACCATTGTGTCAATGAAAACGACGCAAGCAATTTCATCGTTAAGTAACGGGACGACAACCATACCATGTGTTGTCGGAGCCGACATATACGACGATGACGGCGAAACCATACTAATACAAAAAGGGACAGCGGTAGAAGTGCAGGTTACAACAAGGGAAGCGCGCGTATTTGGCGAGTCGAACGGTCAAATCATTTTCCATCCAGTATCGACAACGGCCTTCAACGGGCGTTCGATAGAATTTGAATCGGACGATATCGTTTTCGATGGCGATGGCGATGCTGTACTTGCCTCAAACAGAGAGGTACACCTTCCTGCAGGAACGATCTTAAAGGCATTTGTAGCCACCGATTACACCTTTACAATCAGCATTCAGTAACTTAAACTGATTGATAAAGCCGAAAGCCCCTGAATCAAGTTTGGTTCAGGGGCTTTTTTTCAAATGCGCCAATCGGAGAAATCCGAACAGCAACAAGGCCGTTATTTGGGCAGTACGCCCCAAATCGACTTGCTGGTGTCGCGCAAAATCCACTCGCGCGTACCGTCGGCATACTCTACAAACCAGACAAGCACATAGAGGTCGTCGCCAAAACGGTAGGTCAAATCGTAGGTAGCAAAACGCAGATTTTCGTCGTTCTCGGCTTGGTTGCGGTAGCCCAAAAAATGGACGGTTTCATCGGCGCGTTTTTGCATCTGCTCGATATAGCCGTTGTAGATTTTGCGCATGGCCGACGCATACTTTTTGTTCGACAATTTGGCGACTTCGGCAAAGTTTGCTTCGCCCCAACTTTCGTCCCAATCGGTCATGTCGGTTTGGTAAACTTCGTGCGCAAACTGTTCGCATTTCTCTTTGTCGAGCCGCATGAGCCAACCATCTTCGTCGTCGTAGGCGGGATAACGCCCTGCTTCGCGCCGAAAGCGGAATTCAGTGGCAAAAAAATCGACCAACAGATAGTCGCAGCCCGTGCCAAAAGTCGCCGCTGGCTCGCCGTCCTGTGGCGTGAGCGAAAGCACATAGTCGTCGAACACCGCTGCAAGGTCGGCACTGCTGGAGCACTGCACAAACACCCACCGTTTCATGGTGTCGCTATCGGCAAAATTTGCCACACTGTCGCAACTGGTGCAGACAAACATCACGGCACATAATGCGCCAAAAAGAAGTTTTTTCATAGTTTTTCCTTAAAATTCTTGTCCCACAGAATAGGCACCGCCACTGACATTGATGATTGTAATCTCAACAATGTCCCAAATTGGCAAATCCAAGTACGAAATGACGCACGACACATTTTCGACACCATCGGGCAACGCTACGCCCAACCAGTCGCCACGATTCAAGTCGAACTTTTTGCTATCGGTGTCGCCACTGCCATTGGTACGAAAAAAACCAACCGACGAGCGTACGGTATATTTTTCGCCATCTTTGCTCAAAAGATAAACCGTGCAGTCCAACGACGGGAGCGACGAATTGTTGGTTACACGCACCATGTTATACCTTGCTTCGGGTCCTTCGACACGCAACTTAAAGTTTTCGCCAGCCCACAGAGATTCTACAAACAGCGGGAAAAATACCAACGCTGCAATAATTGTTGTAATTTTTTTCATTGTGTTAAAATTTATTGCAGCGACAGCAGCGCATTACCGCCCACTGCCGCCGCAATTTTGACTTTTGGGGTTTAGAAATACTTCACCTCTTTGCCTTCGAGGCTGCTGAGCAGGTTGTTGGCCAAGCGGCTTGCGCCAAAGCGGAACAGTTTGTTGTTGAGCCACTCTTCGCCAAGCACGGCTTCGACAACGCTGTAGAATTTCACGGCCTCGTCGGTGGTCGAGACGCCGCCAGCAGGCTTGAAACCGATTTTGATGCCCGTCTTTTCGTAGTACTCTTTGATAGCACCGCACATGACATACGCTGCTTCGAGCGTGGCGGCTGGTTCGGTTTTGCCTGTCGATGTTTTGATGAAATCGGCACCTGCAGCAATGGCAATGAGCGACGCCTGTTTCACTTCGACAGCGTTGTGCAGCGCACCGCTTTCGAGAATCACTTTCAGATGGGCTTTGCCACAAGCGTCTTTCAGTTCGCGCAGTTCGTCGTAAACTTCGCTGTGCAGACCGCTGAAAAATTTGCCAATCGAGATAACCACATCAATTTCGTCGGCGCCCGCCTTGACGGTCATGGCGGTTTCGGCCACTTTCACCTCGATAAACGACTGCGAGGCAGGGAAGCAAGCCGCCACGGCAGCAATGTTCACACCGTTGCCTTTGTCGAGCACAGCGCGCGACACTGGCACCAGCGACGGATATACGCACACGGCAGCCACATTGGGCAGTTCGGGGAAATTCGCTTTGAAATCGTTCACTTTTTGCATCATTGCGCCGATTTTCTCTTCGGTATCGGTGCCGTTGAGCGAGGTCAAATCGATGGAGTTGAGGCACTTTTTCCACACTTCACGGTTGTTGTTGCGCTCGAAATTTTCGGCCACAATTTTTTCGACTGCGGCGTGTACATCAGCATCGTTCAGGTTGCAGTTGTACTGCGCGTAGAGTTCTTTCATTTTTTCCATGGTTTTCTTTTTTTGGGGGTTATTATTTGTTTTACAATAAATTATTTCGATTTGGAATCGATCCAGATGGTAACAGGACCATCGTTGGTAAGTGCCACTTGCATATCGGCGCCGAAAACGCCTGTTTGCACAGGTTTGCCCAGTTTTTGTGCGGCTTCGGCGCAAAAATGCGTGTAGAGCGGCACAGCGATGTCGGGTTTGGCAGCGCGTATGTACGACGGGCGGTTGCCTTTGGCGGTCTGCGCATAGAGCGTAAATTGGCTCACCACAAGCAGTTCGCCGCCGATGTCGATGAGCGAGCGGTTCATCACGCCATTGTCGTCGTCGAATATGCGCAGATTGACGAGTTTGCTCGTCAGATAGTCGCAATCGGCTTCGCTATCGGCTTCTTCGATGCCCAGCAGCACCAGCAGCCCACGCCCTATTTTCGATTTAGTTTCGCCAGCGATGGTTACCGACGCGTGCAAAACACGCTGAATCAGAATACGCATAACACGCCCCTTAAACTCGTTTGCAAATGTAGCGATTTTTTTGTCAATCTACAAATTGTGCAATTTTTCGCCTACAATTTTGGCGGCAATGCGCACCAATTCGGCGCAGGGACGCTTTTTGTAGTAGGTTTCGGTGCGCTCTTCGGGCGTGGGGGCGTCGGTTTTGTGGTCGAGTCCAAGCAGTTCGCGGCAGATGATAGAGCCATTTTCGGCGCGAAAGTCGGCTGCCAAATCTTGCACCATTTTGTAATTGGCTGCCTTGGCGGCTTTGTCCTGCGGATTATTGGCTGGAATGGCCAAGCCCGCCACCAAAAACATACCGCTACATGCGCCGCACACCTCGCGTAGCCGTCCCATACCGCCACCGAGCGGTGCGCTCACCTTGGCCGCCAAATCGGGGTCCATGCCAAACAGGTCGGCGTAGGCCATATAAACCGCTTGGGCGCAGTTGTAGCCAGCACGAAAATAGTTTTCGGCACGCTCGGCGCGCTCGTCGATATTCAGTTCGGTGTAGTCCATCGTATCAATCGCAAACGGGACGAATGGTGCGCCCATCGAAACGGTAATCGCCAATGATTTGCACGGAGTAGGTGTTGAAAATCAACTCGTAAGCCACGCTTGGATTGCTCTCGAAGAGAGTGTTTGTCCAGTAGTAGCCATACACGCCAACACTGCCAAAGCCGTCGTTGCTGCGATAGCCAGCCGCTGGCAGAAATATCGAATTGCTGTTTTTGCCGACTATCAGATAGCCCATCACACCATTTTTGCGCACAAGATTCCACGCACAACTATCGATAAGTTCTTGCGCCTCTGCTTTTGTAGGCATACGCCAAGTGCCGCCCCAAAGTGTACGGGCCACATCGTCGTCGAGGTCGAGCGCGATTTTGTTGTCGGGCTGACCGTTTTTGGCAAAGGTGGTGTCGTTGCAATACTTGGTCAGTTTGTCGTAGTCGTCGCCATAACTGTAGGTGTTCCAGTCGTAAAACGATTTCCCTTTCACTTCGCCCCAAGCGTAATGGTTGCCCGACTCTTCGGGCATTGTAGCACCCACATTGTGGTCGCCCCATTTCACACTCAAGCCCAAATCGACGGCTTCGCCTGTGGTGCCAACCGGTTCGGATTTCTCTGCGGCATTGTGTCCGCACGCTGTAAGGAGTACAGCCAAGCAGGCCGCCGCTCCAAAAAGATGTTTTTTCATAGTATTTTGTTTGGTTAGTTGATTG
>CAVGYO010000091.1:0-7152 GCA_963633255.1 Erysipelotrichaceae bacterium
AAATTTGAAAGCAATTCATTAGGGATTTGAAGATTTGAAAATTTGAAGATTTGAAAATTTGAAGATTTGAAGATTTGAAGATTGCTTTTTCGCTTCAACAAAACTTTATAAACTTGATAAACTTGATAAACTTTACGAACTTTCACACTTTCTCACTCTCTTGCTACTCATATCTCGCGACTAACAATTTGAAAATACGGTTATTATTCACTTTTAATTTTTTACGACTATGAAAAAACTATTTTTGACGATGTGTGCCGTTGCGGCCATCATCACCTGCGCCTCGTGCTGCGGCAATGCGTGCGACAAACAAGAAGCCGAAAAGCCCGCTTGCGAACACCCCGAAAAAGGCAAATGCTGCAAATTGAGCGAAGAAGAGCGCGCTGCCATCGACGAAATGATGGCCAAATGGGAAAAATTCGACGAACTGGCTGCCGAAGAGCAAGCCGCTCTGATTGCACAACGCAAAGCCTTGGTCGAAAAACGCATTGCTAAATGCGAAGAACACCACGCTGCCGAAGTTGCTCGTCTCGCCGAACGCGAAGCCAAATGCGCCGAAATCAAAGCCAAATTCGAGAAAATCGACGAATTGAGCATTGCCGAACAGAAAGCGTTGCTCGAAGAGATCGACAAACCTTGCTGCAAAAAAGACGCGCCAAAATGCTGCAAAGGCGAAAAACCCTGCTGCAAAAAAGGTGAAAAGCCCTGTTGCAAAGGCGAGAAACCCGCTTGCGACAAGAAGTAAATGAGGGTTGATTGACCCCGAAAGCAAAAAGACGGAGACGCACACGCGTTTCCGTCTTTCGTTGTACGCTACTGGCACGCCGTAGGCGCACAGCAGGCGTTATTTCCGCTTTTGTTTGGCTTCGATGCTGAGGGTGGCGTGCGGCACAGCGCGCAGGCGTTCTTTTGGAATGAGTTTGCCCGTTTCGCGGCAGATGCCGTAGGTTTTGTTCTGAATGCGCACCAACGCCGCCTGCAGATGCTGAATAAACTCCATTTGGCGTTGTGCCAAGCGGCCGCTCTCCTCTTTCGATAGCGTGGTAGCGCCCTCTTCGAGCGTTTTGAAGGTGGGCGATGTGTCGGTTACATCGTTGCCGTCGGAGTTGTTGACATACGAACTATATTCGGCATACTCGTGCATGGCTTTGTCCAGTTTGTCCTGAATCAGCACGCGGAACTCCTCCAACTCTTCGTCTGAATATCTTGTCTTCTCTGCCATGGGATTGTGTTTTTAGGGTTATCGTTCTTTTTATTTTCGCAAAAGTACGCTATTTTGTCGGTATAAATGCGCTTTTTATCGGGAAGTTATCAACAATCGACCTATTTGGTCATGGCTGTCTTCACTTTTTTGAACAGGTTCGAGGCGAAAACAAAGTTGTTGAGCGTTTCGTTTTCGGCGGTGAAAATATCCTCTTTCGAGCCTGTCCAAGCGATTTTTCCCTTGTCGATCAGCACAATGTTCGCCCCGATTTCCATCACGGAGTTCATGTCGTGCGTGTTCACCACCGTGGTGATGTTATACTCGGTAGTGATGTCCTCTATCAGGCGGTCGATGACGAGCGATGTTACGGGGTCGAGGCCAGAGTTTGGTTCGTCGCAAAAGAGGTATTTCGGGTTCAGTGCGATGGCGCGCGCAATGGCCACGCGTTTCTGCATTCCGCCCGATATTTCGGACGGTGCAAGGTTGTAAGCGTTTGGATTCAGATCGACGCGTTCGAGGCAAAATTTGGCGCGCTGCTCCATCTCGATGGTGGTCATGCTGGCAAACATTTCGAGTGGGAACATCACATTTTCGATCACCGAAAGCGAGTCGAATAAGGCCGAGCCCTGAAAAAGCATACCCACTTCGCGGCGCAAAAGTTTCACCTCTTTCGGAGTCATTTTGGCGAGATTTCGTCCATCGTAAAGCACTTCGCCCGAATCGATGGGGAAAAGCCCGATGACGCTCTTCATCAGCACCGTTTTGCCCGAACCGCTCTGCCCTATTATCTGGTTCACCTTGCCGTGCATAAATGTGGCGGTGATGTCGTGGAGCACCTGCTTGCCGTCGAACGACTTATTGAGATTGTTTACCTGAATCATTTTTTAATTGGTAATGGAGGATTACTTCTAATTTCTGGTTGATCGGTTGATCGGTTGATTGGTTTAACGCATTAGCGTTAATTTCTGATTTCTAGATTTCTAATTTCTAGTTGTCGGTATCAACAACGCCACAATTATTATTCATTATTCATTGTTTATTATTTATTGCTTTGCTCGTAGCCCCCTTTCCCGTTTTCCCCGAAGGGGGAAAGGCACTTTCGCACTTTCAAACCTTCATACTTTCACACTAAAAAACTCCTCACTCCTAACTCCTAATTCCTCACTCCTCATTTTTCTTGCGACTATTTAAGAACAGGGCGAACGGATTGCCCACAGTAGCGGTGGCTGCTGCCCCTGTCCACATTGCCCGAGTCGAAGCACGCGAGCCACGCGCCGCTCGGGCTGCCTGTGCTGAGCGAACTCGACCAGTAGTAGCCGTTGAGACCCGCGTCGCCCAGGTCGTCGTAGCTGCGATAGCCCGCCGCAGGGAGAAAAATGGTGTTGCCGTTTGTTTTGCTTGTAACTATGCGGCCTGCAACACCTGTGCCATTGTAGTCGTCCGTCCAAGTCCAGTCGCAGTTGTCGATGAGTTCTTGCCACTCTGCATCGGTTGGCGTACGCCATTTGCCGCCCCAGTTGGCCGTGGCAGCATCGTCGGAGGCTACAAGTGTGGTTAGGTTGTCGGTAAAGCCACCTTTACCATAACTGCTGTTGTTGCAGTATTTGGTCAGTTCGTCGTACGCCGAACCATATTTGTAGGTATCCCAGTCGTAATAGTCTTTTGTAGTAGTTTCGCCCCAAGCGTAGTAGTTGCCGTACTCTTCGGGGTTTGTTGCGCCTACATTGCAGGTAGCCCATTTAGTGCCGCTCGGCAAGCCAAGGTTTACCCAGTCATGACCATTTACTGTGCCAGTAGCGGCTTCGTTGGTTTTCGGCTCGTCCTTTTCACACGCTGCAAATAGCAGTGCCGTGCAGCACAAGGCTGCAAAAAATCTGAGTTTTCTCATAGGCGTTTTAATTTAATTGGTTAAACACTCTTTGTATATTTCTAATTTCGTTTCACGCATTTTTGCTCCGCTCGGCATAGCTCAAACAAGTTTGGCTCTGCTCTCGCTTGTCGCAAAAATTCTAATTTCTGTTTAGTAGCAAGTCGCAAGTAGCAAGTCGCAAGAATTTATTCCGTTTTCCCCGAAGGGGGAACGCCTTCGTTTAATTATGAGTTATGAATTTAGAATTAAGAATTTTCGCGTTCCGAAACGCCTCAATTTTCAAATCTTCAAATTTTCAAATGAAAAAACTTTCTCACCTTCATACTTTCACACTAAAAAACTCCTCACTCCTAATTCCTAACTCCTCACTCAAGAACACTGCTAACTAATTCAGCATTAACTGCGTGATGATGATGTCGGCGAGCAACATGATGATGCTGCTTTTGACGACGGCGTGCGTGCTGGCGTGTCCCACTTCGAGAGCGCCACCATAGGCGTAGTAGCCGTAGTAGGCCGCCACCGAAGCGATGATGAAGCCAAAAATGACGGATTTGACCATGCTATAGGTGAAATAGAACGGAATGAAAGCGTACTGCAAACCGTAGATAAAATCGTCCATCGTTATCATGTCGGTGAAGCGCGCCACACCAACGCCGCCCAGCAGTCCGATGACCACGCAGAGCGTTACCAGCACGGGCATGAAAACCACCAAACCGACAATTTTCGGCAGAATGAGGTAGTTGGCCGAATTGACGCCCATAATTTCGAGTGCATCGATCTGTTCCGACACACGCATGGAGCCAATTTCGGAGGCGATGTTGGAACCGACTTTGCCCGCCAGCAGCAGACACATGATAGTACTCGAAAATTCGAGCAGATAGGTGTCGCGCAACATCAGACCTGTGGTGTAGCGTGGCAAAAGCGGATTTTCGGTATTCAGCACCACCTGCATCGTCATAATTACACCCATAAACACCGAAATAATCAGTATCAGAAAGATGGAGTCGTAGCCCAATTTGATAATCTCTTTGGGCAGTTGCCGCCAAAACATTTTCCAGTTGTCGGGTCGGGAAAAAGTGCGCCCCATCAGCATTGCGTAACGCCCTATCGATGCAATTCCTTTCATTATTCTCTCGATTTTGATGCCTACAAAGGTAGTCATTTTTCGTCAAGTAGCGGAATTTCTGATACCATTTTTTTCGTTCAACGAAAAAAGCGTGCGAAAATTCGCAAGTTTTTTTGTACCTTTGTAAATTATATGCGACACAAGTTGCGACTATCGATAAAACATTGAGGTTCAAGGGATTAACAGTTACAATAGTTCTTTTGACCGTTGGCATTTTGCGTGCTTTTGCAGCCGAAAATGTGCCAACAGATTCGTTGCGCACCCTTGAAAACGCCATCGACACCATAGAAAATGCGCTCGATACGGCAGAAAATATGCTCGACACGACAGAAATTGCAGCCTTGCCAGCCGACTCGACCGTGCAAGCCCCCACCAAGCGCGAAAAAAACGACGACATCGACGCACCGATACACTACCACTGCAACGACTCCATCATCTTCTACGGCACAGGCATCGGATTTTTGTATGGCAGCAGCAATGTGCGTTATGCGCAGGAACGCCCCATCGAACTCGAAGCCGAAATCATACGCATGAGCATGGACAGCAGCACCGTGTATGCCATGGGCAAAACCGACAGCCTCGGCAACGATGTGGGACTGCCTGTGTTCAAAGATGGCGACCAGCCCTACTCGTCGAAAGAGATGTCGTACAACTTCCGTTCGCGGCGCGGTTTCATACGCGGTGGCGTAACGCAACAGGGCGAAGGCTACATTGTGGCCGACAAAGCCAAACGGCTCGAAAACGAAGATATGTTTATGCAGGGCGGCAAATACACCACCTGCGATAACCACGACCACCCGCACTTTTATCTGCAACTGACCAAAGCCAAAGTGCGTCCTGGCAGCCATATTGCAGCGGGACCCGCCTATTTGGTGCTGGCCGATGTGCCGTTGCCGCTGGCGGTGCCGTTCGGATTTTTCCCCTTCACATCGAGTTATTCGTCGGGTATCATCATGCCGTCGTATGGCGACGAGATGGAGCGTGGTCTGTTTCTGAAAAACGGCGGTTACTACTTTGCCATCAGCGACCATATCGACCTTGAACTGACGGGCGAAATCTACACAAAAGGCACTTGGGGCGTGCAGTTGGGAAGCACCTACGCACTGCGCTACAAATTCAGCGGCAACTTCCGCGCCACCTACCGCGAAGATGTTTATGGCGAAAAAGATCTGCCTGGCTATCAGAAATACCGCAACTTCAAACTGACATGGACGCACCGCCAAGATGCGAAAGCGAGCCAATACTCGAATTTTTCGGCATCGGTCGATTTTTCGACCAGCGGCTACAGCCACAGCAATGTGAACAACTACTACAACCCCGCCGAACAGTCGAAAAACATCACCAGTTCGAGCGTAAGTTACACACAACGCTTCCCCGAAAGTCCGTGGAGCATATCGGTAAACGCCCTTGTAACCCAGCGTTCGCAGGACTCGACCATCTCGCTCACGCTGCCCAATCTGACCGTGAACATGAGCCGCGTCTATCCGTTCAAACGCAAAAATCCCGTGGGCAAAGAGCGATTTTACGAGAAAATTTACCTCTCGTACAACATGACTTTTGCCAACAGCATTTCGTGCAAAGAGAGCAAATTTACCCAGTCGAAATTCACCAAAGATTGGCGCAACGCCATCAACCACAAACTGCCTATTGCCGCCTCGTTCACGCTGTTTAAGTACCTGACAATCACGCCAAATTTCACTTTTCAAGACCGCATGTATTTCAACAAAGTGAACCGCTCGTGGGACAAGCAACTGCAGCAAGAGGTACTCGACACAGTAACGGGCTTTTACAATGTGTACGACTTTACGGCGGGCATCAGTATGCAGACAAAACTGTATGGTTACTACACGCCCATTCGCAAACTGTTTGGCGACAAAGTCGATCGCATTCGCCATGTGCTGACGCCGTCGGTATCGTTCAACTATCACCCCGATTGGGAGGACAAAATTTGGAAATTTTACGACACCTACGACAAAATAATCGTCGATAAAGACAACATCGACAAGGTGAGCCACGAATTGGTAACCTACTCGCCCTACGCCAATGGCATGTATGGCGTGCCTGGGCGCGGTATGCAGGCAGCGATAAACTGGTCGCTGAGCAACAATGTGGAGATGAAGGTGAAAGACCGCAAAAAATCGGAAGAGGCAGGCACTACACAATATAAAAAGGTGAGCCTCATCGACAATTTCACCATTTCGGGCGGCTACAACTTTGCCGCCGATTCGCTGCGACTGCAAAATTTCAACACCAGCCTGCGCCTGAAACTGACCAAATCGTTTTCGTTGAACCTTGCTGGCGCGTGGGACCCCTACAAATATGGGTTGAACAGTTACGGCAATCCAGTCAGAATCAACGAGTTACGCAATTTCCCGAGATTTTTGGGAACAGGCACCTCATTCCAATACACCATCGACAACAACACATTCAAAAAGAAGGACAAAAACAAAAGTTCCGACGAAGAGGAGCGCGACCCGATGGCCAACGATGTCGATTTCAACATGGACGAGCCGTCGAACATCGACAAAGATGCAAAGAAAGACAAATCGGCCAATGTTACCGCCGACGAAGAGGGCTACATGAAGCCCGAATTTTCGTGGAGTTTCACGGTGAACTACTCCGTAGCGTGGCGCACAGGCAGCACTTTCGACTACGAAAAGATGGACTACAAGCGCGAATGGACGCACAACCTCAGTTTTTCGGGACATGTGAACCCCACGCCAAAATGGAAACTGAACTACAGCGGCTCGTTCGACCTGAAAGAGTTGAAAGTTACGCAGATGACCTTCTCCATCGTGCGCGACCTGCACTGCTGGCGGCTTTCGGCCAGCGTTTCGCCGTTTGGGCTCTACAAATCGTACTTGGTAACCATCGGTGTGAATGCCTCGATGTTGCAAGATCTGAAATACGAAAAACGCAGCGACTCCAGCCGCGATGCGACTTGGTTCTAAA
>CAVGYO010000092.1:0-7102 GCA_963633255.1 Erysipelotrichaceae bacterium
CTTTCGATGCCACTGCACCACGAAATAGCGGCAGTTCTGCCAGCGCCAACTCGTTTTCAAAACAGATCAACAGTGTAGGTATGCGACACAATACAGACATAATTTCGATACTTTCTAATGCGAACCATCAACGAAGTGCGACCAAAAAACGCATCATACAACTTTCTAAAACTCTTTCTACTCCCCGAAATGCGCTACATTAAAAATGTTATAACTTCCTGATAATCAAAGAGTTGCCCCCCCCCCATTGCTGGGAGAGAGGGCAGAATTTCTGCACTTCGGTGTGTTATTGTGCAAGCAAAGGTAAGAAAAAATTTGAAGACAAGCAAATTTTTTCTTAAAAAAATGCCGCCCGAATTTTTTCGGCTCTATAACGCATTGAGGTCGGTTCGGTGTGTGTGGTTCGTGGGCAGCAAGTAAACGGCATGCTGCGTCTCTACAATCCTTGTTTGCGTGGAAGATGGTGTGGAAGAAAAAATGAAAGAACTAAAAGACCTGACAAGAGAGAGTCTTAATCCTTATTTGCGTGGAAGATGATGTGGAAGTCCAACAAAAAGGGAAAAACGCACCGTTTTCCCCTTTTTGTTCTAATTCAACAGAGATAATCCGCTAGTTGTTGTCGGTCTATGCATCGATATTGGCATAGGTGGCGTTTGCTTCGATAAATTCGCGGCGTGGTCCTACTTCGTCGCCCATCAGCATGGAGAAAACTTGGTCGGCTTCGGCTGCGTTCGATAGCGTTACTTGGCGCAATGTGCGGTTTTCGGGGTCCATGGTCGTTGCCCACAGTTGTTCGGGGTTCATTTCGCCCAAACCTTTGTAGCGTTGTTGCCAAATGCCGCCTTCTGCGCCACCGCCGTACTGGTCGATAAATGCGAGGCGTTGCTCTTCGGTCCAGCAGTATTGCGCCACTTTGCCTTTTTTGCACAGGTAGAGTGGTGGTGTGGCAATGTAGATATAGCCGTTCTCGATGAGTTCTTTCATGTAGCGGAAGAAGAAGGTGAGAATCAGCGTGGCAATGTGCGAACCATCGACATCGGCATCGGTCATGATGATGACTTTGTGGTAGCGCAGTTTTTCGATGTTCAACGCTTTGTCGTCGTCTGGCGTGCCAATCGACACACCGAGTGCGGTGTAGATGTTGCGAATCTCTTCGCTCTCGAACGCCTTGTGGAACATGGCTTTTTCCACATTCAGGATTTTACCGCGCAGAGGCAAAATGGCTTGGAATTTGCTATTGCGTCCCTGCACCGCCGAACCGCCTGCCGAGTCGCCCTCGACGAGGAACAGTTCGCACACCGACGGGTCTTTGCCCGAGCAGTCCGACAGTTTGCCAGGCAGTCCGCCGCCCGACAGTGGCGATTTGCGTTGCACCGTTTCGCGTGCTTTGCGTGCAGCCACACGCGCGCGCGCTGCCAGCAGCACTTTTTCGACGATGATTTTCGCTTCGTCGGGGTGTTCTTCCAAATAGTTCGACAGGGCTTCGCCTACGGCCTGTTGCACAGCGCCAGCCACCTCGCTATTGCCGAGTTTTGTTTTGGTCTGTCCTTCGAACTGCGGCTCTGCCACTTTTATAGAGATGATGGCGGTGATGCCTTCGCGGAAGTCGTCGCCCGAAATGTCCACCTTCTCTTTTTCGAGTTTTTCGAGTTCTTTTTTGCAGTTGTCGTCGGCATATTTTTTCAGCGTGCGTGTCAGTGCGGTGCGGAAACCAGCCACATGCGTGCCGCCCTCGATGGTGTTGATGTTGTTTACATACGAGTGGATATTTTCCGAATAGCCGTCGTTGTACATGATAGCCACTTCGATGGGCGTACCCTGTTTTTCGGTGTTCAGGTATATCACATCGTCGAACAGGTGTTTGCGGCTCTGATCGACATAGCGCACAAATTCGCGCAGTCCATCTTTCGAGTGGAAAATCTCTTCGCGCGTTTTGCCCTCTTCGTCGGGGCGTAGGTCGGTCAGTTTTATGGTGATGCCCGCATTCAAGAACGCCAGTTCGCGCATGCGGTTGGCCAAGATGTCGTATTTATAAGTAGTGGTGCTGAATATAGTGCCGTCGGGCCAAAACTGCTGGCGCGTGCCACGCAGGTGCGTTTCGCCGACCACTTTCACAGCGTAGAGCGGTTTGCCGCAAGCGTACTCTTGTTGATATATTTTGCCATCGCGGAACACTTGCGACTTCATGTGAGTCGATAGCGCATTGACGCACGAAACGCCCACGCCGTGCAGACCGCCCGACACTTTGTACGAGCCTTTGTCGAACTTGCCGCCTGCGTGCAGTACCGTCATCACCACTTCCAACGCCGATTTATGCTCTTTTTCGTGCATATCCACGGGAATGCCGCGGCCATTGTCCTGTACCGTGATGGAATTATCTTCGTTGATGGTAACTTCGATGTGTGTGCAGTAGCCAGCGAGCGCCTCGTCGATGGAGTTGTCCACCGTTTCGTACACCAAGTGGTGCAAACCCTTTTCGCTGATGTCGCCAATGTACATGGCAGGGCGTTTGCGCACCGCCTCGAGCCCTTCGAGCACCTGAATGCTACTTGCACCGTAGTTGCCGTTTTCGTTGTTTTTTATCTCTTCCGACATAATGAATTTAACTGATTATCAAATAATTTCACAAAGCGTTTTTATCAAGCAAAAGTACAAAAATTTTTTCGTTCTGCTACTATCTGGCGCAAAAAACTTATCAACAATTCGACAAAAAACGCTATCTTTGCGCAACTTTTTTACAAATCGATTATGGTGCTTTGGCAACTTTTTTGGACATTTGTTAAAATCGGCGCATTTACCATTGGTGGCGGTTATGCCATGATTCCGCTCATCGAGCGCGAGGTAGTTACGCGCCGTGGCTGGATTACGAGCGACGAATTTCTCGATATGCTGGTAGTGGCGCAGACAGCGCCGGGCGTTTTGGCCATCAACATTTCGGTGTTGGTGGGGCGGCGTATTGCTGGGCGCATCGGGGCGGTGATTTGCGCATTTGGTTCCACGCTGCCGTCGTTTGTTGTTATTCTGATTTTTGCCATGTTTCTGAACAAATATCAGGATACGCCCGCGCTCGAAAAGATGTTTCGTGCTGTGCGGCCTGCGGTGGTTGCGCTCATCGCTGTGCCTGTGTTCAATTTGGCAAAAACGGCAAAAATCACTTGGCGCACCGTGTGGATTCCCATTGTGGCGGCACTGCTGATTTGGCGTTTGGGTGTGTCGCCTATTTGGATTATTGCCGTGGCGGGTGCATGCGGTCTGTTGCTGCGCCTGCTGGCCGACCACAAAGCAAAAAAAGGAGAAAAATAGAGGCTTATTCCGATGGTTTATTTGCAACTTTTCTACGCATTTTTCAAAATTGGGCTGTTCGGTTTTGGTGGCGGTGCAGCCATGATTCCGCTCATACAGTTCGAGTTGGTGGAGCATTATGCGTGGATCACATCGACCGAATTTACCAACATGGTGGCTGTTTCGCAGATGACACCAGGCCCCATTGGCATCAACTGCGCCACATACGCGGGTTATTTGGCGTCGGGCAATGTGCTTGGGGCGGCGTTGGCCACATTTGCGCTGGTGCTGCCGTCGTTTATCATCATGATGTTGGTGGCGCGCATGTTGCAACGCTTCAAAAATAACCCCTATGTCGAGGCAGCGATGAGCGGCCTGCGCCCCACGATTGTCGGTCTGATAGCCGCTGCCGCCTTGCTACTCGTGAACGAAGAGACTTTTGGTCCCAACTGCGCCGATTGGGTGAGTTGGCTGCTCTTTGCCGTGGCTTTTGCCGCTACCAAATGGCTCAAAGTGCACCCCATACTGCTCATCGTGCTGATGGCCGTTGTCGGCTTGGTAATTTATTAGTAGCAAGTCGCAAGTAGCAAGTCGCAAGACGAGTGACGAGTGAGGAGTGAGGAGTGAGGAGTGAGAAGTGCTTTTGAGTTAGGAGTTAGGAGTGAGGAGTTTTTTTTGAGAGCCTAGAACATAGAAGGTAGAGCATAGACTTTTTAATTGACAATTGATAATTGACAATGTTTAGTAGCAAGTCGCAAGTAGCAAGACGAGTTTGAAAGTGTGAAAGTGAGAAAGTGAGAAAGTTTGAAGGTTTTTCAAGTTTTTCAAAAGTTCTCCATGCTTTCATGCAAAAAAAAGAAAGCAATCTATTGGAAACCAATAAATTGCTCTTGCTCTGTGATCCTGGCGGGGCTCAAACCCACAACCCCCACATCCGTAGTGTGGTACTCTATTCAATTGAGCTACAGGACCAGCAAATGCTATTCGGATTTGCGACCGCAAAGGTAATGCTTTTTCTGAAACCCACCAAACAAAAATGGACTTTTTTTCAGAAAAAGATGATTTTTATCTGCAAGTTGCTCTATTTCAGGTACTTATTGATGAGTAAATAAGTCAAAATGCCCACAATAATCAGCCCTAAACCGACGGCCAAATAGGCGTTTAAGCGTGCCTCGGAGAAGTAGTGGAGCGCCAAAACAATCACGCCGAGCAACAAAATGATGATTCCCAAGTTTTGCAACAATAGTTTTTTCATATCTCTTTATGGATAAAAGTTCGCTGCAAATTTACAAACAAAAGGTTGAAACGACAAATTTTGCAGCAAAAAAATGCAATTAAATTTTCAAAACCACACACTTTCAAACTAATTTTGTATCTTTGTAGAGCCGTTTTTGTGAGTCGAAAATGGCGCAAAACAATGTGGCAAGAGCGTACAGAATTGATGTTTGGTGCCGACCGATTGGCACAGTTGCAGGCAGCGCATGTGCTGGTGGTAGGGCTTGGCGGCGTGGGTGCGTATGCCGCCGAAATGCTCTGTCGCGCTGGCGTGGGCTGCTTCACGCTGGTCGATGGCGACACGGTGGCCGACAGCAACCGCAACCGCCAACTCATCGCACTCTGCTCGACGCTGGGGCAGCCCAAAACCGAGGTGCTGGCGGCGCGTCTGCGCGATATCAATCCCGATGTGCGGCTGCATCTGCACACCGAATTTTTGCGCGACGAGCGTACCGCCGAACTGCTTCGTGCGGCGCATTACGACTTTTTGGTCGATGCTATCGACACGCTCAGCCCGAAGGTTTTTCTGCTCTACGAGGCGCACAAACTCGGCATTCCAACGGTTTCGAGCATGGGTTCGGGCGGCAAACTCGACCCTGCGCAAGTGCATCTTTGCGACATTTCGAAATCGAACTATTGCAAATTGGCACACATGGTGCGCAAATACCTGCACCGTTTGGGCGTACGCCGCGGCATCACAGTGGCTTATTCGCCCGAAATTGTGCCCGACGAGCGGATCGAAGTGGTCGAAAACGAACGCAACAAACGCTCGAATGTTGGCACGGTGTCGTATATGCCAGCGGTGTTTGGCTGCTACTTGGCATCGCATGTCATACGCACAATTACGGCGGCAAATTCTCAATCGCAACAATCTGAAAATCAATGATAAAGGCTCGAAACATCACAAAATCGTATGGCACGCTGCCCGTACTGAAAGGCGTCGATTTGCACATTGCACCGCGCGAAATTGTGTCGATTATGGGACCAAGCGGCGCAGGCAAAACCACGCTGTTGCAACTGCTTGGCACGCTCGACCGTCCCGACGACGGAAGCATCGAGATAGCGGGCACCGATGTGTTGGCGTTGAAAGGCGATGCGCTGTCCGATTTTCGCAACAGGCACATCGGGTTTGTGTTCCAATTTCACCAACTTCTGCCCGAATTTACGGCGGTAGAAAATGTGATGATGCCCGCGCTGATTGCTGGGAAAAGTTTTGCCGATTCGGCCCGTGCAGCGTTGGAACTGCTTGATTATCTGAAACTTGCCGACCGCGCCAAACACAAGCCGTCGCAACTGTCGGGTGGCGAGAAACAGCGTGTGGCGGTGGCGCGTGCGTTGGTCAATCGTCCCGAAGTGATTTTTGCCGACGAGCCGAGCGGCAGCCTCGACAGCGCCAATCGCACCGAATTGCACCGCCTATTTTTCGACCTGCGCGACACTTTTGGGCAGACAATCCTCATCGTTACGCACGACGACGAACTGGCCGCCATGAGCGACCGCGTGGTACACATGCGCGACGGCAAAATCGGTGAGCCATGAAAATTGCGGTGATTGGCGGTGCTAATGTCGATATTTCGGCACATTCCGATGCCGAACTGTTGCTTCGCGATTCCAATCCTGGGCGTGTAGGCGTGTCGTTTGGCGGCGTGGGGCGCAACATTGCGCACAATCTCTGTCTGCTGGGGGCGCAAGTCAGTTTTGTGAGCCTCTTTGGCGACGATTTTTTGGGGCAAAACCTGATGAACGACTGCCGTGCCAACGGCATGGATTTGACGCTTGCAGAGCAGGCCGTCGCTTGCCGCAGCAATTTCTACATTTGCCTGAACGACAGCGACAACGATATGCTCGCCGCCGTGGCCGATATGGCGTCGATGGAGCGCATGACGCCCGATTTTTTGGCTGCTCGCATCGCCGAAATCAATCGGCACGATTTGGTGGTGGCCGATACCAATTTGAGCGAACAATCGTTGCGTTATCTGATTGATAATGTGCGCGTTCCGCTGTTTGTCGATGCAGTTTCAACCGCCAAAGCCCTACGCTTGAAGTGTGCGATGACTCAAAACGCAGCGACACGACTTTTTGCGCTGAAAGTCAATCGGTTGGAGGCCGAAAAGATGGCCGATTGCACCGATTTGCACGACATGGCCGCTCGTTTGCATGCGCTTGGTGTGGAGCGACTCTACATCACGCTCGGTGCCGATGGCGTTTTCTGCTCCGACGGTCGGCGCACCAAAACGCTGCCGTGCCTTGCCACGCAAATTGCCGATACCACGGGCGCAGGCGATGCTTTTTTGGCTGGCGCAGCGTTTGCTTTTGCGCAGCAGCACGACTTTTTTGCCGCTGCCGTAGTCGGACAGCAAGCCGCACAAATCACCTTGCAAGCGGTCGGTGCAGTAAATCCTGCACTGCATAAACTTGCGGAGAAGACAATTGATAATTGACAATTGATAATTATTTGAAGATTTGAAGATTTGAAGATTGTTTTTTCGCTTCAACAGTTCAACAATTCAACAATAACCAGAAATTAGAACCAAAAAAAGACTTA
>CAVGYO010000093.1:0-7056 GCA_963633255.1 Erysipelotrichaceae bacterium
CTGCTTTCAATTTGTTACTATTTTGGCAGTTTTTTTTCGTTTTTTTTTTTTTTTGCGAATTTTAACACAATTTGTTACTTATCTATGAATATTTGTTGTACCTTTGCCGCGTGAAAGTCAGACACGCGTTGTCGGACATTTGCATTTGGTAATAGGTTTATTAAAAAAAGGGTGAAAAAAGATTGGGTTTCCCAAGGCCTGCCGTGTGTGTGCTGTCTGCAGTTGCAGCGGAGTCTGGCAAGCGATTTTTTCCCTATTTGATAGGAGTTTTTATGAAACAGTTGTTTACGAGCGTGCGACCACTCTTTGCATTGGCCCTGATGGTCTGTCTGTCGCTCTCGGCGTACGCTTTCGAGGTGGGCGACACCATTGTGATTGGTGTCGATGGCTACTATCATCTGAAAGGTAGCGTTTCGGGTAGTAATGGTTCAGTAACTGCCGTTACAAATCTGAATAGCGGCAGCAACAAGGAGAATGCCCTGTGGGTGGTGGAGGCATTAGCAGAGGGGGTAACGGGAAACTACTACTTCTACAACCTTGGTCTCTACAAAACCACCAACAAAAAGTGGTATTTGAGTCGTAATAGTCGTAGAAATACGATTTCTCTAAAAGAATTGTCCACTCAGGATAACAGTTTTACTTGGCAAGCAGACAACAACAGCGAGTCGTCGGCGCAGATATATTATAAGAGTGGTGGACAAAGTTACTACATCGATGCATATTCTTGGGGGGGGAGATACTATGTTTCGCTGACGACCACTAAAACCACACAAAGCACGCACATCTACCACTTCGACCACGAACACGAGGGCGCAGTCTACAATGTTACCGACAGCAAACTGCTGCCTGTGTCTACCGACGGCATCACCAGTGCCTACTATTGGCCGTGGGAGAGCGAAACCAAAATATTTACCATTCCCTATCGCCTGAAATGGATAGAGGTGCGCTACACTTCGGCAACCAACACAAGCATGCCAATCAATGTGTCGGACATACAGGTGTGCGACGACGAGAGCAGCAACACCACCACTTGCCCCTATTGCAGTGGCGCACAAATAGTAGATTACCACTGGGCAACGGGCGAATTGGCACCCACCAATGTGTCGTATAGTGGGCGCAACATCACCATCACCACGGTCGATAAGCCGACCAGCAACCCGTTGCAGTCGCGCCACGATACGCTGGTAGTTACCGTAGCGTTCGAAGGCCAACAATACACCCTGAATGTGCTGATGGAGCAGGTTACTTCGCGCCAAGTAACGGTCGATACGGTGGCGATAACCATGTCGCCTATCTACTACGAATTTCCGAATGCCGAAGCAACGCAACTCTTTACCGTCGAAGGCAAACTGTACCAAGGCGAAATCACCTACTTCAGCGACGGCACGCAAGACGACAATGTGCAAAGCAGCGATTATGCGATAGATTTGAGCGGCACAAATGTTGATATTGCCCTCTACAACAAGGAGTTTGCCGACAGTTGGACCTACAGCGTGCAGAACGGCAACCAGATAGCGGTGCATGTACCCGCTGCCGATGCCACACAGGTGAACAATCCGCATGCGCGGTTGGGCTGCATCTACCAATACAACGGCAAGGTGTCGCGCTGCGATGCCGATTTGCTGCAAAAAGTCTATACAGGCAGCGTTAGTTTCAGTCACCAAAAAGGTGTTACTGGTCGCGCGTGGGACGCACGCAATATGCAGGGTGCGCACACCGTGCATTACACCATCTACGCCACCCAAGGCGAAGTGTGCAAATTGGTAGTGCCAGAATCGACTTTCCAAGGCTACTGGCGTTGGTACGACTACGCTACCGACCACAAAGTAACGAGCGGATTGAGCGTGAGCAACACCACCAACAACGACTATGGCGCATTTGCCGTTGGCAGGTCGCTCGGCTCTTCGTCGGCCACCTACACCATGCCCGATGCCGACACGCACTATATCGGACTCGATGTATCGGCCTACAAAGACTACACCTTCGAATCCAGCAAGATAGTAGAACCGACGCTCTCGTTCCGTGTGATATACGAGATACGCCCCGCCTCCGAAATGGCCGATGCGCTCTCGGCTTGCACGGGCGACACCTATCTCGAAGAGTACAACATGATAGCGGGCACCTGCAATCCTATCTATTTAGGAGCGCAGTACCACTTTATATCCACGAGCGATTTCCCGAACTACTTTGTAAACTACAACGGCAGCATCTATCGTGCCAACAAATACCGCTGGAAACGCAACGGCACGGTGTTGAGCAATCCCACTATCACGGGTAACTACCTGAAAGTGAGCGAAACCAGCGTGGGCGAGGTGGTCTATACGCTCGAAATGCGTTACGGCAGCGGCAGTTGGGTGAATGTGGCCAAATTTATCGTCGATGTGCAGGCGTGCGAAAGCGTTGGTCCTGTGCAGGAGCGTTCGGGCAAAGCCATCATTACCAATGACGAAATGGCCGAAAAATACATGCTGCTCGCCAAACTCGATTTCGATTATGACCGTCCTGGCACTACCGACTACCACGCCTACAACAAGCCGCTCGGTTGGGACGAAGCTACCTACGGTTTCACCTATGCCGACGAGGACAATCCATCGTTTAGCCGCCTAGTGCAGTCGCTATTCCCCTACTGGGGCGAATATGCGTTCATCAACTCCACACGCAACGGCTGCCCGGGTAGCAAGTGGCTGACCGAAGCCTACAACCGCAGCGGTGCCGAAAACGGCTACATGCTCTACTGCGACGGCACTTCGATGCCGGGCGTTGTGGTGAGCCTCGACCTGCAAGCACAACTCTGCGCTGGCTCGCGTATGTTCTGCTCGGCGTGGATAAACTCGGCAGGAAGCGGTTCGTCGCCTGTGTTCCAATTTCAGTTGGTCGGCATCGACGACAGCGGAGTGGAACACGCACTCACTACCTACACCACAGGCGAAGTGAGCGACAAACTCGGCTGGCAGCAGGTGTTTTTCTCGGTAGAATCGAACGACGACTACGAAAATTACCGCATGCGCATCACCAACCACTGCGCCTCGGCTAGCGGTAACGACTTTTTGATCGACGACATTCGCATTTATGGCTCGTCGCCTGTGGTTTCGGCTGTGCAAGCCTCTACCGTGTGCGACGAAGATAGCCCAGACATCACCTCGCTCTCGCGTGTCGATTTTCAATCGCTGTCGGGCATCGATTGGAGCGGTGCAAAACTCTACGGACAGTGGTACAACGAAACGGGCAATAGTGTGATAACATCGGCACAATACACGAACCGCGACCCCGACGGCACTTGCGGCTACATTGTGCTGCCCTCTGGCGACGACGACATCGTTGCCAACCATGCCGACGAGATTTATAGTTCGACCGACGACCTGCTGGCGGCACACACCGCCGACGACGACAAAGTGATTGGCTATGTGATGGAGACGCACGACGACGGCAGCAACCACTATGTACTCTATATTGCACAAACAATCGAATGTGGCGCCGATTCGACCATCACGCTGCGCATGGCGTTTAGCAAACAGGGATTGTCGCAGGCACTCTGCGCCATGAAACACAGCATCACCATTGTGCCGCGCGTGCAACTCACTCTCGATGGGCTGCCCATCAGCGACGAGCCAGAGCAAATTTGCGGCAACCGCAAATATACGCTCTCGATGCGCGTGTACAAAAGCGGTTCGGTCAGCAGCAACTGCAAAGCCGACTGGATTCACGGTGCGCCCGCCGACTCGACCGACGCCGCAAACATACGCGACTACGGCTACACCTATGAACAGATATTGGCCGCCCTGTACGACCTGCGCACGCCTATCGACTATCCCACTGGCGAGCAGAATCCAAATCTGCAAGTGAACAGTATCGACGCTGTGTCGCGCGAATATCTGACAAACGATGTAGTCGATTCGTATGCCGTATTGAGCGAACTTGTCAAACGCGGGCTGCTCGATTTGGCACGCGAAGAGGTGGATATCTACATCACCTACTCTGCCACCGACCGCGACCTGCGCCGCACGGTAGTTCCTATCGACGGCACTTCGCCTGCGGGCTACGCCATCTGCAATCGCCCCCTCAAAGCGGTGTTCAATCTCTGCCCATTGAGCGGCTACAAACTGTCGCTGGGGCGGCGCGACGAAGGCACAAAATCCAACGCCTACATACGCGGCGTGCGTGTTTCCGACGATTTCACGCAGTTCGTTCTGCCCATCGATACCTTCTCGCTTGTGCTTCTCGACACAGTGAAACTGATAGAATCGACCGACCCCGATTTTGTGTCGGAAGAGGCCACACGCTACATTCTGACTCCAAACATCAAAGATTTTATGAGTTGGAATCCCGACAAAAACAGTGTCACTCTGACAAAAGATACCAAACAGTCGAATTTCACGCTCAAACAGGGCTACTCCTACACTTTTGCCATGCTACTGACCGACGGTTACTACCGCGACACCGTGGTAGATACAATAACACAGTCGCGCTGTCCTGTGGGTGTGGTCTATTTCCGTGCCTACATTGTGCCAGACACTGTGCGCTGGACACCGCAGGGCAACAGCCGTTCGTGGAACAACGACAGCAACTGGGAGATGGTCGATGCCGATGGCAATAGCGTGCGTGGCGGATTTGTGCCGCTGGCGCACACCGATGTTATCATTCCAAATCATGGACGATACGGCACCTATCCCGTGCTGAACACTTCGCCACGCGTACCCGACAAGCAGTATATGTCGGTCGATTCGATGGCGCAACCCTACATTTCGTACGACTTCAACTACGCCGCAAGCCGATGCCACAATATCCACTTCGAGCCGCAAGCGCAAATCGAAAATCAGCACATGCTTCAGTACAACAAAGCGTGGGTCGAAATGCCCATCTTCACGCAGTGCTGGCAGATGAAATCGTTCCCCGTTACTGGCGTGGTGTCGGGCGATATGTATGTGCCGCTCGACAATTACGCCTCGGCCAAGCCCTTCTCGGCGGGCAACTCATGCGGCACACGCCACCCATACGATTTTTGGCAGTCGTTTTTCAATAAATCGGCCACTACCAAAGGCAAATCGGGCGACGATATCGATGTTACCAGCGTAACATGGAGTTCCACATCGAACACGGTGTCGTTCTCCTATCCAGTTGGCACTGGCGGCGCATTCTGGTGCTACAATGCCGACGACAAATCGGTGGACGAACTGGTGGTACGCCTGCCAAAAGCCGATACCGAATACGACTATCAAGGCCTTTACCCCGAGCAAATCGACCGCCCAGCGGACTACGGCCGATTGGGATTTGTGCCAACATTTGGCACAGACACCTCGATGACGGTAACCATCAGCAACAATAGCGACGGCCAACTGTTTGTAGTGGGCAATCCAGCGATGGCGGGCTTCAATCTGAAACGCTTTTTCGAAGTCAACAGCGACCTGCTCACGGGTACATTCTACTACATTCCCGACCAGAAAAATAGCGATGTGCTGTCGATGGAAACCTGCACGCGCTACACCGCCACGCAAGACGAGTACATTCTGCCGCCATTCAAAGCGGTATTGGTCGAGACCAAAGCCGCTGCCAAAGAACTGACGGTGAAATACACGCCAAATATGTTCCACCTGATGGCGCGTACTTTCGACCAAAGTGGCGGCGGACTACCGCTTTTGGCACCTGCACAGCGCAGCGTGCGCCCATTGCGTGCCACCGACGACGATAATCTCTCGCTGCTGCGCATTACGGCGCAGTGCGGCGACTACTACAGCACGCTCTTTGTGGGCGAATCGGCCGACGCTTCCGACGATTTCGAGCAGGGCGAAGATGCCGAACTCATCACTTTCGAGGGCGATTGGGTAGAAACAGGTTCGTCGTGGGCAACTCTCTACGCCAAAGCCGACAACCACGCCTTGGCAGTGAACATTATGAACGGTGTGAAAAATGTGCCGCTGGCCTATCACCTGCAGCGCAGCAGCAAAAACGAGCGTTATTTCAAACTCTGGTTCGAAGGCGTGTCGTCGTTCCCATACGGACTGCAACTGTTTGATATACAGACACAAACGACCATTCCGCTGCTCGATGGCATGATGCTCGAACTGGAGAGCGTGCCCTCCGACGCCACGCGCTACTACCTGCAACGCCGCGGCTTCTCGCCCGACGATTCCGATGCGGTTACCAACATCGACACACAAAACAGCGATTTTGCCGTGGCAGTCTATGCACGACAGGGTGGCGTGGCGGCCGTTGTTGCTACCGAACCGATAGAAAAAATCGCCGTATTTGGCGCAGCGGGACAGAAAATTTACGAACAAAACGATATTTTTCAGCATTCAACCGAACTGACCCTGCCGCAAGGGCTCTATCTGTTGAACATAACTACGCAATCGGGCAACAACGCCGTGCGTAAAGTGGTTATTAGGTAAAAAAGAGGGAAAATGTGTTTATTGAAAATCTGTAAAATTCTGATTTGCATAATACTCTTGTGGTGCGTCGAAAGCGCCTTTGCTGAAGACTTTTTCGCACCTACCATGGTTTCTATCGAACCCGCGGCATACGGTTATACCAAAGCGAAAACCATGGGCATATCGACCAATGCTTACACGCGTGGCACGCAGCAAGCCACACAAACGGCAGGTCGCCGTTACGATGTGCTCGGCACCAACGCTACCAAACGCATAACGGCCACATCGGCTAGCGCGACCAGCGTGGTCTTTGCGAGCAGCAGCAGTTATCGCTCCTTTTCATCGACACGCACTTCGAAAGTCGATTACGCCGCCGATGTAAGTACGCCATTCAGCAACCTCAATTCGGGCGTTACTACCGCTAGCACCACTGGTCCGTTCAAAGCCCCTCCAGGTCCGCCCATCGGGCAACTTGCGCCGCTCTCGGACGAAGTTTGGGTCTTCTCGGCACTGATTTTGGCCTATCTCTCCTTTGTCGTTGCACGCCACCGCAAACGCCGTGTAAGCGCGTAGAGAAGTCCCCGATTATGCACTCATAACTTCTCATCGAAACCAAAAAAAGTAGAGCCGCCACACTGTGCGGCTCTACTTTTTTTAATGAATAATAAATAGTGAATAATGAATAATAATT